>JAJUJZ010000060.1 GCA_029265075.1 Gammaproteobacteria bacterium | reverse complement strand
GCTGCTACTGGTCGGGCACGTCACCAAGGATGGCTCGCTGGCCGGGCCGAAGGTGCTGGAACACATGATCGACTGTTCCATCATGCTGGAAGGCACCAGCGACTCCCGTTTTCGCACCCTGCGGGGTCATAAGAACCGCTTTGGTGCGGTTAATGAGCTGGGCGTCTTTGCGATGACCGAGCTCGGCCTGCGCGAGGTGAAGAACCCTTCAGCCATCTTCCTTACCCGCGGCATGGCGCAGGCCGCCGGCAGCGTGGTGATGGTGGTGTGGGAGGGCACGCGGCCGCTGCTGGTGGAGATTCAGGCCCTGGTCGATACCTCAGCGCTGGGTAATCCGCGGCGGCTGGCTGTTGGTGTCGATCACAACCGGCTGGCGATGCTGCTGGCGGTGCTGCACCGCCACGGCGGGCTACAGGTGGGTGATCAGGATGTGTTCGTCAACGTGGTGGGCGGAGTGAAGGTGCTGGAAACCAGTGCCGACCTGGCGCTGCTGGTGGCGATCGTCTCCAGCTTCCGTGACCGGGCGCTGCCGCAGGATCTGGTGGTGTTCGGTGAAGTGGGGCTGGCAGGTGAGATCCGGCCCGTGCCGAGTGGCCAGGAGCGGCTGCAGGAGGCGGCCAAACACGGTTTCCACCGCGCCATCGTGCCCAGAGCCAATGCACCGAAGAAAGCGCCCCCCGGCATGGAAGTGATCGGCGTCACCACCCTCGCTGAAGCGCTCGAAGTCCTGTAGGAGCCTGCCCTGCAGGCGAACAGAATATGTGTCGCGCCTTGGTTAGTCGCCTGCAGGGCAGGCTCCCGCGGAAGAACTTCGGGCAGGTGCCAGAGGCCGGGCCGTCTGGGCGCCGGCTGGAGTCGATGACACCGTCAAAAAATGTCCTGCACCGAAATGTTACCGCTCTCGCCCGGCTCGAACGGGTCGATTAGGAAAGGTGAGGCTTCCTGGGTCGGCGCCGTATCGACGGTAAACAGCTCGAAGATCGCATCGGGCTGGCCGGGTCGGGCGCGCAGGCCGGTGGCCGGATCGATGCGCAGCGACACCACATTCTCCGGCTGGCGGAAGTGTCGCTCCGGCACGCCCTGCAATGCTCCCTTCATGTAATCAATCCACATCGGCAGCGCTGTGGTGCTGGCGTATTCGCGGTTGCCAAGCGGCGTGAACTGGTCGAACCCGAGCCAGGTGGTGGTGACGATGCCACCGGCATAACCCGCGAACCATGCGTCGGTGGGGCCATTGGTGGTGCCGGTTTTGCCGGCCATGTCGTTGCGCTTGATGACCTGTGCCCGCGACGCGGTTCCGCGTCTGACAACATCCTGCATCATGCTGTGCATGATGTAAGCCACACCGGCATCGATGGCACGCTCGGCGCGCGGCGGCTCCGCCGGCAGCGAGAGGCCGACGGTGCGGGCTGAGGCTGTGTTCACCGGCTCTTCATCGGCAACGGCCAGCTCCAGCTCCGGCTCCGGCTCCGGACAGTCGCGGCAGGCGGTCGCCGGATTTGCCTGAAAAATCAGGTTGCCGTCGATGTCCTCGATGCGCTCGATCAGGTAGGGCTCCACCCGGAAGCCGCCATTGGCAAAGATCGCATAGCCGCTCGCTACTTTCAGCGGCGGGACGGAGAGACTGCCCAGCGCCAGCGACAGGTTGCGGGGCAGCTCGTCGCGTTCGAACCCGAACTTGCCGAGATAATTCAGGGCACGACTGATGCCGATCTGCTGCAGGACGCGGATGGACACGACGTTACGTGATTTGTACAACCCTTGCCGCAACGGCGTCGGGCCATAAAAACGGCCGGTGTCGTTGACCGGGCGCCAGCTGCCTTCGAGTTCGGTGTCGTTGAACACGATCGGTGCATCGTTGATTACCGTCGCCGGCGTCAGGCCGTGCGCCAGGGCAGCCGCATAGACGAAGGGTTTGAAGCTGGAGCCGGGCTGACGCCGCGCCTGGGTAATGCGGTTGAACTTGCTGTGACGGAAATCGAAGCCACCCACCAGGCTCAGCAGGGCGCCCGTGTCAGCGTCCAGCGACACCAATGCTGCCTGCGCTGCCGGCAGATAGGCCATCTGCCAGCCGCCTTCCAGCGCCGGTTGCAGGCGGACCACGTCACCTACGGCCACCACATCAGCAGCTCGCTGGGGCGCCGGCCCGCGCTGGTTTTCATTGATATAGCGACGCGCCCCCGAAATGCCCTGATTCCAGCCGATGATGACGTGCTCACCATCGGCGAGCACGGCCGAATATGAACGCTCCTGTATCGCCGTTACGACTGCCGGATAAAGACCGCCGATGACCGGAATGCTGCGCAGTCGGGCCGTCCACGCTTCGATGTCGGGCTGGCCATCTGCGGGGAAGCGCTGTTCGGGACCGCGATAGCCGTGGCGGGCGGTATAGCTGAGCAGGGAGTCGCGCACTGCCGTTACTGCCAGCCGCTGCAGGCGGCTGTCGATGGTGGTGTAGACGCGGAAGCCATCGGTATAGGCGCGGGGGCCGAGCCGTTCCACCATGCGATGACGCGCCATTTCGGCGACATAGCTGGCGTCGAGTGTCATCGGCGAGCCGTGGTAACGGGCGAAGACCGGACGCCGCACCGCTTCTTCATAGTCCTGCTGATTGATGTAACCCAGGCTCAGCATGCGGCCGAGGATCCAGTCGCGACGGTATTTGGCCCGGATCGGATTGGTGATCGGGTTGGTGGTTGACGGTGCCTTCGGAATCGCAGCAATGGTCGCCCACTGGTCGAGCCCGAGTTCGTTGATGGAGCGTCCGTAGTAGACCTGCGCCGCCGCCTCGACGCCATACGCGCGATGGCCGAGGAAGATCTTGTTGAGGTAGAGCTCGAGAATCTGATCCTTGGTCAGATTGCGTTCGATCTGCAGCGCGAGGAGGATCTCGTTAAATTTTCGTGAGAACGTGCGCTCATAACTGAGAAAATAATTTTTCGCGACCTGCATGGTAATCGTGCTGCCACCACTCTGGATGCTGCCGGACATTACAAGCTGCGCGGCGGCGCGAATTAATCCTGCTAAATCAACACCATGGTGCGAATAAAAGCGGTCATCTTCGGCCGCCAGGACCGCCTTGATGAAGAGCGGCGGGACCTCGTTGAGCTGCACTGGTGTGCGGCGCATCTCACCAAATTCGCCAATCAGTTCACCATCGCGGGTATAGACACGTAACGGGGTCTGTAGCCGCACGTCTCGAAGCACATCGACAGATGGCAAATTCGGACTAAGGTATAGAAACGCAGCTGAGCAGATGAGCGTCACGCCGGCAATGGCAGCGACGAACAGGATCAGCAAGACGCGGCAGATAGCGCTGAGATTCTTCATTCTTTCCTGACTAGTTAACGAGTTAGCGGTGAGCAGGCGCCAGCCGGATGCTGAAAGTGTGAAAGTATAAGCACTTTTTTTTCATCGGACATTTGCCAGTTCCAGATTCGTGGTATTTACTTCATCTTGAAAAAGGTGCTGTAAGTCACGGATGTAAATAGGAAAATACTGTGATAAGCAGTTTATTCAGAAAAAAGCGCTCGGTTCCTGTACTGGGCATTGATATTAGTTCCTCATCCGTGAAGCTTCTCGAACTGAGTCGCAACGGTGACTCATACCGGGTAGAAAGCTACGCGGTCGCTTCGTTGCCACCCAACGCCGTGGTCGAGAAGAACCTGGCTGAGGTCGACACCGTGAGTGCGGTGCTCCGTGCCGCCTGGGAGCGCTCGCGCACACGTCTGAAGACGGTGGCGGTGGCGGTGTCCGGTTCGGCGGTCATTACCAAACAGATCGATCTGCCGGCCGGTCTTTCCGACGACGCCATGGAGACCCAGATCAGTCTCGAAGCCGATCAGTACATTCCCTACCCGCTGGACGAAGTCGCGCTCGACTTCGAGGTGCAGGGGCCGGCGTCCGGCAACCCGGAACAGGTCGAAGTGCTGCTGGCCGCCTGCCGGCGCGAAAATGTCGAATCGCGCGTCGAGGCGCTGGAAACGGCCGATCTCGTGCCGAAGGTGGTCGATGTGGAAGCCTACGCCGTGGAACGGGCGTTCCGGCTGATCGGCCGCCAGAGCGACTGGAGTGATGACTCGGTGGTCGCCATCGTTGACCTCGGCGCCACCATGACCACGCTCAGTGTGCTGGTGGGTGGCAGTACGGTCTACACTCGGGAGCAGCTCTTCGGTGGCAAGCAGCTCACTGAGGAGATTCAGCGCCGTTATGGACTCACGGTGGAGGAGGCGGGGCTGGCGAAGAAGCAGGGCGGTCTGCCCGACGATTACGAGCACGAGGTGCTGGAGCCATTCAAGGATGCGGTGGTGCAGCAGATTACCCGCTCACTCCAATTCTTTTTCTCGTCAAGCCAGTACAACGATGTGGACCACATCCTGCTGGCCGGTGGCGTTGCCTCGATGCCGGGTCTGGCGGAAGTGGTGAGGGAACGCCTCGGTACGCCCGTGTCGATCGCCAACCCGCTGGCCAGCATGTCCGTTGCCTCCCGGGTTGATGCCGCCGCGCTCGCCAATGATGCCCCGTCGCTGATGATCGCCTGCGGTCTGGCACTGAGGAGTTTCGAGTAAATGGCCAAGATCAACCTGCTGCCCTGGCGGGAAGAGCGCCGTCAGGAGCTGAAAAAGGAGTTCCTGGTGGTGCTGGTGGCGTCGGTCGTGGCGGCCGTTCTGCTGCTGCTGCTCGCCAACTGGGTGGTCAATGCTGCGATCGATCATCAGGAAGCGCGTAACCACTACCTGCAGACCCGCATCAATGAACTGAATCGCCAGGTGGCGGAAATTCGCGAGCTTGAGACCAAACGGCGCGAGCTGCTCGACCGCATGAAGATCATTCAGGACCTGCAGGGCACGCGGCCGCTGATCGTCCGTGTCTTCGACGAGCTGGTGCGCACGCTGCCTGACGGTGTGTTCTACCAGTCGCTGAAGCGCGCCGACAAGAAACTCGATTTCATCGGCGTCGCTGAATCGAACACTCGCGTCTCCAGCCTGATGCGCCAGCTCGATCGGTCGGACTGGTTCGAGAACCCCAATCTGACGTCGGTGACTGCTGCTCCCGACTTCGGCGAGCAGGCGAGCTCCTTCAGCATGACGGCGCAGATCAGCAATCCATCTGCCGCACCGGCCAACCGTCCGGCCGGCGGTTCGGCATCCAAATAACAGGGCCCTGGAGGAGATCATCGTGAGTTTTCAGGACACCCTGCGCGATCTGCGCGAGCTCGACCTGAGCGAGCTGAGTTTCGAAAACATTGGCAGCTGGCCGATGGTGGTCAAGGTGCTGTTCTGGCTGGCGGCATTCGTGCTGGTGCTGCTGCTGGGCTACTGGTACACCATCGCCGATCTGCGCGCGCGGCTGGCGGGCGCGGAGGGACGCGAACAGCAGTTGAAACAGGAGTTTTCTGACAAGGCTTTCAAGGCGGCAAACCTCGACGCGCTGCGCAAGCAGATGGAAGAGATGGAGGTGTCGTTCGGGGCACTGGTGGCGCAGCTGCCGAGTGACACCGAGGTGCCTGGCCTGCTCGAAGACATCACCAATAAGGGGCTGGAAGCCGGTCTCGAGATCAAAAGCATCAAGCTGGAGCCGGAGCAGGTCAAGGAGTTCTACATTGAGCTGCCGATCAGCATCGTCGTCTCAGGCGGCTATCACGATTTCGGCACTTTCGTCAGTGGCATCGCCAGTCTGCCGCGGATCGTGACGCTGCATGACTTCTCGATCAGCCCGAACAAGGATGGTCCTTCGCTGACCATGAGCATCTCGGCGAAAACCTACCGCTACAAGGATGCATAAGCCATGAGTCAGTATGCATCGCGAATCAGCAAAATCAGTGTGCTGGCAGCGGCAGCGCTGCTGGCGGGTTGCGGCGGCAGCAGTTTCCCCGACCTCGATGAGTACATGGCCGAAGTGCGCGCTCGTCCGGCGGGACACATCGATCCGATACCCGTATTCCCGGCCTACCAGGCTTTCACCTACGCGGCGGCGGGCATGCGCAGCCCGTTCCAGGCGCCGGTGGAGGTGCGCGAGATCACCCGACTGCAACGGCACACGGATGTCCGGCCAGATCCGGCGCGTCCGAAGGAGTTCCTCGAACAGTTCAGCATCGACGCGCTCGGCATGGTGGGCACTGTGCAAATGGGCGGCACGCTGTGGGCGCTGATCCAGGATGGCGACGGCAGCGTCCATCGGGTACGCATGGGTAACTATCTCGGCAAAAATCACGGCCGCATCGTTGAGCTGACTGAAAACTACGTGGCGCTGCTCGAAATTGTTTCGAGCGGGCCGAACGAATGGGTCGAGCGGCCACGCAAGCTGACGCTCAGGGGCAGTGACATCAAATGACGACAACCAGACAACTGCGCCGGGTGGCGGAGTGCTTACGGACTTTCTCCTCTTATCCTCGGGTATCGGGTGGCGGAAACATGAAAAATTTCTTCGGTGCAGCTATCGGCAGAGCAGGACTGCTCTCCTGTCTGCTGGGATTCTCCGGCATGCTCTCCGCAGCCAGTTTGATGGACCTCGAATTCCACTCGCTGCCGGGTGGCGCCTTTGAAGCGAAGCTCGTATTCGACGAGCCGCCGCCTCAGCCGCAGGGTTATTCGATTGAGCGACCGGCGCGGATCGCGCTGGACTTCCCTGGCGTTACCTCGAAGCTTGCCAGCCGGCGCCATACGCTCGGTTATGAAAACGCCTCCAGCGCAGTGGTGATCGACGCTGATGGTCGCACCCGCATGGTGCTCAATCTGGTACAGCTGGCTCCCTACAGTACCCGTATCGAGGGCAATAACCTGTTCGTCCAGGTCGGCGACGCCGGGCCCCGCGAATATCTGTCGCCGGTCGTGAGAAGCAGTGCGGTAGATGCCGTGCTGGCCGCGTCGGACGACAACGGCGTCGCCGGTGATGCCATTCGCAATCTCGACTTCCGCCGCGGCGACAACGGCGAAGGGCGGCTGATCATCACGCTGGCTGACACGCAGGCGGACGTTAACGCCTTTGTCGAAGGGTCGCGCATCAAGCTCGAACTGCGTGGCGCCAGCCTGCCCGAGCGGCTCCAGCGCCGGTTCGATGTGACCGATTTTGCGACGCCGGTCAAAAACATCGACGCCCGGCCCACTGGGAACGGCGCCACCATTACGCTGGAGGCCACGGGCGAATATGACTATCTCGCCTATCAGGCCGACACCGAGTACGTGGTGAGCGTGAAACCGCTCGCGCCGGCAGAAGTCGAGGAGCGTCGCAAGGAGTTCGCGTACACTGGCGAGCGCCTGTCGCTCAATTTCCAGGACATCGAAGTGCGCGCGGTGCTGCAGATCATCGCCGACTTCACCGGTCTTAACCTGGTTGCCAGTGATACGGTCAACGGTCGCATCACGCTGCGCCTGCAGAACGTACCGTGGGATCAGGCGCTCGACCTGGTGCTGAAGACCAAGGGGCTCGACAAGCGGCAGATCGGCAACGTGCTGATGGTGGCACCGGCGCTGGAAATCGCTGAGCGCGAACGCACCGAGCTCGAGACCCGCAAGCAGGTGCAGGAGCTGGCGCCGCTGCAGACCGAGCACATCCGCATCCGCTACGCCAGCGCCGAGGCCCTGTTCGCGCTGTTCGACCCTAGCCAGGAGGGCTCCACCAGCCTGCTGTCGAGCCGGGGCCGGGTGATTGTGGATGGCCGTACCAACTCGTTGCTGGTAACCGAGACGGCACAGAAGCTCGAAGAATTCCGGCGCATCGTCAAGCTGCTGGACGTGCCGATTCGCCAGGTGCTGATTGAGGCCCGTATCGTCATCGCCAACTCCGATTTCGATAAGCAGCTGGGGATCCGCTGGGGTGGCGCCTACCGCGCCGACGTCAACAGCGGCGGCCTGCTGGAGGTGGGCGGCAGTCTCGATACGATCGCCGATGATACTCCCAACGTCATTGAGTTTCCGCAGGCGCTGGCGGTGGATCTCGGGGTAGCTGAACCGACCGGCTCGTTCGCTATCGGCTACACCGGCAGCGAGCTGCTGCTCAACCTGGAGCTGTCGGCGCTGGAGGCCCAGGGGCGTGGCGAGATCGTCTCGCAGCCCAAGGTGATCACTGGCGACAAGCAGCAGGCCACGATCAAGTCGGGTACTGAAGTGCCCTATCAGGAGTCGGCCGCCAACGGTGAGACCACCATCCAGTTCAAGGAAGCGGTGCTCAAGCTGGATGTCACACCCAGCATCACGCCCGACGACCGCATCATCATGGATCTGGAAATCAATCAGGATTCCGTTGGCGAACTGGTACCATCTGGCAACGGCGGCTTCGTACCGACCATCGACACCAACGCCATCAAGACGCAGGTGCTGGTGGGTAACGGCGAAACCATCGTGCTGGGCGGGGTGTTCCGTACCGAGGACATCTACTCCACCAGCAAGGTGCCGGTACTGGGCGATATTCCCTATGTGGGCCGGCTATTCAGGAACGAACAGGTCGACCAGGCGCGCAGCGAGATTCTGATCTTCATCACGCCGCGGATCCTGGCTGACACGGTAATCGACTGATCGATGATCCCATCACGCATCTTTCTTGTCGGCCCCATGGGGGCCGGCAAGACTACTATTGGACGCCTGCTTGCCGACCAGCTCGGACTGGAGTTCAAGGACGCCGACCGCGAAATCGAAGCGCGCAGCGGCGTCGACATTCCCTGGATTTTTGACCGCGAGGGCGAGGCCGGATTTCGCCAGCGCGAAGCTGCGGTGCTCGAAGAGCTGGCGCAGCTGGACAACGTGCTGGTCTCCACCGGTGGCGGAGCAATCCTGCTACCGCAGAACCGTGAGGTGATGCGAGCGGCCGGCACCGTCGTGTTTCTCTACACCTCGGTAGACGAGCAGGTGCGTCGCACCAGCCGCGATCGGAAGCGCCCGTTGCTTCAGGGCAAGGATCCGAAGCAGGTGCTGACCGAGCTGATGACTGTTCGTGAACCGCTCTACCGCCAGGCGGCACACATCGTGGTGACCACTGATGGCCGTGGTCCCCGGGCAGTGGCGACCGAGCTGGCACAGCGGCTGCGGCGTGACTGACAGCGCCGTCAGCCGTGACCGCCATTGCAGCCGCTGGATAGCCGGGCTATCGTTGCGGGCTTTCATGCGGTGTTTCTGATATGCGCACTCTGACTGTCGATCTCGGCGATCGCAGCTATCCCATTCACATCGGCGGCGGCCTGATGCAGCAGGGTGATCTGCTGCGTCCGCTCCTGCGCGGCCGCCAGGTCTGCATTGTTTCCAACGAAACCGTGGCGCCGCTCTACCTGGAGCGGCTGCGGGCGGCCCTGCCGGCCGAAGCGTCTGTGCTCGACGTCATCCTGCCCGACGGTGAGCAGTACAAGAACCTGCAGCAGCTCAACACGCTGTTCGATGCGTTGCTGGAAGCGCGCCACAACCGCACCACCACCCTGATTGCTCTCGGCGGCGGAGTCGTAGGCGACATGACCGGGTTTGGCGCCGCCTGCTATCAGCGCGGCGTCGACTTCATTCAGGTGCCGACGACGCTGCTGGCGCAGGTGGATTCCTCGGTTGGGGGCAAGACCGGCGTCAATCATCCGCTCGGCAAAAACATGATCGGTGCTTTCCATCAGCCGCGCTGCGTGCTGATCGACACCGATGTGCTCGACACGCTGCCATCGCGCGAGTTCTCGGCGGGGCTGGCGGAAGTGATCAAGTACGGTCTGATCTGCAACGAACCGTTTTATCGCTGGCTGCAGCAGAATCTCGACGGCCTGGTGGCACGCGACAAGGTGCTGCTCGCAGAAGCCATTTACCGTTCGTGCGAAGACAAGGCGCGGGTGGTGGCAGCGGACGAGCGAGAGGGGGGGTTGCGCGCGATCCTTAATCTGGGGCACACCTTCGGCCATGCCATCGAAACCGCACAGGGCTATGGCCAGTGGCTGCATGGGGAGGCGGTCGCTGTTGGCATGCTGATGGCCGCAGATCTGTCGGCGCGACTGGGCTGGCTGGCTCAGAGCGATGTCGCAGAGCTGCGTGAGCTGCTCGGGCGCGCCGGGCTGCCAGTGAGCCGGCCGGCAGATATGACGGTTGAGCAGTTTCTGCAGCTGATGGCGGTCGACAAGAAGGTGCTCGATGGCCAGCTGCGGCTGGTACTGCTGAAAGCGCTGGGTGAGGCAGTGGTTACCAGTGATTTTCCGCTGCCGGTACTGGAAGCCTGTATCGCCGAGGCGGCATGAGCGCAATGGTCGAAGCAGAGCACTCCGTCGCCGCGGCTGCACCGCTTGATGCGGGCGCTCGCGTGGCGACGCTGCTCGGCCTGCGCACCGATCCTTTTCGCAGCGATGAGCTGCCGGGATTCTTTTTCGTTGGTGGCCAGCGCCGTTATCTGGTGCAGCAGGCCGTCCATCAGCTCTGCTTTGGCGCGCCGACGACGCTGCTGATCGGCGATGCCGGCGTCGGAAAAAGCCGCTTGTTGTCGGAAGTAGCTGTTGAGCTTGACGGGGTGGCTGACGTCTGCCGAATTGATGCCACTGTCATGACCGATGACGTGACGCTGCGCGCCGCGGTGCTGACTGCGCTCGGGCTGCGCAGTGAGTACGCTGTCGATGATCACCGGTTTATCGAAGCCCTGCGAAGCCTGCGGCCGCTGGAAGCGGAGCCGCTGCCGGTAGCGCTCCTTATTGATGATGCCGACCTGCTGGCACAGCCGGTACTCTCCACCTGCGCTGCACTGGTACACGCCTCTCATGGGCGGCTGCGCCTGCTGCTGGCCGGCGAACGCTCGCTGCTGGTCCATTGGCGTGATGCGCCCGGCTGTGCGGAGCCCGGTTCCGCAACCGTGGCCCGGCTTGAGCTGGAGCCGTTGGATCAGCGGGAAACCGTGGACTATCTCCGCACGCGTCTGCAGGCGGCCGGTCTCCGGCAGCCGCTGCCACTCTCTGCCGCTGGCGAGCGTCAGCTGTTCCGTCTCAGTGGTGGCGCATTTGCGGCTATCCACTCCGTGGCGCCGGATCTGCTGCTGGCAACGCTTGCGCCAGGCGGTGCTCCCGCTGCCCGCGGCGGTAGCGGCTGGCGTGGCAGGCTGGCCGAGCGCGGCGGACGCCTGGTGGTGGCCGGTACGCTGGTAGTCCTGCTGGTCGTGTTCCTGCTGGCTGTGCTGTCTGGCTCCGGTTCCGATTCCGGATCCGGCAGTAAGCTGGAGCGCCGCACCACCGCGCCGGTGCCAGCAGCCGGGCGCGAACGGGTACCGCTGGTGCTGAGCTGGGGCGAGAGCGACTCGGCGGCGGCCAGTCAGCCAGTGAGTGCAGATGCAACCCCGGCCGGTACGCAGCAATCTCTGCAGGTGCCGGTGGCGGCACCGACGCGTGCGCCGGCTACACAGCCGGTGGCGGGTCCGGTTTCGCCGTCGCGTCCGGCCGCTTCCGAAGAGCGTGCCATACCTGCCAGCACGACCGATGCGCAGCCCGCAGCGGCGCGTCAGGCACCACAATCGTCCGGCAATGCCTCAGCTGAGCGCACCTACACGGCTGATGAGCAGGCACTGCTGGCGATGGATGCCGATGCTTTCGTCATCCAGCTGATGGGTGCGCGCTCACTGCAGCAGCTCCGTCAGAGCGTTACGGCAGCCGGCGTCGGCGGCCGTGTCTACTATCTTGAGACGCGTCTCGCTGGCAAGCCCTGGTTCGTCGCGCTGCAAGGTCCCTATCAGCAACAGGCCACTGCCGCAGCCATTGCCGCGCTGCCGGCACCGGTGCGCGCTGCCAAACCCTGGGCGCGACGGCTGTCGGCGGTGCACGACGACCTCCGCAACACCGCTCGCTAACCCCTCCGTCAATTCTTTCTCCAGGCTCCGAAGCGCCGTTTCAGCGGCAGGCGCCGAAAAATTTTTGGCGTTTTTTTGTCTGTTTTTGACAATATTTATTTCTACGGTATAATCGCTACCCCTTTTCGCCCAAATTGCGAGGCCAGCACGCGGCCGAACGCAACATCTTGTTTTTAAACAGATTTTGGTGGTAACCGCTATGACCACGGGCCTGTTCCGACCTGAAGACGTGCGTGACAATTGTGGCTTCGGCCTTATCGCCCAGCTCAAGGGTGAGGCCAGTCACAAGCTGCTGCAAACGGCCATTGAATCCCTCACCTGTATGACTCATCGCGGCGGCATCAATGCCGATGGACGCACCGGTGACGGCTGTGGTCTGTTGCTGCAGAAGCCGGATCAGTTCCTGCGCGATGAGGCCCGTCAGCGCTTCGGGTGTGAGCTCAGTGAGCGCTATGCCATCGGACAGATCTTTCTCAGCGCCGACGACGACCAGGCCGCGCGGGCCCGGGCCGCCATGGAAACGGCCCTCAGCGATGCGGGCCTCAGCGTGGTCGGCTGGCGGGTAGTCCCCACCGACCCCAGCGTGCTCGGCCCCATTGCGCTGAGCAGCATGCCGCGCATTGAACAGCTGTTCATCGACGCACCGGGCCTCACCGGGCAGCAGCTGCAGACTGCATTGCTGGTGGCGCGGCGCCGGGCGGAGCAGGCGGTAACCGATGATCCCGACTTCTATATTTGCTCATTGTCGGGTGCGGTGCTCTCCTACAAGGGACTGATGATGCCGGCTGATCTGGCTGCGTTCTACCCGGATCTGGGCGATGCCCGCATGGAGACGGCGATCTGTGTGTTTCACCAGCGTTTCTCCACCAATACGGCACCACGCTGGCCGCTGGCGCAGCCGTTCCGCTTCCTTGCCCACAACGGCGAGATCAACACTATCGACGGCAACCGCAACTGGGCGGATGCCCGCACCCGCAAGTTCGAGTGCGAATTGCTGCCCGACGTGCAGTCGCTGGCGCCGCTGGTGAATCGCACCGGGTCTGACTCCTCCAGCCTCGACAATATGCTGGAGGTGATGCTGGCGGGCGGCATGGACCTGTTCCGCGCCGTGCGCATGCTGGTGCCGCCGGCCTGGCAGAACATCGAAAACATGGACCCCGATCTGCATGCGTTTTACGAGTACAACGCCATGCACATGGAGCCGTGGGATGGTCCCGCGGGTATTGTTCTGACCGACGGCCGGCATGCGGTCTGTCTGCTCGACCGCAACGGGCTGCGGCCCGCGCGCTGGGTTATCACCCGCGACGACTTCATTACGCTTGCATCCGAGATCGGCACCTACGACTACAAGCCCGAGGATGTCGTCGCCAAAGGGCGGGTCGGTCCCGGTCAGATCTTCGCCGTCGACACGGTGACCGGCGAGGTGATGCATACGCACGAGATCGACCACCGGCTGGCGACGCGTCATCCCTATAAAAAGTGGCTGCGCGATCATGCCACCCGGATCGAGTCGACGCTGGAACCGGCGGAACAGCCGGCATTGCTGGAAGGCGAGCAGCTGGCCATCGGCCAGAAGCTGTTCCAGGTGACGTATGAAGAGCGCGAGCAGGTGCTGCGCCCGCTCGCCGAAAACGGCAACGAAGCCGTGGGCTCGATGGGTGATGACACGCCGATGGCCGTGCTGTCGCGCCAGGTGCGCCCGCTCTACGATTTCTTCCGGCAGAAATTTGCGCAGGTCACTAACCCGCCGATCGATCCGCTGCGCGAAGCGATCGTCATGAGTCTGGAGACCTGTCTCGGCGCCGAAAAGAATTTTTTCGAGGAGTCGGCGGATCACGCCGATCGCATTATTCTGACGACGCCGCTGCTGTCGCCGAACAAGTTCGCGCGCATCATGAGCCTCGATAAGCCCGGCTTCGAGCGCTGCGTCATCGACCTCAACTACGACCCCCAGACGGTGTCGCTGCGCGACGCCATCCTGCGGGTTGCCGATGCCGCCGAACAGGCCGTGCGTGATGGCACCGTCATCGTGGTGCTGTCGGACCGCAATATTGCGCAGGGCAAGCTGCCCATCCACACGCTGCTGGCGACCGGCGCAGTGCACCACCGTCTGATGCAGCGCGGCCTGCGCTGTGACGCCAACATCGTGGTGGAGTCGGGTACTGCACGCGATTCGCACCAGCTGGCATGTCACTTCGGCTTTGGCGCCTCGGCCGTGTACCCCTATATGGCCTACAGCATCATCGACGACATGATTCGCAACGGCGAGGTGGTCGGCGATCCGGTCGACGCCCATGTCAAATACCGCAAGGGCATCAACAAGGGGCTGATGAAGATCCTGTCGAAGATGGGCATCTCGACCATCGCTTCCTATCGTGGTGCCCAGTTGTTCGAGGCGGTGGGCCTGCACTCGGAGGTGATCGATCTCTGTTTCCGAGGCGTCACCAGCCGCATCGAGGGGGCTGGCTTCGAGGAGCTGGAGGCAGATCAGGCGCAGCTCGCTCAGGATGCCTGGATCGCGCGCAAGCCGTTGCGTCAGGGCGGGCTGCTCAAGTTCGTGCACGGACAGGAGTACCACGCGTTCAACCCGGATGTGGTGCGCGCGCTGCAGCAGGCAGTACAGACTGGCGATTACGGGCTGTGGCGTGAATACACCGCACTGGTAGATCAGCGACCGGTGGCAATGCTCCGTGATCTTTTCGAGCTGGTCAGTGATCGCAAGCCGATACCGCTGGATGAGGTCGAGCCGATCGAGTCGATCCTCAAACGGTTCGATTCAGCTGGGATGTCACTGGGCGCGCTCAGTCCCGAAGCGCACGAGGCGCTGGCTACTGCCATGAATCGGCTCGGCGGCCGCTCCAATTCGGGTGAAGGTGGCGAGGATCCGGCGCGCTACGGGACCGAACGGGTCTCCAGGATCAAGCAGGTGGCCTCCGGTCGCTTCGGGGTCACGCCGGCGTATCTGGTCAATGCGGAGGTGCTGCAGATCAAAGTGGCACAAGGGGCCAAGCCGGGTGAGGGCGGTCAGCTGCCGGGCAGCAAGGTCAATGGGCTGATTGCGCGGCTGCGCTACGCAGTGCCGGGCGTGACGCTGATCTCGCCGCCGCCACACCATGACATCTATTCGATTGAGGATCTGGCACAGCTGATCTTCGATCTGAAGCAGGTCAATCCCCATGCACTGGTATCGGTGAAACTGGTCTCGGAGCCGGGTGTAGGCACCATCGCTGCTGGTGTCGCAAAAGCCTATGCGGACCTGATCACCATCTCCGGCTACGACGGTGGTACCGCCGCGAGCCCGCTCACCTCCATCAAGTACGCCGGCTCGCCCTGGGAACTGGGGCTGTCAGAGGCGCAGCAGACGCTGCGCGCCAACGGTCTGCGCGACAAGGTGCGGGTACAGACCGACGGCGGCCTGAAGAGCGGTCTCGATGTCATCAAGGCGGCCATTCTCGGTGCCGAAAGTTTCGGCTTCGGGACCGCGCCGATGGTGGCGCTGGGCTGCAAATTCCTGCGCATCTGCCATCTCAACAACTGTGCAACTGGTGTCGCCACGCAGGACAAGCGCCTGCGTGACGCGCACTTCATCGGCACGGTCGAGATGGTGATGAACTTCTTCCGCTTCATGGCGATGGAGACGCGGGAATGGATGGCGCGCCTGGGCGTCCGTTCGATGGCGGAGCTGATTGGCCACACCGAGCTGCTGACGCTGCGTCAGCCCGAGACGCCGAAACAGGCGCGCCTCGACCTGTCGCCGATTCTCTTCAGCGATCCTGCGCTGGCACAGCAGCCGCGTTTCTGCGAACAGCCATTCAATGAACCTTTCGACCGGGGCGTGAAGGCCGAGCAGATGTGGGAG
>JAJUJZ010000063.1 GCA_029265075.1 Gammaproteobacteria bacterium | reverse complement strand
TCGCAAGTTCGTGCGGATGGCGCTGGGCGGCGTGCGTGACGAGGCCGAGATCCGCGGTCACCGCCGGACTTACATCGGCTCGCTGCCGGGCAAGATCATTCAGCGCATGGCTAAGGTGGGGGTGCGCAACCCGCTGTTCCTACTCGACGAAGTCGACAAGATGGGGATGGATCAGCGCGGCGACCCGGCATCGGCGTTGCTGGAGGTGCTGGACCCCGAGCAGAACCACGCCTTCAATGATCATTACCTCGAAGTCGACTATGACCTGTCGGAAGTCATGTTCATCTGTACGGCGAACTCGCTCAATATTCCCGGCCCGCTGCTGGACCGGATGGAAGTGATCCGCATCCCCGGTTATACCGAAGACGAGAAAGTCCGTATTGCTGAGCGTTATCTCAAGCCGAAACAGATGCGCAACAACGGCCTGCGTGAAGATGAGCTGAGCATTGCGGAAGAAACCATCCGCGGCATCATCCACTATTACACGCGGGAAGCCGGTGTGCGCGGGCTGGAGCGGGAAATCGCCAAGATCTGCCGCAAGGCGGTCAAGCAGTTCGCGCTTGGTACCAGGCAGCCGCCGCTGACGGTGACGCCGGACGACCTCGAAGACTACTGTGGGGTGCGCCGCTACAGCTTCGGCGTGGCGGAAGAGAAGAATCAGGTAGGGCAGGTAACTGGTCTTGCCTGGACCCAGGTCGGCGGCGAGCTGATGACCATCGAGGCCGCAGCAGTGGTTGGTCGCGGTCGTGTGGTCAAGACCGGCCAGCTGGGCGATGTCATGCAGGAGTCGATACAGGCAGCGCTGACCGTGGTGCGCAGTCGCTCTCAGGTGATGGGCATCCCGGCTGCTTATCACGACTCGCACGACCTGCACATCCACGTGCCTGAAGGAGCCGTGCCCAAAGATGGTCCGAGCGCCGGTATTGCCATGTGCACTGCGCTGGTGTCTGTCATGACCGGTATTCCGGTACGCTCCGATGTTGCGATGACCGGTGAGATCACGCTGCGTGGTCAGGTACTGCGCATCGGTGGGCTCAAAGAGAAGCTGCTGGCAGCGCACCGGGGTGGCATTCGGACGGTCATCATCCCGGACGAAAACATGCGCGACCTCAAAGAGATTCCCGACAACATCAAGACGGATCTCGAGATCAAGGCGGTCAAGTGGATCGACGAGGTGCTGGAAATTGCGCTGGAGCGCGTCCCGCAGCCGCTGAGTGATGAAGAATTCTTAAAGAAAGACGACGAGAATAAAGCTGCCGTCGACCAGCAAGCCGATAAGGGCGAATCCAGCCGCGTTAGCGCCCACTGACATGCCAGCTATCGCAATGCCGCGTGGTTCCTTGACCCGCGGCGCGGTAACTGGTGTAGAATCGCCGCTTCGCAGACACAGTGGCCGCACGGCAGCTAGATACTGTTTGTCGGGCGCGACGCCCGGTGAACTGAATTTGACTAAGGGGAAAAGAGTGAACAAAACCGAGCTTATCGACGCGATTGCCGCTTCCGCGGATCTTCCGAAGGCTGCTGCGGGCCGTGCCCTGGATGCCACCATCGAAGCCATCACCAATGCGCTGAAGAACGACGAGCAGGTGGTGCTGGTCGGTTTTGGTACCTTTGCTGTCAAGCACCGCGCTGCTCGTACTGGCCGCAACCCGCAAACGGGTAACCCGATCGAGATTGCCGCGGCTAAAATCCCCAGCTTCAAAGCCGGCAAGGCGCTCAAAGACGCTGTTAACTAAAATCGCGTGTGGCGGGGCATCTGGCTGTTAAATTGGTGACCGCGCCCGCAGCTGATTGAGAAGCCGATACAGTTTGTCGATAAAAAAGGCGCATCCCGGATGTGCCTTTTTTTTTACCCGGGAATTTTTCCATGCTGCAGTCCATTCGCGACAACTTACAGGGAACGCTTGCAAAGGTTGTCATCGCGATCATCATCGTGCCGTTTGCCATTTTCGGCGTTGAAAGCCTGTTCAGTATTGGCGGCAACAATGCCCCCGCCACCGTCAATGGCGAGGATATCGATGCCGTTGCGCTGGAGCGGGCGATTGCTGTCGAGAAGCGTAATCTGCTCAGTCGCATGGGTGACGACATTCGCCCGGAGCTGCTCGAAGATTCGCGCCTGCGCAGCCGCACGCTGGATGCGCTGATTACGCAGACCATTCTGACGCAGTATGCGGACAAGGTTGGTCTGGGAGTCCCCGATGCGCTGCTCGACCAGATCATCGTGTCGACACCTGCCTTCCAGGAAAACGGGCGCTTCTCCGCCGATCGTTACCGGCTGCTGCTGGCTAACCAGGGCTACACACCGGGCTACTTCAAAAATGAAGTGCTGCGTGACGAAATCCTCATCGGCCAGCTGCAGCGCGCGGTGATGGGCTCGGATTTTACTACGCCGGCTGAGCTGGCGCGGGTCGCCGCGCTGGCTGGTCAGCAGCGCAGCTTCAGCTGGCTGGTGATTCCGCCGGAGCAGGTCGCAGCTGATGAGGGCGTCTCGGACGCTGAGGTGGAGGCCTGGTACCAGGCTAACCAGGATCGCTTCATGCAGGAGGCGCGGGTGCGACTGGCCTACACCCAGCTGCGCGCTGACGACTTCGAAGTGGAGGTGAGCGAAGCTGATATTCGTGCTGAATATGAGCACGAGCTGAGTCAGGCTGCGGGCACCCGCCGCGAGGCCGCGCACATCCTTATTACCACCGATGAACGTAGCGAAGAAGAGGCGCGTCAGCTCGCCGAGCAGCTGCGTCAGCAGCTCGAGGAGGGCGCTGTATTCAGTGAGCTGGCTGCGGAGTTCTCCGAAGATATCGGGTCCGCCAGCAACGGTGGCGAGCTGGGCGCGACCGAAGGCGACACCTTCCCGGCCGAGTTCGAAAATGCGCTGGCTGGGCTTGAAGTAGGGCAGGTTTCCGAGCCGGTGCGGACTGACGCCGGCTGGCATCTGATCAGGCTGCTGAGTGAGGATGAGGCAGAGAAGCCGAGCTTCGAGGAGCGTCGCGACGAGATCGCTGCCCGCCTGGCGGCGCAACGTGCACAGCCCCAGCTGATCGCCAGGGTGGAGCGGCTGCGGGATCTCGCCTTCAACTCCGCTACCATTCGTGAGCCAGCCGAACAGCTCGGCCTCGAAGTGGAAGAAAGCGACTGGCTGACCCGCAACAATGACCATCCGCTGCTGGGTCGTCCCGCAGTGATGGCGGCAGCGTTCTCCAGCGACGTGCTGGAGCAGGGTCACAACAGTGATGTGCTGGAGCTGGCGCCTGATCACTACCTGCTCCTGCGGGTGATCGACCAGAAGCCGGCTGAACCGCTGCCGCTGACAGAGGTGAAAGATCTGATTGCCAATGAGCTGGCTGCCGACAAGGCACGCCAGGCGGCTCGTCAGGAAGCTGAGCAGATCGCTGCGGCTGTGGCTGCGGACAAGGCGTCGCTGGCTGAGGTCGGTGACAGTCGGGCGTTCCCGCATGGCAGCCTCGGTCCGGTGGATCGCAGTGCCGAAGAGCCGGTACCGGGGTTACTCGGCGCCGCATTCAGCGTGGCGCGGCCTGAGGGCGACACGCGGGTCGAAGTGGTGAGCCTGCCTGATGGCCGGCCTGCAGTCATCGCGCTGAATCAGGTCGCTGAGGGCAAGGTCGACGCGCTCGGCACCGAGGAACAGCAGGCATGGCGTGCCCAGCTTTCTGCTGGCGCAGGCAATGCTGCTTTTGGTGGCCTGCTCGAATCGCTGCTGAAAGCCGCCGAGGTCAAACGTCGCTGACCGACGGCAGGTCTGACGCGGGCTCCAGGGGAGAGCAGGCATGCGCAGAACGCGTAAAGCTGAGTGGGACGTGCGAGGGCTGCTCGCGCTGACGCTGAGCGGGCTGCTGGTCGCCTGCACGCCCAGCCATACCATCGACAAGAGCGCGGCGCTCGCACGGACTATGCGACTGCTGCCTCAGGTCGATATCGAGCGGGAGAGTCAACTGCGGCTCACGCCGCAGGCCGAGCTCTGTCTGGTAGCAGGCGAGACGGGAGCAATGCTTCCGCTGGCACAGCAGGGCCTGGCCCACCATTTCGTCGCGGTCGGCATCGAACCGGTGGCCATGAGCTACCTCGAGATGCTGGCTGTCCGTCCTTGCGCCACCAGCGTCTATCTGTTTTACATCGATCCGGTCTGCGGAGAGGCTGGTGCCTGCGAACGGCCTGATCGTTTCCATATCACCGTTGTACAGCGCGCTGATGGTCGCCTGATCGATCAGATCACCCTGCGCCGCAAAGCCGGCGTATGGGGCTTCGGGCGCGCGGAGTCCGCGCGCATCGTCGAGGTCTTCACTGAACTGGGGGCGGTGCTGGCGATCGATTGATCAAGGAGGAGCCTGCGATGACTACTCTGGCCACACTTGAGCAACTGCTGCGTGAACAAGCTGATCTGCCACCCATTGATCGCTGGCATCCTGAGCTGTGCGGCGATATCGACATTTTCATCGACAACGACGGTCGCTGGTTTCACGAAGGGAGACCTTTCGCGCGTGAAGCCCTGGTGCGGCTGTTCGCGTCGATTCTTCGTCGCGAAGCGGATGGTCGCTACTATCTGGTGACGCCAGCCGAGAAGATGCGAATTCGCGTCGAGGATGTGCCATTTCTGGCCGTTGCTTCGGACGCCGCCGGCGCGGGTACCGGCCAGACGGTGGTCTTCACGCTGAATACCGGGCGCAAGGTGCTGCTGGATGCCACTCACCCGCTGGTGATCAGGGGCACGGCCGACTTGCCGCGTCCTTATCTCGAGCTGGAGCATGGCCTGGCGGCGCGCCTCAGTCGGCCGGTTTACTACACCCTGGTCGATCTGGCGGCAGAGCACCAGGGCGAAACGGGCGTCTGGAGCGGCGGCGCCTGGTTCCCGCTGACGCCGCCGGTTGCTGCCGAACAGTGACCGCCTACATGTTGGGGTAGTTGGGCCCGCCACCGCCTTCTGGCGCCACCCAGATGATGTTCTGCCGGGGATCCTTGATGTCGCAGGTCTTGCAGTGCACGCAGTTCTGCGCATTGATCTGGAAGCGCTTACCGCCGTCATCCGTATCCACGACCTCATAGACACCGGCTGGGCAGTAGCGCTGTGCTGGCTCGTCGTACTGAGGCAGGTTGAAGCTGATCGGCAGCGAGGGATCCCTGAGCTGCAGGTGACACGGCTGGTCTTCTTCGTGGTTCGTATTGGACAGAAACACCGAAGAGAGCCGGTCGAAGGTGAGCTTGCCGTCGGGTCTGGGGTAGTCGATACGACGGCTCTCGGCGGCCGGCTTGAGCTGCTCATGATCCGGCGTCGGATCGCGCAGTGTCCAGGGTAGGGCGCCATTAAACAGATTGAGGTCAATGAAGGCGTAAGCCGAGCCGGCGAGATTGCCGAATTTGTGCTGAGCTGGCCCGAAATTGCGCTGCAGATGCAGCTCCCTGTGCACCCAGCTTGCCTGGAAGCGCGTTTCATAAGCAGTCAGTTCGGCACCATCGAGCTGATGCCGCGTAATCGCGTCAAATACCTCTTCTGCGGCCAGCATGCCGGACTTCATGGCGGTGTGGCTGCCCTTGATCTTGGCGAAGTTCAGAGTGCCGGCATCACAGCCGATCAGCAGGCCACCGGGGAAAGTCATGCGCGGCAGCGATTGCAGACCGCCTTTGCTGATTGCGCGCGCGCCATAGGCAAGGCGCTTCCCGCCCTCAAGATACTTTCGTACCTCCGGATGCAGTTTGAACCGCTGGAACTCTTCGAAAGGGCTGACATAAGGGTTTTCATAACTGAGATCGGTGATCAGGCCGACCGCTACCTGGTTGTTGTCCAGATGGTAGAGGAAACCGCCACCGGCTGAGCCGCTTTCATTCAGCGGCCACCCGGCACTGTGAAACACCAGTCCGGGCCGGTGCTTGTCTGTGTCGATCTCCCACAGCTCCTTGACACCCAGACCGTAGTGCTGAGGGTCGCGATCGCGTGCCAGATCGAATTTTTCGATCAGCTGCTTGCCCAGGTGGCCGCGGCTGCCTTCGGCAAAAAGAGTGTACTTCGCATGCAGCTCCATGCCCGGCATGAAACTCTCTTTTGGCTCCCCGTGCTGGTCGCGCCCCATGTCGCCGGTGGCGACGCCTTTGACGCGACCATCGTCGTGATAGAGCACCTCTGCCGCGGCAAAGCCCGGATAGATGTCAGCGCCCAGTTCGGCGGCCTGCTCAGCCAGCCAGCGACAGACATTGCCCAGACTGACGATGTAGTTGCCGTCGTTGTGCATCGTTTTGGGTGCGAAGAAGCCCGGCACGCGCATGCCCTTGTCGGCGTTCAGCAGGTAGTAGATGTGATCTTCGGTGACGGGCGTGTTCAGTGGTGCGCCGCGCTCCTGCCAGTCCGGAAACAGCTCATTGAGTGCGGTGGGCTCCAGCACCGCACCGGAGAGGATGTGCGCTCCCACTTCGGAACCTTTTTCCACGACACAGACCGAGAGTTCGGTGCCACTCTCCAGACTGAGCTGGCGCAGCTTGCAAGCGGCCGCGAGACCAGCCGGGCCAGCCCCGACGATGACTACATCGAACTCCATCGCTTCGCGTTCCACTAGCGCACTCCTCTGGTTTGAACGGGGCCAAATAGTACTATAAATAGCTCGGCTGCCCCTCATCTGTACGGCAAGAAGTTGTTGTGCAAGCCCTTGGCCGGCGCGGATTATTGACCCCGCAAGCGGGGAGAGGCACTATAGGCACCGCATTTTTCGGTCGCTAAAACCGGCCCCGCCTGCACCCGACTGCGGCGCTTTCTGCCGAATTCGCTCCTACGTCGAGTGGATCCGACTCCAACGAACCCATTCTCAACAGATAGGAATCCGATGAAGATCCTGGTCGCTGTAAAACGAGTCGTCGACTACAACGTCAAGGTTCGCCCCAAGGCCGATGGCTCGGGCGTCGAGCTGGCCAACGTCAAGATGGCTATCAACCCCTTCTGCGAAATCGGTGTCGAGGAGGCGGTACGCCTGAAGGAAAAAGGCATCGCCAGCGAAATCGTCGCGGTGGCGGTAGGTGATAAAAGCAGCCAGGAGCAGCTGCGTACCGCGCTCGCTCTGGGAGTCGATCGCGGCATTCTGGTGGAAGCGGGGTCCGATCTCGAACCGCTGGCAGTGGCCAAGCTGCTCAAGGCTGTTTATGAAAAAGAGCAGCCGCAGCTGGTGTTCACCGGCAAGCAGTCGATCGACGGCGACAACAACCAGACCGGCCAGATGCTGGCAGCACTGACCGGCCTGGCACAGGCCACGTTCGCTTCGAAACTGGAGATCGAAGGGGATCGCGCCAAAGTGGTTCGTGAAATCGATGGCGGCCTGCAGACGATCGAGGTGAAGCTGCCGGCGATTGTCACCACTGACCTGCGCCTCAACGAGCCGCGCTATGCATCGCTCCCCAACATCATGAAGGCGAAGAAGAAGCCGATTGAGACGATTACACCGGCTGATCTGGGCGTGGATGTGGCTCCGCGTCTGACCACGCTCAAGGTGGAGACCCCGGCTGAGCGCCAGGCAGGCATCAAGGTGGCAACGGTGGCTGAGCTGGTAGACAAACTGAAGAACGAAGCGAAGGTGATCTGATGAGTATTCTGGTTGTAGCGGAGCACAGCAATTCGGCCCTCATCGGCGCCACGTTGAATACGGTCACAGCCGCTCAGGCAATTGGTGGCGATATCACGGTACTGGTCGCCGGTGCCGACTGCAGCGGGGCAGCTGCGGCTGCGGCGCAGATCGCGGGCGTCAGCAGGGTGCTGGTGGCAGACAACGCAGCCTATGCGCATCAGCTGGCTGAAAATCTGGCGCCGCTGGTTGCCGAACTTGCTGGCGATTATCAGTACGTGCTGGCACCGGCTACCACGCAGGGCAAGAACTTCATGCCGCGCGTGGCCGCACTGCGCGATGTGGCCCAGATTTCCGAAATCATCGCTGTTGAGTCGCCCGATACTTTCAAGCGGCCGATCTATGCCGGCAGCCTGATTGCCACAGTCAGATCCAACGATGCGCTGAAAGTGATCACCGTGCGGCCTACCGCATTCGATGCAGCAGCCGGCGAGGGTGGCAGTGCACCGATCGAGCCGGTGGCAACGGCGCATGACGCTGCGCTTTCCAGCTTTGTCGGCGAAGAGCTGGCCAGCAGCGACCGGCCGGAGCTGAGCGACGCTCGCGTGGTTATTTCCGGCGGCCGCGGTCTGGGCAGCGCGGAGAATTTTGAAATTCTCTACAAACTGGCGAACAAGCTGGGAGCGGCGGTCGGCGCCTCACGCGCGGCAGTCGACGCCGGCTACGTTCCGAACGACATGCAGGTCGGACAGACCGGCAAGGTGGTCGCTCCCGATCTCTACATCGCAGTTGGTATCTCGGGCGCTATCCAGCACCTGGCCGGAATGAAAGACAGTAAGGTGATTGTGGCGATCAACAAGGATGAAGACGCACCGATTTTCCAGGTTGCAGATTACGGGCTGGTGGCGGATCTCTTCACTGCCATTCCGGAGCTCGAAAAGGCGCTCTGACCCAGACTACGTCTGTCAGTAAAAAAGCCGGTGCTCTGCGGAAGCAGGGCGCCGGTTTTTTTTTGGCTGGGAGGCTGCCTTCCGGTCAGTTCCCGAGGGGCTCCCACGTGGTTATGTGCCTGTATGTCCTGTTTCAGCGTGTCTGTAGCCCAGCGGCGCCAATCCGGTCCGAACCTGGTGATAGCTATTGCCGGTTGCCACCGTACCGCAAGCGCGAGGTGAAATCCGGCCGCAACCCGGCGTCAGCCTGAGCCAGAGTCTGGGGGAGGGAAAGCACGCTTACGGCCGGGTGGAATGCCGGCCGCAAGCGTCTTGCAGGAGACTCAGCCGGCGCGCCGACGGAAGAACGGCACTGGCTGCGTAACCGAAGCCTGATAGGCGTCGCTGAAGTCGTTGAGGCTGGCGAGCGCCTTGTGGGGATCGCTGGTTTCCAGCGCGTAAGCGTCGAAACCACAGCGACTGAGGTGGTAGAGCTGGTCACGAATAAACTGACCGATGGCGCGCACCTCGCCCTTGTAGTTGTAGTGCTCGCGCAATGCACGGCCACTGGAAAAACCGCGACCGTCGGTCATCACAGGGAAGTCGATGGCGACCAGCGGCAGGTGGGGCAGGTCATCGGCAATGGCCGAAGGCTGCTCATCACTGGCCAGCCACACCGCCACATTACCGCGCGCCAGCAACGCTTCTCGATGGGCCTGCCAGTAGCTGAGCGGCACGATGACCTTGCCGTCAGGCAGCCCTTCACCTTCCTCAATGGTGCGGATCACCTGCCAGCTGTCTTCAATCACTTGGCCATGTTTAATGAGCTGCGGCATAGACACGCTCCTTGAACGGATCGAGACCGATACGGCGGAACGTATCGAGGAAAGTCTCCTCTTCGTTCCGGTGCTCGACATAGGTCTCCAGGATTTTGCTGATCACCTCGGGCACATCTGCCTGCGAGAACGACGGACCAAGAATCTGGCCGAGCGAGCCATCCTTGCCGGGGTTGCCACCCAGCGACACCTGATAGAACTCGGCGCCTTTCTTGTCGACGCCCAGTATGCCGATGTTGCCGACGTGGTGGTGACCACAGGCATTCATGCAGCCCGAAATATTGAGATCGATCGGGCCGAGGTCGTAGAGGTAGTCGAAATCGTCGAAACGGCGCTGAATAGCCTCGGCCACCGGGATCGATTTAGCGTTGGCGAGCGAACAATAGTCTCCGCCCGGGCAGCAGATGATATCGGTCAGATGGCCGATGTTGGGCGTGGCCAGACCGAGATCGGACAGCACTCCCCAGACTGCATGGAGATCACGCTGGCGCACGTCAGGCAACACCATGTTCTGGTGGTGCGTGGTCCGAAGTTCACCGAAACCGTAACGCTCGGCAAGATCCGCGACGGCTTCCATCTGCTCGGCCGTGATATCGCCCGGTGCAAAGCCGGTCTGTTTCAGCGACAGCACCACAATCCGATAACCCGGCTGCTTGTGTTCCGCCGTATTGTGACGAACCCAGCGAGCAAAGGCGGGGCTGCTCTCCATCGTCGCGTTCAGCGCCGCGGCTTCAGCGGCTTCGTCCAGCGTTTCATACGCCGGCGGCTGAAAGAAAGACTTCGCGTGCTCAATGGCTTCCTCAGTGAGGGTGCTGGGACCGTCCTTGAGAAACGCCCACTCGGCTTCCACGCGCTCGCGGAAGGCTTCGATACCCATGGCGCGGACCAGAATCTTGATGCGCGCTCTGAACTTGTTGTCGCGGCGGCCGAGCTGGTTGTACACCCGCACGATCGCTTCCAGATAGGTCAGCAGATGTTTGCGGGGCAGGAATTCACAGACCACCTCACCGATGATCGGGGTGCGCCCCAGGCCGCCGCCGACCAGGATCTTAAACCCGGTCTCACCTGCATCATTGCGTACGACTTCGATGCCGATGTCGTGGGCATGGATCACCGCGCGGTCGGCTTCCGACCCGCAGACAGCAATCTTGAATTTGCGCGGCAGAAACGCGAATTCGGGGTGGAAGGTCGACCACTGGCGAATGATCTCGCAGTAGGGACGGGCATCTTCCACTTCGTCCTTAGCGACGCCGGAAAACTCGTCCGCGGTGGTGTTGCGGATACAGTTTCCACTGGTCTGGATGGCGTGCAGCTGGACCGAAGCCAGTTCCGCGAGGATATCCGGCACTTCTTCCAGCTGGGGCCAGTTGAACTGCATGTTCTGGCGGGTCGAGATATGCCCGTAGCCCTTGTCATAACGGCGGCTCACTTCGGCCAGCTTGCGCAGCTGTCGCGCATTGAGCGTGCCGTAAGGGATGGCGACGCGGAGCATGGGCGCCAGTCGCTGAACATAAAGCCCGTTCTGCAGGCGCAGCGGCAGGAACTGGGCTTCTGTCAGCTCGCCAGCCAGATAACGCTCAACCTGTCCGCGGAACTGAGCGACCCGCTCGTCGATCAGGCGCTGATCGAACTCGTCGTAGATATACATCGATACCAACCGTTTGAAAGATTTAACGTACTGAATTTACGTCGGTAAGTGAGGGCTGAGCCCCTGGGAGGCGCGTACCTTAGCAGATTTAGGATAACCGGCAAACGACCACATTTTTATTAGGAAATAATGATGTGGCATATCGGCATTACTGCAGAGCAGCCTGTTTGCCGGCGGGGGAGGGCAGTGGCTGGCGCCACTGCCGGGCGGATTGAGGGGTTCCCTGCTGCTACTGCGGGGTGTTGCGGGCGAGCCAGCTGGCGAGCGCAGTCAGTTCGCTGTCAGTCACTTCCACCCTTGTCAGGGCAGGCATGCTCTGGAGGCCGTTTCGCACCACATGCTCCACATAAGCCTGTGGCAGGTCTCTGCGTTCCGCCAGCAAGGCGCGCTCTTTGCCCAGACGCCGCTCGAGCATAAAGGTACCGGTGCCGCCGGGCAGGTGACAGTAGCCGCAATGCTTCTGGAAGAGGGTCGCTCCGCTGGGCGAAGTCTGCTCATCAGCTGCTGCCAGACTGATGGCAGCCACGGACACGAGAATCAGGGCCAGTCGCTTCATCATCACACCTCCTTCCGCGCGTAGCGGGCGGCAGCCTCAGACCCGCGCTGCTGATCGCGGTACTGGCGGGGCCAGATTCCCGATTTGCCGGGCGCCAGGATTCCGTTCGGGTCGAGCGTATCCTTGACCGCCTCATTGAGCCGCAGCAGGGCGTGGTCATTGAAGTCGAAACTGGCGGCGACCGGATCCATGTAGGAGATGTGGGTGCGGTATTCCGCGTAGCCGGCCTGCTGGGCGTCGGTGATCAGTGTGCGGAACAGCGCATCGGCATTCTGGACCATGCGCTCGTCATCCCGGTTGTAGAGGATGAGGTTGACATTATTGATGTGGCGCTGCCCCATCGTGAACGAGGTGTAGTAATCGAGGCCGAATTCCGCATAGCGTGCTTTCATGCGCTTCACCTGGGCCAGCGCGAGCTGCCCGTCAGTCGGCATCACCGGGGAAAAGCCAATGTGGCCGCCGCGGCCGCCATGCCAGTTGACGATCTGGAGCGCGAATACACTGGGGGCGCGTGCAGCGGCCTGTTCCAGCGGATCGCCGCGGCGCCAGCTGGTGAAATTCAGCTCCGAGCCGAGCTGCGGCTCCAGCGCTGCGCGTACCACTTTCTCCTGGGCGCGGACCTCTTCTTCATAGCCGAACAGCGCTACCCGGAATTTCCACCAGCCGATATTGAAGTGGCGGATGATCTGCTCGATCACGCTGTCGGGCAGGGCGCCTTCGCCTTCGTACCACTCACTGCGCTGGGTGAGCGCGGCGGCGTCGTGCAGATAGTTGCCGAACACGAACGGGTGCCGGATCACATCGCGCAGACGCAGCTCCCCAAGCTCATCGATCGCCCAGGCGATGTCGTCTTCACGCGGCAGATAGATCTGTGCCTGCAGCGTCATTTCGGGCTCCGGCATCAGCCAGAGTCCCATCTTGGTCACCACTCCGAAGTTTGACTGCACAAACATCTGATCCCAGGAGGGACCAAAGCCGTACTGATAGTTCTGCCAGGCGACGTTGCCACCCATCGCGCCGAGACCGGTGCGGACCAGTTCGCCTGAGGGCAGTACCACTTCCATGCCACAGATCTTTGAGGCATGGTCGCCGTAGGGGGTGTAGCCGAGCCCGCGCTCGAGGGCATTGCCCACCACGCTGCCCCAGGCATTGCCGGGCGTCGACATCCAAAGCGGAATGTTGTGCTCACGCAGGTAGTTGTAGAGGTCGTAGAACCCGACGCCGGGCTCAAGCAGACAGTAGCCGTGCTTCTCGTTGACCTCGAGAATGCGATTCATGCGACTGAGGTCCAGCACCACGCAGCCCGGCATCACCGGGGCGGCGGCGCCATAGCCGAGGTTCTTGCCCCGGCTGATCTGCCACAGCGGCACCTTGAATTCGTTGGCCACCCGCAGTAGCGCCTGTACCTCCTCGACAGAGGCGGGCGCCACCGCGGCAGCCGGCATATGCTCATGGCCACTGCCGACTGCATAGGCGTCGAGATAGGTGTGGCGGTCCTGAGGCGTGCTCAGTACCCATTCGCGGCCGACAATTTCGGCGAAGCGCGTTAGCGCCCGGCTGAATGTGGCTTCAGAAAGATGAGGAGGAAGAGGCGTGGTCATGCAGTCAAACTCGGTTGTTATAATTTAGTCGTTTGGCTAATTCTGATTGGAGACCCCGGCGAGGTCAACCGTTGCCGGCTGCGCTGCGTGGCGGCAGCAGATCAACGCAGAGTTGCTCACGGGAGTTGCTATAATCAGCGCATTCAACCAGCGGAAGGAATGAGTGATGTCGGACCAGTCCAGATCGAACAGCGACGGTGTCGTCGATGCCATTGCAACGGTAGCCATCCTGGCCATCCTGCTGATCGGTGTGGTGTACTGGCTCAGCGGAATGTAACGCCGGTTCGCGGTGCACTTCCCACCGCCGCTTTTTATACGGAAAGGTGAGCGGTCAAGAATACCTGACTATATGAGTCGGGCTTGTCTTGTGGTAAATTGTCAGGCCTTCGTTGTGGGAGAGCGATCACTCGATCCTCTTCCCATCGTCACGATTTCCATTGCCAGAGGCACTGGATTAGAGCAGTTGAGGGCCTGTAGCCAATGTCCGAATCATCGCAGCCAGAACTTCGACTCACCATTACTGAGTCGGCGCAGGCCTATCTGGCCGAATTGCTGAGCAAGCAGGAGCCCGATGTCCTGGGCATACGGCTTTTCATTAATCAACCGGGCACGCCGAAAGCGGAAACCTGCATCGCCTATTGTCGCGAGGCGGACATCGCCGAAGGTGATCTGCTGGTTGAATATCCCAGCTTCAAAGCGTGGTTCGAGGGGCGCAGCATTCCGTTCCTGGCCGACGCCTATGTCGATTACGCCAAGGACCGGATGGGCGGTCAGCTGACCATCAAGGCGCCCAATGCGAAGCTGCCGCGCATTGGTGAAGACAGCTCCATCGAGGATCGCATCAACTACGTTCTCTACAACGAGGTCAACCCGGCGCTGGCTGCGCACGGGGGTGCCATCAGCCTGGTCGAAGTGACCGAGGACAACATCGCGGTCCTGCGTTTTGGCGGCGGCTGCCAGGGCTGCGGCATGGCCGATGTGACGCTAAAACAGGGCGTAGAGACGTCGTTGCGGGCGGCGATTCCGGAACTCAAGGGTATTCGGGACGTGACCGACCACACTGATCGCAGCCAGGCTTATATCTGAGCCGATTCCCACTGCAACTTCGAGCGGTGAAATGAGTCAGCCAGACGTTAAAGACGGAGGTGGACTTAGGTGGCAAGACCGCTGGAATTCGATAAAGACGTAGCGCTCGACGCAGCGCTGGACCTGTTTTGGCGAGATGGCTTCGAGGCCAGTACGATCCAGAAGCTGCTCGTCGAAATGGGGATCAATCGCGGCAGTCTCTACAGCTCATTTGGCGACAAGCAGACGCTGTTCACCGCCGCTCTTGACCGCTATGAGGAACGGCTTCGCACGCTCACGGAGAGCACCCTGAATCGCGCCGGCGATCCGCTGGCAGCGATCCGCGCGTTCCTGGAAGAGCGATTTGTGGCCGTCGACCGCAACACGTTGCGGAACGGCTGTCTCCTCACCAATACCATCTCCGAGCTCGCTAACACCGAACCTGAGCTCGCGCGACTGGCAGGCAGGAAGCTGCAGGTGGTAGAGCGGCCGCTGCTGAAACGCTGTCAGGAAGCTGTTGCAGCGGGCAAGATAAGGAGCAAACTGACAGCGCCACTACTGCGTGACTATCTGATGACGCTCTACACCGGGCTGGCGCTGCGCGGCAAACAGCACGGCAATAAGAAGCAGCTGCGCAGCGTCATCGACCATGCCCTGGCGTCACTGTAGGCGTTAGCCAGGCAATGCGGCGTGATTGCAGCCGGGGTGCGGCGGAGAGAAGGGCGGAGAGAAGAAGACTAACAGGCGAAGAGGACGGGCGCGCCGGGTCGGCGCGCCGCCTGCATATCAGCTGAACCGGCCTGGCAGTACGTCCTTCAGTTTCTCACGCATCTGCCGGATCGCCTGTTCAGTTACCTCCCAGCCGATGCAGCCGTCGGTGACCGATACGCCATATTGCAATTGCGAGAGATCTTCCGGAATCGGCTGATTGCCCGAATTGATATTGCTCTCGATCATCAGTCCGACAATGGAGCGGTTGCCATCGAGGATCTGGCTGGTGACGTTTTCCATGACCAGCGGTTGCAGC
>JAJUJZ010000054.1 GCA_029265075.1 Gammaproteobacteria bacterium | reverse complement strand
CATGGGATTCTCCTGGCGACGAGGGGGAGCCGATCAGCCGCCGGGTGGCGGCTGCAGAGTCGACCGCACGCTACTGCAAAAGGTTTCCGCGCCCGGCGGCCACCGCCGGGTACAATGCGCGCCGGTTCAGCCACTGTTGTCGCCATGACTGCCGATCCCTACGCCTTTGCCCTCCATTCTGCACTGACCGTCGCAGCGGCTGCCGATGGTCCTGCTGCCTGCCTGCTGGTGGCCGATGAGCATGCACCGGAACAGCCGGGCGCCATTGCGCAGCTGCCCGTGCTCACCAACCGCTGGGATGTGGCCCGGCGCTGGCAGGAGGCAGGCGGGACGGCGCAGTTCTCCGATTTCGATTTCTCAGCGTGGCCACCCGCTACGCTGACGGCCATTGGCTACCGCATCTCCAAGGAGAAGGCGGTAGTCCACCACATCATCAATGCGGCGCTGGAGCGGCTGCGGCCCGGCGGCGTCCTGTGGCTCGCAGGCCACAAACAGGAAGGGATCCGCACCTATGTCGCCAAGGCGGCTGCGCGGGCTGGCGCCGTCGCCGAGCTCGAGCGGCTCGCGGGTGGCGGGACGCTGGCGGCGATCCGGCGCGGCGCGGCGCTGGGGGCGGCGCTCGATGATCAGCACTACAGCGAGTGGCGCGAGCTGGCGGCCGACGCCGTCGGCATCGCACAGCCGCTGGCCACCAAGCCGGGCATTTTCGGCTGGCAGAAGATCGATGCCGGTTCTGCGCTGTTGCTGCAAGCCGTGCCCGAGGTGTGGCCAGCGCCGCCGGAACGGCTGCTCGATCTCGGATCGGGTTACGGCCTGCTGGCGGTATACGCAGCGTCGCGCTGGCCCGGGACGACCATTGTCGCGACCGACAACAATGCCGCTGCGGTGGCCGCCAGTCAGCGCAATCTGGCGCCTTTCGGCGAACGCGCCGGGGCGCGGCCCAGCGATGCAGGTGCTGAGCTGTCGCCGGGCTTCGACGCGCTGCTCTGCAATCCGCCGTTTCACCGCGGTTTTGGCACTGCCGATGCACTTAACGAACGGTTTATCGCGGCCGCGGCCCGGCTGCTGCGGCCGGGCGGTCAGGCGCTGTTTGTAGTGAATGCTTTCATCCCGCTGGAACAGCGGTCGCGGGGGTTATTCCGGCGGATAACACCGATCATCGCTGACCGCAGCTTCAAGGTCGTGGCGCTGGCGCGGTGAACACGCGGGCCGCACATGGGCAACCGCTGCGCGGGGCGGCGCTGATCGCCCGGTTTGAGGCAGTGACAGCCCTGCTGGTCGCCACCCGGCAGTGGTGGCGGCCAGCGCCCTTTCAGCACCCGCGACTGCCGTGGGAAGCCACCGCGCCAGAACTGGCGAACTATCTGCGCGCACTCGACCGGGACGCCGTTGAGGGGCTGCACAGCGACCTGCCGGCACTGGCGGACCAGCTGAGCCCGTGGCTTCCTGCAGCGGCGTCCGTAGCGCTGGGCACAGTGCCCCAGCTGCCCGCGCAGTCGCTGCCACCGATGCCGGAGCCGCGTGATGTGCCGGGCCGCAAGTGGGCTCAGATTCAGGCGTTTCTCAGCCGCTGCCAGACCACCACGCTGCCTGCGCTGGAGTGGTGCAGTGGCAAGGCGCATCTCGGGCGGCACTACGCGGCGCTGGCGGGCGCGCCGGTCACTGCGCTTGAGTGGGATGATGCGCTGGTGGCGGCCGCGCAGCAGCTGGCACAGCGCGAACAGCGGCCAGTAGCGGCACATTGTCAGGATGTGCTGGCACCGACGGCAGGGCGCTGGCTGCAACCGGCGCAGCAGGTGCTTGCACTGCACGCCTGTGGTGAGCTGCACCGCCGGCTCCTGCGCCTCTGTGCAGAGCGCCGGCCGCAGGCGCTGCTGCTTTCGCCGTGCTGTTATCACCTCGGCAGCGGTGAGGACTATGAACCGCTCTCGCAACAGGGGCAGAGGTCCGCGCTGCAACTGTCGCGGGAAGAGCTGCGGATCGCGCTGCAGGAGACAGTCACCGCGCCCGGTCGGGAACAGCGCCAGCGAGAGACGTTGCAGGCCTGGCGGCTCGGCTTCGACCTGCTGCAGCGCGAGCTGCGCGGCATAGAGAGTTATTTGCGGACACCGCCGCTGGCGGCACCTGCAACGATTGCGAAAGGGTTCGCGGCGCTGTGTCAGCAACTGGCCCGGCATCACGGGCTGACGGTGCCTGCAGCGCTTGATCTGGCGCCCTGGGAACAGGCAGGCTGGCGGCGTCTGGCGGAGGTGAGAGCACTCGATCTGGTGCGGGCGCTGTTCCGGCCGCTACTGGAGCTGTGGGTCGTGCTCGACTATGCCTGCCTGCTGCAGGAACACGGCTATGAAGTCGAGCTCGGGCGCTTTTGCCAGCGGTCACTTACCCCGCGTAATCTGCTGTTACGGGCAGTGCTCCCGGCGGCGGGGACAACTGCTCAGAATGTCGTGGAGAATACCTACTAAAACTGACGTTTCTTTATCCAGATGATGCGGTATCCTTGCGCCCCCCGCGGACCCTGTCGGGGAGGATCCACCGTTTGCCATTCGAGGAGCCGTCGGATTGCACAGTAAGCTCAAACTCCAGGGGTTCAATAACCTCACCAAGAGCCTCAGTTTCTGCATCTACGATATCTGCTACGCGAAATCGGAGCAGGACAAGGCCGCCTACCTGGCCTATATCGACGAGGAATACAATGCCGACCGGCTGACGGAAATCCTCACTGAGGTGTGCAATATCATCGGCGCGACCGTGCTCAACGTGGCGCGTCAGGATTACGATCCGCAGGGCGCGAGCGTAACTATCCTGGTGGCGGAGGAGCCGCTCAAGGAGATCGGTTCGTTCGACGGGAGCGAGCAGCCCGGTCCGCGCGAATCGGTGGTGGCGCACCTCGACAAGAGCCATATCTGCGTCCACACCTATCCGGAGAGCCACCCCGACAACGGCATCTGTACTTTCCGTGCCGATATCGAGGTGTCGACCTGCGGCGTCATCTCACCGCTGAAGGCGCTCAACTACCTCATCCACCAGTTCGATTCCGACATCGTCACGGTGGACTATCGAGTGCGGGGGTTCACGCGCGACGTCAATGGCGTGAAGCACTACATCGATCACGCCATCAACTCGATCCAGAATTTCTTCTCCAAGGACATCCGCGAGATGTACCGGATGGTGGACGTCAACGTCTATCAGGAGCACATCTTCCACACCAAGATGATGCTCAAGGAGTTCGACCTGGATCAGTACCTGTTCTCGCTCTCGGTCGACGACCTCACGCCGGAAGAAGTCAACGACATCTCGGCGCGCGTGCATCATGAAATGCAGGAAATCTTCTACGGACGCAACCTGCCCGTCGTCGTCTGATACACCGTGGCGCGGCAGCCACGGCTGCCGTTGCACCGATCGGAACCGGCGCCCTTGTGGCGCCGTTTTCGTTTCCTTTCCGGCTGCCTTAATTTTCCAGCCTGGCTGCTTTGTCGCGGGCTACTGACAGCGTCGCGCAGTTATTGCCGAGTCTGCCAGCGGCGTGTCCGCCCGGATTTATCGGCGCGGTGTCATTCGCTGAGGTGTGAACGGTCGCCAGGCTGCCGTGGCTCTGCTATCGTCCAGCGCGCCCCGGCCGCCGGTCGGGCTGACAGGAGGAGCGCGTGAATCCCTTACAGCGGCTGCCCGTCATGGTCCCGTATCTGGCGGCAATGTTTCTCAACGCCTTCGTCGATCTCGGCCACAAGATCGTGGTCCAGAACACCGTCTTCAAAATCTATGACGGTACGGTGCAGGTGGTGCTGACGGCGATCGTCAATGCGTTGATTCTGCTGCCCTATATCCTGCTGTTCACGCAGGCAGGGCGCTGCTCCGACCGGTTCGCCAAGCAGCGGGTGATGCAGGGGGCAGCGCTGGTGGCAGTACTGCTCGCGCTGCTGATTACGCTCTGCTATTACCGCGGCTGGTTCTGGCCGGCTTTCGGGCTGACACTGCTGATGGGTGCGCAGAGCGCTTTTTTCTCGCCGGCCAAGTATGGCTATCTGCGCCCGCTGGTGGGACCGGCACGACTGGCGCGCGGCAACGGTGCGGTGCAGGCCGTCACCATCATCGCCATCCTGGCGGGCACCTTTGTCTTCTCCCTGCTGTTCGAGAGCCGCTTTGACAGGCTTGGTGCCGGCAGTCCGGCCGACGTGCTGCGCGCCATTGCGCCACTCGGCTGGCTGCTGCTGCTCTGCAGTCTTGTCGAGGTGGGGTGCGCCTGGCTGTTGCCACAGGCGGAGCGGGTGACGCGGGCGACCGGGCTGGGACAGCAGCGGGGCGTCAGCGCAACGCTGGCACCGCTGGTGAGCCGGCGCATCCTTCTGCTGCCGGTGATCGGACTTGCCGTGTTCTGGTCTGCCAGTCAGGTGGTGCTGGCCACCTTCCCGGCCTTTGCCAAGGAGGCATTAGGCGTCACCAGCACTGTGCTGCTGCAGGGGATGCTGGCGACCACCGGCATCGGCATTCTGGCCGGATCCCTGACAGCGGGTCGCTGGGCGTCGCGGCGCAGCGACGTGCTGCTGATCGCGCTGGGCGCGGCCGGGGTCTCGCTCGGGCTGCTGTGGCTGCCCCTGCTGGGCAGTGTCGTGGCGCACTGTGTCAATTTCCTCTTTATCGGCTTTGCCGGCGGACTGTTCATCGTTCCACTCAATACGGTGATGCAGTTTCATGCGGGTGCGCATGAGCTGGGACGGATTATCGCCGGCAACAACCTGATCCAGAACATCGCCATGCTGGGCTGTCTGGTGCTGACCGCTATAGTGGCGGGGGGCGGTCTGGCACCGGACGGGTTGTTGCGTGGGGTCGCACTGGCAACGGTGGCCGGCACACTCGTTACTGTCATTCAGCTGGCGGGCCGGGAGCTGCGCACGCCGGTAGCCGAGGCGCTGCGAGGACGCGGGTCAGCTGGCGAACGGACTCAGCTCTGAGGCGGCGACGATACGGTTGCTGCCCGCGCTCTGGCGGCACAGAACGCTTCGTCGGCGCGACTGATCCGCTCGCGCGCTTCCTGGCAGCGCCTCAGGCGAGCTGAAGAATCATGTGCCGCAGCCGTTTGCGCTGCAGGCGCATTGCATACTCAAGCTCTTTCAGCCGCGCGTTCATGGTGGTCTGCTGCCAGTTGCGCTGCAGCTCGGCAGTTTTCTCAGCCAGCCGCTGCAGCTTCTGCTCGTACCAGTGCTGCCGGATCTGATTCCACTCCTGCAGGAACGAGAGGAACTGCTGGTACTCACGCTCGAGATGATCGCGCCAGGCGTCGGCATTGCCGGCGCGCTGCAGACGTTCCTGTGCACGCTTGAACTGCATGTCGAGCAGTGCCTGCTGGATGCGGAACGGCTCCACCCGCTTCAGGTCGCTGGCGAGGCCGATCTTCGACGCGGCATAGATCAGCCACTTGGTCGGATCGTACTGATACCAGCGCACGCCATTGCGGTAGTCGTGCTGAAACATGTGGTGGAAGTTGTGGTAGCCCTCGCCATAGGTCACCAGCGCCAGCCAGCCGTTATCGCGGGCGGTGTTGGTGTCGGTATAAGGACGGCGACCCCACATGTGCGCCAGCGAATTGATGAAGAAGGTGACGTGGTGACTGACCACCAGCCGCAGCACTCCGCCCAGCAGGAAGTGCCCGAGCATGTCCCCCAGCAGCAGACCGGCGAGCAGTGGCGGGGTGAAGTTCATGATCAGCGCCAGCGGAATGTAGTAGCGGTGCTGGAAGGCCACCACCGGATCATTCTGCAGATCACGGGCATTGCTGAAATCGTCGCGGCCGGCCGGATAGTGCCGCAGCATCCAGCCCATGTGCGAGAACCAGAAGCCCTTGCGGGCCGAATAGGGGTCGTGTTCGTTGTCGTCGACGTGCCGGTGGTGACGGCGGTGGCCGGAGGCCCACACCAGAATGCTGTTCTGGGTGGCAGCCGCGCCGAACAGCGCCAGCAGCCAGCGCAGCGCCGGGTGGGCGTTATAAGCGCGATGGGCCCACAGCCGGTGGTAGCCGGCGGTAATGGAAAGTCCGTTGAGCGCCACCAGCAGAACAAAGACCGCCCAGTGGGCTGCGCTGAAGCCATGGACGATGCCATACCAGGGGACAGCGATCAGGGCGATCACGGGGGTTGTCAACAGGACCACGGCTGCGAGCCAGTTGATCGGGGGGAGAGTCGCTTTCGACATGTACTCCAGTCTCTTCATTGGTGCGTTGCAGAGAGTCCAACGCCGCTGGCGCACGGTACACCAGTGGCGATGACACTGCGATGCGAGTTTTACGTAGGTTCAGCGTTTGACTGTTACTCGATATACCGGTTTCGGTCACTCGACCACTGGTAGCGGACTCAGCCACACCGCATCGGCGTGCTCCTCGACCGCTACCGCTGTGAGCGCCTGCCCCTGACAGGGCCCGGCTATGCAGAGCCCATTCTGCAGCTGGAAACGGGCGCCGTGCATGGCGCACTGCAGATAGTTGCCGCTGTGGTCGAGAAATCGACCCGGCTGCCAGTCGAGCTCGATGCCAAGGTGCGGACAGCTGTTGCGAAACGCGCGGCAGATGCCCTGATGGCGCAGCAGGATCAGCTGTTCATCGCCCACTCCGACGCGCAGTGGCTGCCCTTCGGCGAGTTCGGCCGAGGCGCAGAGGCGGGTGGCGGTGGTCGGGTTCATGGTGCTGTTTTTCATCGGTCGAGCGCGTGTTCAATGACATCGCGCATGCGCATCACACTGGCATAGCCAGCGTCTATTGCCTCTGCACCGCGATTGAATTCGAGCAGCCCGATATGGCCCAGCCGCGGGGCAATCACTACATCGGGCGGCTCGCCCGCCAGACGTGACCGGGTGATGCGATCCTGCATGACAGTGAGCGCGGTCGCCATCACGTTGAACGTCCCGGGCGCGAGTGCGGGCCGCTCATCGCCGTTCCAGAAGTTGAGCATCGGTGCGCTGGCGCCGCGCAGTGAGGCGCCGATGCGATCGAACAGCGATGGCCCGACGGCCTCTTCCGTTGCCACGTCGCCCGCCTCCGCGCTGGCGGCCGCCAGCTGCTCCTGAGCCAGCGCTTCCGCTTCTGCAGGCGTCGGTTCGGCTGAGCGGGGATCCACTGCCGGCGTCGGATCGCGACGCCCGAGCAGATCGGAGTTGACGTTGACCGCGATGATCACATTCGCGCCCATGGCCCGGCAGAGCGAGACCGGGACCGGGTTGACCAGGGCGCCGTCGACCAGCCAGCGGTTCTGCAGCTGCACCGGAGTCAGCATCCCCGGAATGGCGATCGAGGCCCGCACGGCGTCCCACAGCGGCCCTTTTTGCAGCCAGGTCTCGCGCCCCCGGTAGAGGTCGGTGGCCACGGCCGCAAAGGCGGGTGCCAGTTCCTCGATGGTGTGGTCGCCGAAGGTGCTGCGCAGATAAGTCATCAGCCGGCCGGCTACAGCCATACCGCCCTGCGGCCGCAGGCGGATCTCCATGTAGTGCAGAATTTCGCGCGGGGTAAGGGCACCCACCCAGCTGGCCAGCTCCTCGCCGCGGCCTGTGCAGTAGACTGCGCCAACCAGTGCGCCCATTGAGGTGCCGCACACGACATCGGGGTAGATGTCGAGCTCGTTGAGCGCCTTCAGCACACCGAGATGTGCCAGGCCGCGTGCAGAGCCGGCACCCAGCGCGATACCGACTCGCGGTGGCGGCAGCGTATTGTCCGGGGAGGCTTTCAGAATCATGGCGGGCTGCAAACTAACTGAGGGTCCATGATCCCGGGATTGGCGCCGCGGTGCAATGGCAATCAGGCGCCGAGGCGTTCCGCCTGCTCGATCAGATCGCGTTTCAGATCGGGGTCGAGTTCGGTCCAGTGACAGCCGAGCAGGGCGGCCTGCAATGAATAGAGAAACACTCTGGACGGGCGCATGCCGCGGCTGCGCACCTTGACGAACGCCTCCACCGGGCCGATGCGCTCAAGGTCGGCGCGGGTCTGGACGCCGATGGCACGCAACCAGTTCACCGAGGTATGTCCGAGATTGGGCAGCGCGAGCAGCTCGTTTTCCATTTCGCTTATAGTCCCCGCTCCTGGAGGAGCGATGTCGTTATTACTTAATGATGAGCTTATATCAATTCGTCAACTGCGTCACAATGTCGCAGTGGGGCGCTGGTGAGCGGATGCTGATGGATCTGAGGATGCTGTGCGGCCTGGACGACAGGCATATCGACACCGAGCAGCTGGAGCGGCCGGTGCATCGGGAGGTCGTGGCTGCCTGGCGGGCCCTCTGTGCCGACGCCGAGGCGGCCGGCTTCCGGCCTGCCATCGCCAGCGGTTTCCGCAGTCACGCCCGGCAGCTCACTATCTGGAATGAAAAGGCGACCGGGCGCCGTCCGTTGCTCGACAGTGCCGGTCAGCCGCTCGATCGTGCCCTGCTCGACAACTGGGGAGTGGTGCAGGCGATTCTGCGCTGGTCGGCATTGCCGGGAGCATCGCGCCACCACTGGGGGACTGAACTGGATGTGTGGGACCGGGCAGCGGTGCCGCCGGCTTACCAGCTTCAGCTGACGCCGGCGGAGGTCGCGGACGATGGCCCGTTCGGGCCATTTCACCGCTGGCTTGATCAGCGCATCAGCGCGGGCCAGAGTCATGGTTTTTTTCGACCCTATGCCAGTGACCGGGGCGGTATCGCGCCCGAACGCTGGCATCTGAGCTACGCGCCACTGGCCGCCGCCTGTCAGCAGGCACTGACAGCTGAACGCTTGCGCGCGGTCATCGAAGCCAGCAATCTGGCGCTCAGGGAGATCGTACTGGCACACTGGCCGGAAATTTTTGACCGCTTCGTTACAGTGCCGGTCGACAGCTATCCGGCACCCTGGCGTCAGCAGCTGACGGGGTAGTAAGGGGGAGGAACATGAGCGACGACAGCGCAGCAGCACCACTCGCAGCAGCTGTGTTATGGCAGCGGGTTGCAGCTGAAGTGGTCACGCTGGCCGAAAGTGAGCCGATGCTGGCCAGCTTTTATCACGCCTCACTGCTCAATCATGGTTCGCTCGCTTCGGCGCTCGGTTTCATGCTCGCCACTCAGCTGGGATGCAGCGATCTGCGACCTATGCTGATTCGTCAGGTGTGCGAAGAGGCGTACCGCAGCGATCCTGCGCTGGTCGAATCCGCCGCGACCGATGTCTGCGCACATTACGATCGCGACCCCGCTTGCGTGCATTACTCCACACCACTGCTATATTTCAAAGGATTCCATGCCATCCAGGCGTATCGCGTGGCGAACTGGTTATGGCGACAGGGTCGGCAGGGGCTGGCGCTTTTTTTGCAGAACCGCATGTCGATCGAGTTCGATGTCGACATTCATCCGGCCGCGACGATTGGATCGGGCGTGATGGTTGATCACGCGACCGGGCTGGTGATCGGCGAGACAGCAGTAGTCGGCAATAATGTGTCGATCCTGCACAGTGTTTCGCTGGGTGGTTGCGGGCGCGGCAGTGGCAGGCGTCACCCGGTGGTGGGCGAGGGAGTGCTGCTGGCGGCCGGGGCGAAACTGCTCGGTCCGATTGCAGTGGGCGACGGCGCCAAGATTGCCGCTGGCAGTGTGGTGCTCGACGATGTGCCTGCGCACACCACAGTGGCTGGGGTCCCGGCCCAGGTGGTGGGGCGGCCGCGCGATACAGCGCCAGCGATCAACATGGATCAGTACCTGCAGTAAGGCATCACTGCAGGATGCGCCGGCAACGGCGTTGCGGTTCCGGTTTCTGGGCCGGATGTAACGGGCGGAGAGTAGCGTTTTTTCTCACCACACCAGGTTAGTGACCGTGTCGGCTGGCAGCGACACGGCTGCTGCCTTCCATGTCGACCAGACTCGGCATGGTTTACATAAACAAGAGTAACAACAGGATGGTCCAGGCGGGATGCCGGACCGGCTCACACCCGGAGCGGGGCAGATGCCAGTGAGCCGATGAGATCGGAGATTACGGTGAGCGTAAAACTACTGGATAACGAAGCCTTCTATGGCTATCGCGTGCGACGCACCATCAACGGCCGGCTCTATCAGGAATACTTTTCCCTGAAGCGCGACGGCCAGCGGCTTGAAGGGCGTCAGAAAAAGGAAGTTGCGGAGCGTGCACTGGCACGTGACGCCGAACTGGAGGCCCTGCAGGAGAAGACCCGCGAACGGATGAAGGCCGAGCGTTGCTTCAACAGCGACGGCAGCGTGCGCGGCATCAGCTATCTTCTCAAGACCGAAAAGAGCGGCACTGTGACACCGATCTTCCAGATCGGTATCGCTTCCGAGCTGGAGAAGAAGATCGTTTGCACCAGCTTCTCGCTGAACGCCCATGGCAAGGAAGAGGCCTGGCGGCGCGCGGTGGATGCTTATGCGAAGCACAAGATCATCCGCCGCAACACCAAGCTGTACAAACAGCTGCTGCAGGCGATGCCGAAGATCGATGAGAAGGACAGGACACGTCGCAAGGCGTGAGATGCTGCGCTTGTCCCGGCAAGCGAAGGTGATCGACCGACAAGGCAGGCGGCTGGTGCTGACCAGCCGCCCTGGGGGTATTACTTTTTGGCTGCCTCAGCAGCTTTGACTACCTCGGCGCGCGCGGCTTCGCTGCCGGCCCAGCCGTCGACCTTCACCCACTTGCCGGCTTCCAGGTCCTTGTAGTTCTCGAAGAAGTGTTCGATCTGCCTGATCAGCAGCTCCGGCAGGTCGCCCGGCTCCTTTACGTCCTGATAGAGCACGGTGAGCTTGTCGTGCGGGACCGCCAGCAGCTTCGCGTCCTTACCAGCTTCGTCGCTCATGTTGAGGATGCCGATCGGGCGGGCGCGTATCACCGAGCCAGGTGCCACCGGGTAAGGCGTAACCACCAGCACGTCGAGTGGGTCGCCATCTTCCGACAGCGTGTTGGGGATGTAGCCGTAGTTGGCCGGATAGAACATCGGCGTGGCCATGAAACGGTCGACAAACAGTGCGTCGTAATCGGCTTCGATCTCGTACTTGATGGGCGCGTGGTTGGCCGGGATCTCAATGACCACATAGATGTCGTTAGGAAGATCCTTGCCAGCCGGAATGGAGTTGTAGCTCATGATCGGGAGGTCCTGTCACCAGAGAAATTTGGAGCGGCATTATAGCGGGCTGGCGCCGGCCCGCCCAATCGCTGGCCAGCAGACCGCTTCAGCCGTGCACGCGCTGTCTCGACATTGCGAGAGCGTGTGCTAGCATTCGGATAAGTCTTTAGACCGCAAGAGATTTTCATCGATGGCGAACGACGACGCCGAGCATCACCGCCAGTTCGTTCGGACCCGCTTGCGGGCTGAAGTCAAAGTGAGCCACCCCGAAATGGGTGAACTGTTCCTGCACACACGCGATATTTCCGACGGCGGTGCCTACATTGTTGGTACCGGCGTCGGTGCCCGGCCGGGCGATATCGTCGACGTTCAGCTGCAGGGCTTGCCCGGTGAACCAGCACCGGTCGTGCAGATGCGCGTGGTGCGGGTTGACCGCGACGGCATGGGTCTTCAGTTCGTCAGCACCGCCGAATTCGATGCCGACTGAGCCGCGCGGCGGGTGCTACCATCGTCTGCTGTTCCGTTTCCTCAGAGTCTGACTGGCAGAGTCAACCTCATGCACGTTCACATTCTTGGCATCTGTGGCACCTTCATGGGCAGCCTCGCTCTGCTGGCGCGCGAGCTGGGCCACCAGGTCAGCGGCTCCGATGCCGGTGTTTATCCGCCGATGAGCACGCAGCTGGCGGCGCACGGCATAGAGCTGCGCGAGGGCTACGACCCAGCCCATCTGCAACCGGAGCCGGATCTGGTGATCATCGGCAACGCGTTGTCGCGTGGCAATCCGGCAGTTGAGTATGTGCTCGACCGCGGCCTGCGTTACACCTCTGGCCCGCAGTGGCTCTCGGAACAACTGCTGCAGAAGCGCTGGGTGCTGGCGGCGGCCGGCACCCATGGCAAGACCACCACCAGCAGCCTGCTGGCTTGGCTGCTGGAAGCCAACGGCTACCAGCCGGGTTTTCTCATCGGCGGAGTGCCCGACAACTTTGGCCGCTCGGCACAGCTCGGCAGCAGCGACTTCTTCGTCATCGAAGCGGACGAGTACGATAGTGCCTTTTTCGACAAGCGCTCGAAGTTTGTTCACTACCGGCCGCGGACTGCCATTCTCAACAATCTCGAGTTCGATCACGCCGACATCTTCCCCGATCTCGAAGCTATCCAGCGGCAATTTCATCACTTGGTGCGTACCATCCCCGCCACCGGTCAGATTATTCTGCCGGCCGGCGATGCGGCGCTTGAAGGGGTGCTGGCGATGGGCTGCTGGTCGGACCGGGTAACAACTTCCGTCGGGGGCGAGGGCGACTGGACAGCCGAACTGCTGAGCGCGGATGGCAGCGAATTCCGGTTGCGGCACCGGGGCGCTGATTGTGGCGTCGTGCGCTGGCGACATACCGGGCGTCACAACGTCGCCAATGCGCTGAGCGCAATCGCGGCGGCACATCATGTGGGGGTGCCGCCCGCTGATGCCGTGGCGGCCTGTGCCGATTTTGCCGGCGTCAAGCGCCGCATGTCGCTGGTGGGCGAAGTCAATGGCATCGTCGTCTACGATGACTTCGCCCATCATCCGACGGCGATCGACACCACGCTGCAGGGGCTCCGGCACCAGGCCGGTGACGCTCGCATTGTCGCGGTCATTGAACCCCGCTCCAACACCATGCGCATGGGGGTCCACCGCCAGCGACTGGCGCCGGCCACCGCCGCTGCCGACCAGGTGATCTGGTATCAGCCACCCGGGCTCGACTGGTCGCTCGACGATGTGATTGCGGCGAGCCCGGTGCCAGCGCGGCTGGCACACGACATCGACGCGCTGGTCGCTGCGCTCGCCGCCGAGCTGCAGGGCGGCGAGCGGGTGGTGATCATGAGCAACGGCGGCTTCGGCGGTATCCACGACAAGCTGATGGCGGCGCTGCGTCAGCGCTGGAGCGCCTGAGCCGGCAGATCGCCGGCCGATGAAATCAGCGCTGGCGGGTCAGCCAGCCGGTGATTGCCTCCAGCTCCGCATCGGGGACGTCGACGCGGGTCAGAAACGGCATCATGCCCATCCCGCGACGGACGACCAGTCGCACATACTCGGCATTGAGGTCGTCGCGCTGTGCCAGCAGCGCCCGCTCCGGACCGAGCCGTTTAGCCAGTACGTTGCTGCCCATGCCTTCCTCGAAATGACAGGCGCCGCAGCGCGCAGCGAACAGCGCCTCGCCGTTCCCGCCAGAAGCCGCGGGGTCGGCGGCAGCCGCCAGTCCGCTCAGGGCCAGCGCGACGCTGAATACCAGTGCATATCTCGGTTCAGCCATGGCGGTGGCTCCTGTAAGTGGACGGCCAGATGCCCTGCTTGCCGGGCGCCAGGATGCCGTTCGGATCGAGTGCATCCTTGACCTTCTCTCCCAGCCGGCGCAGGGCGTGGTTGTTGAAATCGAAGGTGTCCGCAACCTTGTCCATCCAGCCGAGGTGGGCGCGGTATTCGCCGTAACCCGCCTTGTGAGCATCCTCGGTCAGCACATCGAAGAGTGCACGGGCGCGGCGCACTTCGTCGGCATCGTCGCGGTTGTACATGATCATGTTGATATTGGTGGCGGTCCGCCCCGACACCGTGAAGGAACCGTAGTACTCGAAGCCGAACTCGCGGTAGCGCTCGCGCGAGCGGTGGAACTGCGGCAGAACATCCTTACTGGTGGCCGGCAGCACTGGCGAAAAGGAGAGGTGACCGCCGCGGCCGCCTGCCCAGTTCGACATCTGCAGCGGCATCGCCGTTGGCACTGCCAGGCTCGGGTCGTAGATCGGACGGGGATCGCCCGCCGTCCACGGAATCTCGTGAAACGGCATGTCGGTGTGGCGCGCGAACGCCTTCTTGATCAGTTCCGCGCGGGCACGGGTGACGCTCTCATCCCCATAGAGTCGCAGCCCGACGATCCAGAAGCCCAGTTTCTCCTTCTCGTAGAACTCGGCCAGCTTCTCTTCCGGCACCGGACCAGGCCCGTCATGCAGGTCGGCGCGCTGCGCGATCAGCGAGAGCTTGCCGAACGAACAGGGCAGGAACGGGCTCTGGTCGATCACGCCGCGCAGGCGCAGCTGGCTGATGGTCTCAACCAGCCAGCCGATGTCTTCTCCCTTGGGAGGGTTCATCGCCAGCAGCAGGCTCGACTCCGGAGCGGGCATCATCCACATGCCAACACGCGTGACGATGCCGTAGCTGGACTGAACGAATAGCTGGTCCCAGGCCGGACCGTAGCCATATTTGTGTACATGCCAGCTGCGCGACCCCTCGATTGCGCCCATGCCGGTGCGGATCAGGTCGCCGTCCGGCAGCACTACTTCCATACCGCAGATATTGGCGGTGTGGTCGCCGTACGGTGTATAGCCGAAGCCTCGGTCGAGCGCATTGCCGACCACCGAGCCCCAGCCGTTGCCCGGCACCGACTGCCAGAGTTTGATCTTGTTGTCGTCCAGATAGGCCTGCAGGTCATAAAAACTGACGCCGGGCTCGATTACGCAGTAACCGAGCTGCTCATCCACTTCCAGTATGCGGTTCATGCGGCCCAGATCGACCACCACCGAACCCGGCAGGCGTGGCGCGGCACCACCGTAGCCGAGGTTTTTGCCGCGCGATACCGGCCACAGCGGAATGCGGTGTTCGTTGGCCAGCCGCACAATGGCCTGCACCTCTTCAGTGCTGGCGGGCGCCACCGCAGCAGCCGGTGCCCATTCATCTTCTGGCCCCGGAGCATAAGGATCGCTGTAGGTGTGACGGTCGGCGTCGCTGTCGAGGACCCATTCATCGCCCACTACGCGCCGGAAGGCAGCCATGGCACGTTCAAAAGCCGGGGCCGAAATCCCCGGCGGCAACTGTAGTTTCATCAGCCTGTTCCCGAAATCGCAGGCAGCCGTGGCTGCCGGAAGCGGGGCGAGCCCGGCGGACCCGCCCCTCATGGCGGTGGTCTCTTACAGCTCGCCGCGCCGCCGGGCGCTGTCGACCCAGACGCCGTGGATCTGGTTTTTCAGCCGCTTCGGCATCTTGATGCGGGCGATCGGGCCGCGCTCGATGTGGGCGGCTTCGAGGATCACCACGTCCGACAGCCACTCCTCGTGAAGGTCGACCACCATCGCCAGATAGCCTTCATGACCGGGCTGTTTCGAGGCGATGTGGATCGGCTCGTTGAAAGTGAAACCGGGCCCCATCGTGAAACTGGTGTGGGTGCCCTCCTTCACGTTCATGCGCGTGAGCGTGTTGAAACCCATGTAGGTGGGACCGCACATCAGCGGCTCACCATTGGCCGGGTCGTAGTTGATGTAGTAGCCGATCTCGTAATCCTTCATGTGATCCTTGTCGGCGATGCGCGGGAAGTCCCCTACCGCGGGGCAGAGCGGCGTTTCAGTCCAGCCTTCGCCGGGCTGAGACAGGTCGAAGGTCCAGCGCATGTAGGGGATCTGGATATCGGCCATGTCAAAGGGCACGCCACTCGCCTCGCGCACCGGCGGGAACGGCGAGGTCCGCATTACCGAGAAGTCCATGTGGACCTTGTTGCCGTCGCTGAAGCCATTGAGGAAGTGGAAACCCGACCAGGCCGGTCCCTTGAACCAGCGCATCTCCTTGACCGAGCCGTAGCGCGGCATGATGCCGACATAGGTCGGCAGCGACGGATCCCACTTCCAGTGGTGGTTGCCCGCCTTGAGCCAGTCGAGATCGGTCGTGTGGGGGAACACCGGGAAGATGACGTGCTCCTGGGTCACTACGAAGTCGTGCATCCAGCTGACGTAGGGCACCTCAAACCACTGCTCGCTCACCAGCTCGCCGTGCTTGTCGATGATCGCGTAGGAGACATCGCGCGAGCAGAGCCCGCCGGCCTCGAAACCGAAGATGAACATCTCGCCGGTATCGAAATCGATGCGCGGGTGGGCGCACACCGTTTCGCTTTTCAGCTTGCCATCGAAGTCCCACCACCCTCTGGTTTCCAGGGTGTCGGGATCGATCTCCATCCCGAGATAATCTTCCTTCAGCGCCAGCAGCTTGCCACCATGAAATACCGGCGTGGTATTGGCGGTGCCGCGAATTGACCCCTGCACGCTGGGGTCGTCAGTGAACGGATTGCGGTAGGCGCCGTAGAGCGAACGGCCGGCTGCCTTATCATTTTGCAACCGATCGGTCTGGATATAACGGCGCTTGTAAGATGCCTTGCCATCGCGGATCTGGAAGCGGCTGACAAAACCATCACCACTGAAAAAGATGTCGTCTTCGCGCGACGGAGGAAAATAGGGGTCCGGGCCGAGGCGATACCAGCTGCCATCGATTTCAGCAGGAATTTCGCCCTCGACGATGAGCTCTTCCAGGTCGCATTCAATACGGACTGGCGCGTTGAAACCGGACAGGTCAGGCGTTTGAGGAAAGGGACCGGGCATGATCAGTTACCTTTATTGTTAACAGAGCGACAGATGCGGATGAAATCCGACCCCGCTGAGCGGGTTCGCTTGACCGCGTTGGACTGCGTTACGGAAAATAGCCATCGTAAAATCACTCAAACGAGTGGTTTGTTTATAGGCTGCGCTGCTACATAGTGTCAAGCGCGGTCTGGGCATTAATCGAGAGCGGGACAACATTGTGAAAAACAATATCGGCACTAATGAGAAAGTGCCGGCCAGCCGGCAGAAGTTGCTGCGCGCAGCGGAGCACCTGATCGTCACAGAAGGGCTGTATGCCATCACCACCCGGCGGCTGGCCGCCGCAGCGCGGGTTAACACTTCGATGGTGGTGTACAACTTTGGCAGCCTCGATGCACTGATCGAAGAGGTATTCAAGGTCAACTTCCAGGATATGAAGGCGCTCGAGAGTGCCTTCATCGACGAGTTGAAAGAGCGTGACCTGCTGACTCTGGAAAATGTGATTGCAGCCATTATCCGGCCGATCCGCAAACGGCCGGTGTTCTGCCAGCATGGCACCGGGGCGCAGATTGTGCAGGAGGT
>JAJUJZ010000150.1 GCA_029265075.1 Gammaproteobacteria bacterium | reverse complement strand
GTCGCGGCTGCCATCGTCATACTCCACCTCGAGCTGACAGAGGAAGCGGACCGGGGCAGGCCCGAACGCGAAGCGCTGCCACGGCGCCATATAGCTGCCGTACCAGCCGTCGCCCACCATGACGCCCAGCGCATTCCGTCCCCTGCGCAACTGTTCGGTGACGTCAAACGTGCGATACAACGTCCGTTTGGAAAAATCTACGCTTTCCGTCTGCAATACCGCATCGCCAACCTTGCGTCCATTGAGGTGGAGCTCATATGCCCCCAGCGCCGTCGCGTAGAGCCGGGCGCGACGTACCCCGTGCCTCACACCAAACTCGGTTCGGAACAGCCGGGCCGGCTCCGGCGGCCAGGGCGTGACCGGTTGCGGGCGCATCACCTCGGCAGGGAGCCAGGGTTCCCCCTTATTACCACTGCGGGTCTGCCAGCCGCGACTAAACCGCTCAGTCGCTCCGCTTGCATACGTCGCGCGCAGCTGCGCAGCCACGGCAGCGTAAGGCTTGGCGGCAAATCCTGGCGCCGGCCTGATCTGGACCACCAGCTCATGCTCACCCGCTGACAGCTCCAGCTCCCAGCGCGAGGCCGGCGCGCCGCCAAAGGCATTCGGGTGATGAAACGGAAGAGTCAGCGAGGACGCATCAACCCGCACCGCCTCAACCATGCCATCAGCTGGCAGGGTGACCAGCACATTCGCGGGTTCGGTCAGCGTGAACGGCAGCCGGAAGAAGCGGCTTCGCTCCTGGGTTGCAGGCGCGGAAACCCACTCCATCCCAGCGTCGCGATCGTCACGCTGCACTTCGTTCTCGACCGCGAGCCATTGGGCCTGCCAGTCGTCTGCCGCCAGCAGCCCCATTTCCCAGCTGCTGGCAGCAGGCGCCGAAGCCCTGCCCTGTTCATCCCAGCATTGCACGCTCCAGTAACAGCGCTGGCGCGAAGCGAGCGGCTTTCCACCGTAGACGATGCCGAGCGTAGCGCTGCTTTCGACGCGACCCGAGTCCCATAGATCGGGCCGGCCCTCAGTCAGAAGCGCTAATGAGCTGGCGACGCGGACGCGGTAACTCATCTGGCGCGCTCCCGGGCGCGATGACTGCAGCTGCCAGCCGAAAGTGGGCTGTCGGTCGTCGATGCCCAGCGGTTGTTCCAGCTGCGCCACCGTCAGATGCACAGGCACGACAGCCTGGTCTGTGAACGCCAGACCTGGAATCGGCGCAGAAACGGTTGCGGCCGTTCCCGCAGCCAGCAAGAAGCCACGACGGTTAAGTCTGATCATTATTGGCTCTTTTCCACAGTAGCCAGCTTTGCAGCACGGCGCCTGGCGGCGAAGTCCAGCGTGCCACCCATGCCGTTGCTAGCGTGACGCGAATTACCAGGAGATGCTTGCAGTGCTTGTTCTTATTCAAGCAGGTTATTGAACTTCATCCAGGCATAGAACTGCTCAGGCCACAGAGATGCTGTCGCTTCAATCTCCTGCATGCCAAAGCCGTGTCCCCCCTGCTGATACAGATGAAATTCCACCGGCCGGCCTGCGGTTATCCATGATTCAACGATCCCGAATCTGGCACCGCTGAAGATTCGATCGTCGCTCGCTATCGCCGCAAACAGCGGCGGCGCTTGCTCCGGCACCGCTACGCGATGCATCGGACCGTAAATCAGACCGATAAAGTCAGGACGTTCGTCCGGCTCGCTCATCAGCATCGTCTGGAGCGTAGTCATGGCGCCGGCGGAAAAGCCGATCATGCCCACTCGCTGCGGGTCTACCTTCCATTTTGCTGCGTTCCGGCGAACGTAGCGGACGGCCGCTATCCCATCGGCGACGGCCGGCTGAAATGCCGGCGGCGGGTCCTCGCGCTTGCCGACGCTGCTCATGCGCTCCTGCATCGCCTGCAAAAATGCATCGTCGTCTGAGGGCGTGGGGTGCAAGCGATATTTGAGGACAAACGCGGCAATGCCCCGCTCTGCAAGCCAGCGCGCCACCGCCCAGCCTTCATGATCGACCGAAAGCAGCATGAAGGCACCGCCCGGCGCCACCACAACCGCTGCGCCGGTCGCTTTTTCAGGATCAGGCAGAAATGGCGTAATGGAGGGACTGGTGACGTTTCGGACTGACAACGTGTCACCGTAACTGGTCCAGTTTTCCGTCGGCTTACCGCCTTCGACGCGCGGCGCGCCTGCCGGATAAAGGGGCAGCGCGTCCGGCTCTGCTGGCGCCTCCGCCGACTGGATACGCGGCCGTTCCGTATCAACCAGAGGCTGGGCGCAAGCCAGGAAAGAAACCAGCATCAGGTGGAACAGCCCTAAAACCCGCACTCGTACCATGCATATCCGCCATGATTGATTATGATCTATTTTGAGATATTAGTTGGTGCGCACTCAGCTGGCAATAATCCTGAACAAATCCTCATGTTCTGCCAGATTGCCGAATACTAGCTGCGTGAGTGCCCGCGCCGGAAGCTCTTCAAGAAGGTCGGATTTGATCAACATTGACCAAACCATCTGCGACATCTGCGTAAACATACAGAAGCCGGGGACTGACGAGCAGACGCCAGGGCTGGGGCGCCCAGTGACGCTAATTGGCGATGATCACCTCGATCCCGGCGCTCTTCATCATCGCCAGCGCATCGTCACTGACACCGGCATCGGTAACGACGACATCGATCTCTTCCAGGCTGCAGACCACACTGCCAGACGGACCGCTGAACTTGGAGCTGTCGACCAGCAGGATCACCTCTTCCGCGCGCTCGATCAGGCGTCGCTCTGCCGATACCAGTACGACGTCGGGTTGCATCACGCCGCGCTTGCCGACGGCAGCAGCGCCCATGAAGAGGCGAGGCGCATGAAATTGCGGCATGCAGTCGTCGTCGCCACTGGCGGAAAGAATGATGTTCTGTTCGCGGAATACCGCACCACCGGGCACCAGCACCCGGGTGCCCTGCTGGGGCAAAAGCGCACTGACGATGTGGAGCGAATTGGTGAGCACCTGCAGATTGAGGCCATCGAGGTGCCGGCACATCTGTAGCGTGGTGGAACCACCGTCGATCATGATGGCTTCGCGGGGCTGACAGAGCGCCGCCGCCGCGCGGCCTATCCTGGCCTTCTCCTCACGGTGGCGCTGTACGTTTTCATGGAAGGGAACACCCTGCAGCCCGTGCCGAGCCGGACCGCTCTCAGCCTGCACACTCTTGGCGCCACCACGAACACGAACCAGCTTGCCCTGGGAAGCAAGACGCTCCAGATCCCGGCGCAAGGTTGCCGGTGAAGCATCCATCGACCGTTCCAGCTGCCGGAATGAGACAAACCCCTGGCGGGTCACCAACTCTGTAATGAAGCGCTCGCGCTCGGTAGCATGCATGTGCAGACCATCAAATGAACCGAACGCGATTCTCGTTACTTGGCGCGGGCAATTCAAGCCAACCGACAATGCGGGACACCGGTTTTCGCTGCGGCAGATTCACACTATGCCTGCGCCAAGCCCGACCTGACGACGCTGTTTTGCCTTCGCTGCGCGCCAGCCGCTGCGCCGGTAGGCGCCGATCATATCGATAGCACCGCCCTTCTCCAGTCTGGCTTGTGCCAGCAACGGCGAAACGTCAGTGCGATACGCAGTGCGCAACGCCTGGAACGCCATCATGGCGTCGTTTTCCTCCTGCGCGGCGTGCAGCGCGCCACGATCAACCAGTAATGCCTTGGCATAAGCTGTGGCAATCGCCTCCGCCGATGAGAGCATGCTTTCGATCGGATCGGTGACGTTGTGAGACTGATCAATCATGTAAGCCGGGTAAAAGCCTTCACGCGGGTTCAGCTCCGCTTCCACCAGTTCGTTAAAAATCAGAAACAGCTGATGCGGGTTGATCGCGCCGGAGTCGAGATCGTCGTCACCATACTTGCTGTCGTTAAAGTGGAAACCACCCAGCTTGCCGAACTGATGCAGGCGGGCAACGATCTGCTCGATGTTGACGTTGGGTGCGTGATGCCCGAGATCAACCAGACATTTTGCTTTCGGCCCAAGCTGCTGGGCTGCAAGAATTGAAGTCCCCCAGTCGGCAATGACGCTGGAGTAGAAAGCCGGCTCGAACATCTTGTGCTCGAGCAGCATGCGCCAGCCCTCCGGCAGCGCCGCGTAAATCTGGCTGGCTGAGTCGAGATAGCGATCCAGCGAGCGGGCCAGATCCTGCTGACCCGGCAGATTGGTACCGTCGCCTACCCAGACGGTGATATCGCGCGCACCGAGCTGCTGGCCAATCTCGATGCACTCAATATTGTGTGCGATAGCCTGCTGACGAGTGGCTTCAACGGTAGCAGCCAGCGACCCCGTTCCATAGCTGTACGGCTGGCCGGGCTGATCCTGAAAAGTGTTGCTGTTAACGGCAGCGAAACCCAGCCCCAGCGCAGCAGCCTCTTCCCGCAATGCCGCATAGTCGCTCACCTTGTCCCAGGGAAAATGGGGTGATACGCGCGGCGTGCTGGTGCTGAGCTGATGAATGACTGCGCAATCTTCCAGCTTTTCGTGAATGCTGGTCGGCTCACCGGCCAGGGGGAATCTCGCGAACCGGGTGCCCCCGCGGCCTGTTCCCCAGCTCGGTACCG
>JAJUJZ010000171.1 GCA_029265075.1 Gammaproteobacteria bacterium | reverse complement strand
ATCCAGGCGCAGGGCAGTTACAGCGAATCCGATACCGAGCAGGACGCGATCCAGCCACAGGTCACCAGTGATCCCAACAACCCCAATATCCGCAGTCTGGTGGCCTTCCCCTCCACCATCGAGCGGGATTCAGAAACCACCGCCTGGAGTGTCAGCCTCACGCAGACGCTGTTCGATCTGCCGGCGTGGTTCAGCTTCCGTCAGGGTCAGCAGCTGAGTGTGCAGGCCGAGGCGCAGTTTGCCGCAGCGCAGCAGGAGCTGATCGTGCGAGTCGCGGATGCCTATTTCAACGTGCTGCGCGCACAGGACAACCTGCGCGCCTCGCGAGCTGAAGAGCGTGCCACGCAGCGCCAGCTGGAGCAGACCCAGCAGCGCTTCGAGGTGGGCCTGATCGCCATCACCGATGTGCACGAAGCGCAGGCCGCCTATGACGCCACGGTCGCCCAGCGGCTCACCGACGAAGGCAATCTCGCGATCGCCCTCGAAGCACTGTCGGTGATCACCGGACGCCACCACGACGACCTGTGGCAGCTCAACAAGGATTTTCCGATCGCCGCCCCCACACCAACCGACCGCGGCGCCTGGGTCGAATTCGCGCTGGCCAACAACTTCGCTCTCAAGGCGGCATTCGCCGGCATGGAAGCCGCCCGCTATGGCGCGCGCGCTGCGCGAATGGAGCACCTGCCGAAGATCTCGGGCAGTCTGGTGCATGAATATCAGGAAGTCGACGGCACCCAGGACTTTCGCGCCGCCGGTTTCGGCGGCCGCTTCCCCGGCGACAGCGAAGTAGAGACGCAGGCGGTGATGCTCTCGGTCAGCATGCCAATCTTCACCGGCGGTCTGGTCAGCTCGCAGCGCCGGCAGGCGGCAGAGCAGTACAACGCCAGCATGGAAGATCGCATTTTCACGGAACGCAGCGTGATTCAGGCGACACGCGCGCAGCACATCGCGGTGATGACAGACACTCAGCGGGTCGAAGCGCGGGCGCAGGCCATCGTCTCGGCGCAGAGCGCACTGGATGCCACGCAGGCGGGTTATGAAGTCGGCACCCGTAACATCGTCGACGTGCTCGATGCGCAGCGCACACTGTTCCTCTCGCTGCGCGACTACGCCAACGCGCGCTACGACTATGTGCTCAACACTCTGCGTCTGAAACAGAATGCCGGTATCCTGAGCCCGCAGGACATCGTCGATCTCGACCAGTGGCTGGTAGCACCGGCCGCGCCAGGCGGCGAAACGTTCCGCGATCTGGTCGACGATATCTGAGCACCGGCGGCAGGTTCGCTGCCACCACGGATCAACCGCCCCTCGGCGGCGTCATAACAGACAGTCCACTTTTGTCTGACGACGACGTCGAGGAGCGAGCCATGACTGATCCACGTGAAAAGGCCCCGGGCCAGCCATCACGCAACAATGCGCCAGCTGATCAGCAGCGGGAACATACCCGCGACAGCAAGAGCCAGCGGCAACGGCGCCAGGACGAGCTGCTGGATGAGTCGGTGGAGGAGACCTTCCCCGCCAGCGATCCCATCTCTCCCAAACAGATCACCTGATCAGCTCCGCCAGCGCAGCGAGATGCCGTGTCAGCGCGCCGCGATTGGCCGCCATCACGGACTGCGCTGCCGCGCCACGACGGATCCGCAGCTCCGGCTGCGCAGTCAGCGTGACCAGTTCCGCAGCCAATGCGTCGGCGTTGGCCACTTTGACCTGCGCGCCGGCCTCGCCCAGCAGTCGCGAGATTTCGCTGAAATTGAAATCGGAGGGTCCGGTCAGGACCGGGATGCCCCAGGCGGCCGGTTCAAGCGTGTTGTGGCCGCCCCGCTCGACCAGGCTGCCGCCCACGAACGCCACATCGGCGCAGCCGTAGAGCAGCAGCAGCTCGCCCATGGTATCGCCGAGCAGCACCTGCGTGCCGGCGTCAATCTGCTCGCCGGCCTGCGACCGGCGCTGATAGCGAAATCCCTGTGCGTCGATGAGTCGGGCCACCTCATCAAAGCGCTCGGGGTGGCGCGGGACCAGGATGAGCAGCGCGTCGGGATAACGCTGACAAAGTGCGCGATGCGCAGTCAGCGCTGGCTCATCCTCGCCCTCATGCGTACTGGCGGCGATCCAGCAGAGCGAGCGTTCGCCGCCAGCGGTGCGCAACGCCGCAGCGCGCTGTGTGAGAGTGTCGTCGAGGGTGAGATCGAACTTGATGCTGCCGGTGACCGCCAGCCGCTCGCGCGGCAGACCCAGCGCCACAAAGCGCTCGCCATCCGCCGCATTCTGCGCCAGCACCAGACGCACTTCATTCAGCATGGCACGGGTCAGGCCGCCCAGCCGCGCATAGCCGCGGGCCGAGCGCTCTGACAGACGTGCATTGGCGACCACCACCGGAACGTTGCGGCGGTGGCAGCCATGGATCAGGTTCGGCCACAGCTCGGTCTCCATCACCACGGTCAGCGTCGGGCGGATACGATCAAGAAAACGGGTCACGCAGCCGGGTGTGTCGTAGGGGCCATAGACGTGGAACACGCGGTCGCCGAACAGCGCCTGCACCCGTTCCGAGCCGGTCGGGGTGGTCGTGGTGACCACCAGCCGGTGCTCTGGATAGCGGACCTGCAGTGCGCGCACCAGCGGTGCGGCGGCAATGGTTTCACCCACAGAGACGGCATGCACCCAGATTGCCGGCTGGGGCGCGGGCGCCGGGAACAGACCGAAACGTTCACGCCAGCGGCGCCGGTAGGCGGGCGCGCGGCGGCCACGCCACCAGAGGCGCAGCAGAATGAGCGGCAACAAGAGGCAGAACAGCGTGGTGTAGAGCGCGCGCATGTATCAGTCCGGCAAACAGAGGGGACGCGCGGCGGCAACGCCGCGCAGGTCCCGGGCCGGCGGTATACTACGGCATCGTTTCCCGGCCATCCAAAAAGCGGAGCTCGCGTGTCCGAACCTGCCCTGTCCGAATTTCCGGTTGATGTCGCCATCTTTGGGGGCGGTATTGCCGGCCTGTGGCTGCTGAACCGGCTGCTCAGCCAGGGATATAACGCGATACTGTTCGAGAGTGAGGCCCTGGGCGGCCAGCAGAGCGTCAACAGCCAGGGGATGATCCACGGCGGCATCAAGTATGCGCTGGGAGGCGCGCTGACCGGCGCCAGTGAAGCCATCGCCGCCATGCCGGACCACTGGCGACGTTGCCTGCGCGGCGATGGCGATGTCGATCTGCGCGGCGCCACAGTGCTCTCCGAGCACTTTTATCTCTGGTCGACAGGCGGCGTTACCTCGCGCCTGACCGCTTTTTTGGGCAGCCGCATGAGCCGT
>JAJUJZ010000018.1 GCA_029265075.1 Gammaproteobacteria bacterium | reverse complement strand
CCCGGTGATCGAGAAGGGACTGGCGCCCGGCTTCCCCACCCGACCCGTCGCGAGGTGGCAGTTGATGATGGCGTTGCCCTTGTCGGTGCCGCTCGAGCTCTGGTTGATGCCCTGCGAAAAAAGCGTGACAGTGCGTGGCGTCGCCGCGAACCATTCGAAGAACGTCGCCACCGCGACCGGGTCGAGCCCGCATTTGGCCGCCACCGATTCGGGCCACGGCGCCGAGTCACGCGCCGCCGCTAACGCCTCGTCAAAGCCGCTGGTGTGGGCATCCACATAATTGCGATCCAGCGCACCACTGTCGGCGAGATAGACCAGCAGGCCGTTGAACAGCCACGCATCGCTGCCCGGCGCCAGCGGCAGGTGCAGGTCCGCCTCCTCGCAGCTGTCAGTGCGACGCGGATCGATCACCACCACCTTCAGCGCCGGACGTGCCCGCCGCGCCTTCTGCAGGCGCTGATAGAGGACGGGATGCGCCCAGGCGGCGTTGGAGCCAACCAGCACCACCAGATCGGCCAGTTCAAGGTCTTCGTAACAGCCCGGCACCACGTCTTCGCCGAACGCCCGCGTATGGGCGGCCACGGCAGAGGACATGCAGAGCCGGGAGTTGGTGTCGACATTGGCGCTGCCGACAAAGCCCTTCCAGAGCTTGTTGGCGACGTAGTAATCCTCGGTCAGCAATTGACCGGAGAGATAGAGCGCGGTCGCCGACGCACCGTGCGCAGCGATAGTGGCGGAGAGCCGGCCGGCCACGGCGTCGAGCGCCTCATCCCAGCTCGCCTGCCGTCCATCGATTTCGGGCGTTAGCAGGCGGCGCTGACGGCCCACGGTTTCATGCAGGGCCGAGCCTTTCACGCAGAGCCGTCCCCGATTGGCCGGGTGCTCGCGGTCGCCGGCGACCGGCGCGACGCCACCGTCCTGTACCGTAACGGCAACGCCGCAGCCAACGCCGCAGTAGGGACAGGTAGTACGCGTGGCCGTCATGATGCTGCGTCTCTCCTCGCGCTCAGGCGGCCGACTCGATCAACGACTGCTGCGGATGGCCGACGCGAACCAGGCCGTTGCTGATCTCGGCTGGCCAGACGCGCACTGCAACCGTTTCGTCCTCCAGGCAGCGCCCGGTGGTCAGCGAGAAGTGCTGTTTATAGAGGGGCGAGGCGACGACCAGCTCGCCGCGCAGCTCGCCGATGATGCCGCGCGAGAGCACATTGGCGGCGCCAATCGGATCGAAGTTGTCGATGGCATAGATCTTCGGATTGCGCATGGGAAGGTAAAACAGCGCAACCTGCTGACCGTTGACCAGCGCGCATACGCCGCTGTACTCCACCAGATCGGTGACATGGCAGGCGATAAAATCACAGCTCATGGTTCTTCTCTCCTGTGAATTCGGGTTGGGCCAGGCGCCGTCAGGCGACCGTGGCCAGTTCGCGTTTCTCCGCAGGTGTGGCCGGGCGGATCTGTTCGCGATCCGTTACAAACACGACCTGCTGATCTTCGGCATCGCTGTTGACGAACTGACGGAAACGTTTGCGTTTCTCGGGATCCTCAACCGCCACTTTCCATTCGCAGACGTAGGTCGATACGACGTGCTCCATCTGCGCCTCCAGTTCGGCGCCCAGCCCGAGACTGTCGTCAATCACCACGCTGCGGAGGTAGTCGAGCCCACCTTCGAGGTTTTCCAGCCAGACCGAGGTGCGCTGCAGCCGGTCGGCGGTACGGATGTAGAACATCAGCAGGCGGTCGATATAACGAATCAGCGTGTCGTCATCGAGGTCGGTGGCAAACAGATCGGCGTGGCGCGGACGCATGCCGCCATTGCCGCAGACATAGAGGTTCCAGCCCTTGTCGGTAGCGATGACGCCAATGTCCTTGCTCTGCGCCTCGGCGCACTCGCGGGTGCAGCCGCTGACCGCGAATTTCAGTTTGTGCGGCGAGCGCAGCCCCTTGTAGCGATGCTCGATGCGCAGCGCCATGCTTACCGAATCCTGCTGCCCGTAGCGGCACCAGGTGGAGCCGACGCACGATTTCACGGTACGCACCGATTTGCCGTAGGCGTGCCCGGTTTCGAAGCCGGCGGCGATCAGCTCCTCCCAAATCAGCGGCAGCTCGTTGAGGCGCGCGCCGAACAGATCGATGCGCTGACCGCCGGTGATCTTGGTATAGAGGTTGTATTTCTTCGCCACCTGACCCAGCACGATCAGTTTGTCGGCGGTGATTTCCCCACCGGCGATGCGCGGCACCACCGAGTAGGTGCCGTCTTTCTGCATGTTGGCGAGGAAGGTGTCGTTGGTGTCCTGCAGGCCGACATGCGGCTTGTCGAGCACATGCTCGTTGTCGAGCGAAGCGAAGATCGACGCGGCGGTGGGCTTGCAGATGTCGCAGCCCAGCCCCTGGCCATGCCGTGCGACCAGCTCTTCGAAGGTGTGGATGCCGCCGACCTTGATCAGGTGGAACAGCTCCTGCCGCGAATAGGCAAAGTGTTCGCAGAGGTGGTTGTTGACCGCGACGCCGCGCTTGGCCAGCTCGCTGTCGACCACCGTCTTGAGCAGCGCCGCGCAGCCGCCGCAACCGGTGGATGCCTTGGTCGCGCTCTTGATATCGCTCAGCGCGGTAACGCCGCTGTCAATCTGGCAGCAGATGTCGCCCTTGCTGACGTTGTGGCAGGAGCAGATCGTCGCCGTCTCCGGCAGCGAATCGGGACCGAGGGCTACTACCTCGCCGCCACTTGGCGCGATCAGCGACAGCGGCTGGGCCGGCAGCTTGATACCGTTGAGGCAGTACTGGAGCAGCGTGTCGTAGAGTGCGTTGTCGCCTACCAGCACCGCGCCGAGCAGCCGTTCGCCATCGGCCGACACCACCAGCTTCTTGTAGATGCCGGCGCGCTCGTCAACCACGCGGTAACAGAGCGCGCCTTCGCTGCGCGCATGGCTGTCGCCGATGGAGCCGACATCCACGCCAAGCAGTTTCAGCTTGGTGCTCATGTCGGCGCCGTGGAAAGACAGATCGCCACCGGTCAGTGCACTCGCCGCCACTTTGGCCATCTGATAGCCGGGGGCGACCAGGCCGAAGATCTTGCCGCCCCACAGCGCGCACTCCCCGACTGCGTAGATGTCGGAGTCGGAGGTGCGGCAGCGATAGTCGATCACGATGCCGCCACGCTCGCCGATCTTGATATCCGCATCGCGCGCCAGCTTGTCGTCCGGACGCACGCCGGCGGAAAAGACAATCAGGTCGGTCTCCAGCACCTCGCCATCGGCGAAATGCATCGCCAGCGGCAGCTCTTCGCCGGCGACGATGCGCTGCGTGTTCTTGCCGGTGTGGATGCTGATGCCCAGCGCTTCGATCTGGCTGCGCAGGATGGCGCCGCCCTCGGGATCCACCTGCACGCCCATCAGCTGCGGCGCAAATTCCACGACGTGGGTTTCGAGGCCGAGATTGCGCAGCGCGTTGGCCGCTTCAAGTCCGAGCAGGCCCCCGCCCACCACGACGCCGCGGCGCGCCTTGGCGGCCGCCGCGCGAATCTCGCCGAGGTCGTCGATGGTGCGATAGGTGAAGCAGCCATTGCTGTCGGCGCCGGGCACCGGCGGCACGAAGGGGAAGGAGCCCGTGGCGAGCACCAGCTTGTCGTAGCCGAACCGGCGACCGCCCTGCGTGGTTACGGTGCGCGCCTCGCGATCGATGCTCACCACCGGATCGCCGAAGTGCGCCTCGACGCCGGCTTCCTGATAGAACTCACGGGTGGTCAGCGCCAGTTCAGCCGGCGCGCGACCGGCGAACACTTCGGAGAGATGTACGCGATCGTAGGCGGGGCGCGGTTCGGCCCCGATCACGGTAATGGCGAAGGGCACTGCCGCTCCCAGCATCTGCTCGACAAAGTGGTGGCCCACCATGCCGTTGCCGACCACCACCAGGCGGGGACGGCCAGCAGTGCCGGAGGCTGCGAGACTGTTTTCAAGGGCTGTCATAACGGAATCCTCAAGCGGAAGCGGCTGCTTTGCTGACGGGCAGTTCACCGGCCAGCAGCAAGCGGCAGAAGTCGCGATCGACGGCAGAGCCGTCCTGAATCAGGGAGAAAAAGCGTTGGCTGTCGGTGACGTCGCCGTAGAGCAGCGCACCGACGACGCGCTGCTCGCGGAGCACCAGCTTCTTGTAGATGCCCCAGGCGCGGTCTTCGTAAACGAGCGTGCGGTCGCCCGGGCGTCCGGCGATGTCGCCGCAGACATGCACATCGATGCCGCTCACCTTGAGCATGGTTACGTACGGCGCGGGCCGGTAATCGCAGGCTTCACCACAGAGCCGGGCAGCCAGCACCTCGACCTGCTGCCAGATCGGGGCGACCAGTCCCACCGTTTCGCCATTCACTTCGGCGCATTCGCCCAGCGCGTAGACGGCGGGCACCGACGCTGCGAGACCACCATTGACAACGATGCCGTGCGCGACATCGATACCCGCTGCGCGCGCAAGTGCAGTCGATGGCTTGATACCGACCGCGAGCACCACCAGGTCGGCGGGCAGCAGCCGGCCATCGTCGAGACGCACGCCAGCGGCGCGCTCGCTGCCGATGATAGCCACCGGCTTGCAGCCAGTGACGACTTCGACGCCGCGTTGCGCGATGGCCGACGCGAGATAGGCGGCGGCGGTTTCATCGAGCTGACGATTCATCAGGCAGGGGCCGCGGTGTACCACCGTGACCGACAGACCGCGCGCCGCCAGCCCCACCGCTGCCTCGAGGCCGAGCAAGCCGCCGCCAAGCACCACTGCGCGGCCAGTGGCCCGCTGCAGGAGACGCACATCGTCGACATTGCGAAACGCCGTCACACCCGGCAAGTCAATGCCGGGCATGGGGGGCGTGAAGGGCTGTTGTGCGCCCGTCGCGAACACCAGCTCGCCATAGGCGATACGCGAGCCATCGGCACAGGTGACCGCTCGCGCCTCGACATCGACGTTAGTAACAGCGCAACCCAGACGCAGAGCAATGCGCTGCTGTGCATACCAGTCGGCATCGTGGCTGATCAGCTGCTGCCACTCGGTCTCACCCGCCAGCAGCGGCGACAGCAGCACGCGGTTGTAGGGCAGCGAACGCTCCGCACCCAGCAGCGTGATGGAGCGGCGATCGCCGCGCCGGCGCAGTGTCTCCACCAGACGCACCGCGGCCATGCCACTGCCGATAATGACCAGATCGCTGCGAGCCTCCACGCCGTCTCCGGCGGGAACGCTGGCACTGCTGTCGCGCGTATCGTTCATCTGCCCTGCTCCGCGATGGTTGCCGGTCTCTCCTGCGGAGGAAAAAGACCGGCGAAAAAAAAGGCGCCCAACGCTGACCGACTTCAATCAAGCCGATCAGCCTTGAGCGCCTTTGCCCGTGCTGGATTCGCGGAGCCGCACATCTGCCCGACCGCCGCTGGCCGGAACACGAAACCGCGATGACAGGAGTGTTCCCGTCTCTGTTAACAATGGGATTACAAGTTTGATGCCAGTCCGGGCAAACCCTCGAATTTCAAAGGGTTGGAATTTATGGATGGCTTTTGGTGAGGGCGCGGCGGGCGCAGCGATGGTGCAGCGGGCACGCTGCACGCACTATCGCGATGCAGTCAGGTCGGAGTCAGACGAGCGTCAGGCAAGAGCCGGAGACGATTGCGGTGAATAGACGGCGGCGTCAACCAGACGGTCGGGACCGAGCGTAACAGCGCCGCGGCTACCTTCGCATTGCCAGGCGAGATGGTGCTCTCCTTCACTTTTATAGTCGTGCAGCGGCAGCGATCGGCTGTCGCCGAACACGGCGCGATAGATATCGCTGCGCCAAACCTCAGCAATAACGTTAGAGGCCATCACCGCATCCGGCAGCTGGCCCGAGCGCGCCATCTGGTCGACCATCCAGCAGGCGTGCGAACGCCAGGGGAAGTTGGCGGCGAAACGGTGGAAGACATGAAAGTGATCGCGGCCCCGGCGCTGCTGGCCGAGGCCCACGTGCAACTCGCCGTTGAAGGGCATCTGCAGCTGTTCGATGGGTACATCCACATGCTCGCCACGATGCAACAGCGGCAGCGCCTGCAGCGGGTCGTCGTCGATCCAGGCGCAGGCGCGGTCGAGCGCGCGCAGCAGTGCGGCATGGGTTTCGGGATGTTGCATCGCCCAGTCGCCGACCACACCGAACACCTTCTCAGGCGCGTTCTGCCAGATTTCGTAACCGGTCACCAGGCAGCGGCCATGCCCCTCGGCGACGGCGCAACTGTTCCACGGCTCGCCAACACAGAAGCCGTCGATGTGGCCGAGGCGCAGGTTGGCCCCCATTTGTGAGGGTGGCAGCGCCACCAGCTTGATATCGCGACCCGCGTCGACACCGGCGGCCGCCAGCCAGTAGCGCAGCAGGTAGTTGTGATTCGAGAAGGGGAATACCGTGGCCAGCACCAGCGGCTGGCGCCCGCGCTCGCGTCGCTGCGCCACCACTTTTCCCAGTGCCGCGGCGGCGCCGAGCGGGCTGGCCTCCTCGGCATGCAGGCCCAGCTCGGCGAACAGCGCATTCGATACGGTGATGGCATTGCCATTGAGGCCGAGCGAAAACGCCGTGACCATCGGCTTGCGCAGACCGCCCAGGCCGAGCGTGGCGGAGAGTGCCATCGGCGCCAGCAGCTGCGCGCCATCCAGCTCGCCCACAATCAGCTTGTCGCGGACCGTCGACCAGGAGGCCTCGCGCGACAGCTCCACCTCCAGCCCCTCGTCGGCGAACAGCCCCAGCTCGGCCGCCGCTACCAGCGGCAGGCAATCGGTCAACGGGATGTAGCCGAGTTTGAGTTTGCGCTTCTCGATGCTCATAGGCTCTCTGGCGTCACCGCCATCACTCCTCTGACAGATCGAATACGTCGATGATGTTCGCGGCCACTTCCGGCAGGCGCTGGCCGCGATCCATCGCCATCTTTCGCATCGCCTTGTAAGCCGCCTCTTCACTCATCTTGCGATGGCGCATCAGCAGCGCCTTGGCGCGGTCGATCTGCTTGCGATCGGCCAGCTGCGTGCGCGTCTCCTCGAGCTCCCGGCGCAGCGCCTGGTACTCGCGGAAGCGGGCAATGGCGACGTCGACAATGGTTCGCACCCGCCCCGGATTGAGACCGTCGACAATGTAGGCACTGACGCCCGCCCGCACGGCGCGCTCGATGGTGGCGGTTTCGCGCTCACCGGCAAACATCACCACCGGTCGCGGGTTGTCGCGATGCAGCGACGCCATATGCTCCAGCGTGTCGCGGTCCGGCGAATCGATATCGATGATGATGACGTCCGGCTCAAGGCGAGCGACCTCGTCAGCAAGACCGGCCGCGGTCGCCAGCCGCGCCACCACTTCGAACTGCTGATCGCGCAGCGCCTGTTCGAGCAGCGCCGCGCGCGCCGGCAGGTCGTCTACCAGCATGACCCTGAGTCGCGCTGTCGTCATCAACACCACTGCCAGAAATGGATATATGCGTCACTGTATGCGAGAGCCATGCATCCAACAGAGCAAACGGAATGCCAGCCTGCAGCCGGCGAAACGCGCGGGCGCAGGCAGCGGCTGAGCAACAATCTGGTGCATCAGGGTGCGCCGATGCACTGCCATGGCGCACCAGACAGTAACGGCCACGCGTGCCGGGCGTCAGACCGAACGAACAGAGGGCTTGAACAGACAAGAGGAAAAACAGCGGGCACGGTCGGATGACCATGCCCGTTGCGAGCAGCTTACTTCTCGCGTGGTGTCAACCGTTCTTCAGCGGCATTTACCGGCGCGACAGCGATGCATGCCGCCATTCCTGGTGTAGTAGGTACCGAGCCAGTGCCGGTTCTCGACGAACTCCCCTTCGAACCGGTTACCGTTCGACCAGATCAGCGTGCCCTGGCCGTGGCGACGATCCTCATGCCAATGGCCGGAGTACTCGCTGCCCGATGCCCAGCGGTAGGTACCTTCGCCGGAGCGCATGCCCGCCACCCACTCACCACGATAACTGTCGCCAGCGGCACCGAACCAGCTTCCCTTGCCGTGCGGCAGTCCGTCTCTGAACTCTCCTTCGAAGCGGTCGCCATTGTGGTAAACAACCTTGCCTGCGCCTTCCGGCCGGCCAGCCTCGCACTGTCCCGTATAAACACCGGTCCTGGTCGAGTCCGCAGGATTGCGATAATCGATCTTGCAGACCTGCTGGCCACTGGCATCCACCTTCGCCAGCAACACGCCGTCCTCTGCAGCGATGGCAGCGGCAGAGAGCACAACAGAAGAGACAAAAAGCACAACGCCCAGATTTTGCGGTTTATGCCATAAACGTTTCATTATTGTTATCTCGTCAATGAACACACTTTTAAAGCTAGTCCACTACTCGCTGCTCAGCAAGGCAGCCGCCGCCGGACTGCAGCGGCCCCTCCCATCGCGCAACGCTGCTGCGCTGGGATCGCCGCGTGCCGCAGATCCGTCCGGCAGCGATGCCGCCGACGCCGAATCAGTGAGTTAGCAAAGCTGTGCCCCGAGGTATCCAGCGATGCCGGTTTTCTGGCACCTCTGCAGGTTAGATGACGATCGGCCGCTCAGCCGTGAATCGATTCCGATTTGATCTAGCACCGCGGCCCGGCCACTACAGCCGGGTGCGGCTGACACGCTTCGGACGCGGATGGCATAATGCGCCCCCATCGCGTGAAGGGACTCCCCCATGCAAAGACTTCCACAGGTACTGCAAAGTCAGCTGCTGCAACCTGCTCTGATCACTCTGCTGGCGACGCTGGCCGACGGCTGTCGCGACATCGCGCGCCAGATCAGCCGCGGTGCCGTAGCCGGCGTGCTGGGCAACGCCGGCGCCGAGAACGTGCAGGGCGAAGCGCAGAAGAAGCTCGACGTCATTGCCAACGACATCCTCAAGGCGCTGCTGCTGGCCGAGCCGTCTGTTCGCGCTCTGGCTTCCGAGGAAGAGACCGAGATCGTGGCAGCCAATCCGGATGGCCGTTTTCTGGTGGCGTTTGATCCGTTGGATGGCTCGTCCAACATCGATATCAATGGCTCGGTTGGGACGATTTTCTCGATTTTTGAAGCACCGGGCGCCACCCCTGTCACCGAGGCCGACTTCCTGCGCCCCGGCCGTCAGCAGATTGCGGCTGGCTACGTGCTGTATGGTCCCTCCGTCATGCTCGCGCTGACGGCGGGCCAGGGCGTGCAGTTTTATACGCTGGATCCGGTTTCCAATGAATTCCTGCTGACCAGCGAGCGGGTCGCCATTCCTGCCCAGACCCAGGAGTTCGCCATCAACATGTCGAACCAGCGTTTCTGGGCGGAACCGATGCGGCGCTACATTGCCGACCTGCTGCTGGGCAAGGACGGTCCGCGCAAGAAGAATTTCAATATGCGCTGGGTCGCAGCGATGGTGTCCGATGTGCACCGCATTCTCTGTCGCGGTGGCATCTTCAGTTATCCGTGGGACCGGCGTGAGCCGGACAAGCCCGGCAAGCTGCGACTGATGTATGAAGCCAATCCGATGGCGCTGCTGATCGAGCGGGCCGGTGGGGAGGCGTGGACTGATGCCGCCAAGATTCTCGACCTGCAGCCCGAGCATATTCACCAGCGGGTGCCCGTCATTCTCGGTTCGGCCGAAGAAGTCCTGCACTGCATCAGCTACCACACCGGACGCTGATTTATTACCAGACGTTCAGGTCGGCACCCTTGCCATGCGTCACAGCGCGGCGTGCGCTAGCATGGGGGAAACCGACCCGACCGTATCCCGTATCAGCCTCCGAAACCGACGTCGGGCAGCAGATGAGTCCGCGGTAAAGCATCGATGATTCGAATTCTTGCAGTGGTGATCCTGGTCGTAGCGGCTGCCGGCACCTGGTGGTGGGTGCGGGACGACAATGCTGCGGTAACTGACAACCAGGCGGGCAACGCGCCCGCGGTCATCGTCCATGAAGCCGCTACCCGGCAGATTGCGGACCGCACCGAGGCGCTCGGCACGCTGCGTGCACAGGAGTCGGTGGAGATCACCGCAACGGTTACCGAGACCATCACCGAACTCTTTTTCGACGACGGTCAGTGGGTAGAAGCCGGCGCTGTACTGGCCCTGCTCGACCAGCAAGAGGAGCGGGCCCAGCTGGCGGAAGAGCAGGCCAATCTGGCCGAGCAGGAGCGCGAGCTGCAACGCCTGGAGAATCTGCTCAAACGCAACCTGGCGGCGAAGACCGAGGTGGATCAGCGGCGCACGCTGGTCGCCCGCTCGCAGCACCGGCTGCAGGAGATTCAGGCGCGGATCGACGACCGCACCATTCGCGCCCCGTTTTCCGGCCGGCTCGGCCTGCGCGAAGTCAGTGTCGGCGCGCTGGTCACACCGGGCACTGTGATCACCACGCTGGACGACACCCGCCGGCTGCGCCTCGACTTCTCGGTGCCGGCCGCGCTGATTGCATCTATCGAGATCGGCCAGCCGGTCCTCGCCACCAGCCAGGCCTTCGATCAGGTGTTCGAAGGCCGCGTCAACGCCATCGACAGTCGCATCAATCCCACCAGCCGTTCGCTGCTGGTACGCGCCATGTTCGACAATCCCGACGGTCTGCTGAAACCTGGCCTGCTGATGACGGTCGAGCTGCTGCGGCAGCCGCGTGACGCACTGATGGTGCCCGAGGAGGCGCTGATCGCGCGCCAGGACCAGAAATTCCTGCTGATCGTCGATCCCACCACACTGACTGTGGCGGAGCGGGCAGTGGTCACCGGCACACGCGAGCCCGGCTGGGTCGAGGTGGTCAGCGGATTGCAGGCCGGGGAACTGGTCATTCAGGAAGGGATCACCATCGCGCGCCCCGGCGGCAAAGTCACCATCAAGACCGTCGCGCCCAGCGGTTCCACCGCCGGCACCGGCCCTGCCAGTCAGGCCGGCGGCCTGCCCGGCTGAGATGAGGCGCCACGCCGATGCTGCTTTCTGATATCTCCATCAAGCGGCCGGTGTTCGCATCGGTCATCAGCCTGCTGCTGATCGCCTTCGGTCTGGTGGCCTTCGAGCGCATCCCGCTGCGCGAGTATCCCGACATCGACTCGCCGATCGTCACTGTGCGGACAGAGTATGTCGGCGCCAACTCCGCGGTCGTCGAAAACCGCGTGACCCGGCCGCTGGAGGAGCGGCTGGCCGGCATTGAGGGGATTCGCAGCATCACCTCCAGCAGTTTCGACGGTCTTTCCACCATCACCATCGAATTCGAGCTCTCCCGCGACATCGATGCCGCCGCCAACGATGTGCGTGACCGGGTGGCGCAGGCACGGCGCGAGCTGCCTGACGACATCGACCCGCCCGAGGTGGAAAAGACCGACGCTGACAATGTGCCGATCCTCTGGCTCAACCTGTCGGGCGAGGGAATGTCGATCCTCGAGATCTCGGACTTTGCCGACCGGTTTCTGGTCGACCGCTTCTCCACGGTCAATGGCGTAGCCAGAGTCAACGTCGGGGGCTCGCTGGAATATTCGATGCGCATCTGGCTCGATCGTCAGGCGCTGGCCGCACGCGGCCTGACAGTGCTCGATGTGGAAGAGGCGCTGCGCGCCCAGAACGTCGAACTGCCAGCCGGCTCGCTGAAATCGCGGCAGCGTGATTTTGTCGTCCGGGTGACACGCGGCTACGCCACCGCCGAGGATTTCGACCGGCTGGTGCTGCGGCGCGGCGACGATGGCTATCTGGTGCGCCTGCGCGATGTCGCGCGGGTGGAGATCGGACCGGCGGAGTGGCGCCGGCTCTATCGGGGCAACGGCATCAACCAGGTCGGCCTCGGCGTCATCAAGCAGAGTAATGCCAACACGCTGGAGGTGGCGCGCGCCGTTCATGCACTGGCGGACGAGATCAATGCCACGCTGCCGCCCGGTATGAAGCTCAATCAGAGCTTCGATACCTCTGTATTCGTCAGCGCTGCCATCGCCGAAGTGTATGAAACGCTGCTGATTGCCGGCATCCTCGTCATCCTCGTGATTCTGGCCTTCCTCGGCGACTTCCGGGCGATGCTGATTCCCGCCGCCACCGTACCGGTATCGCTGATCGCGACCGCGATCGTGCTCTATGCCTTCGGCTACAGCCTGAATCTGCTCACCCTGCTGGCGCTGGTGCTGGCGATTGGGCTGGTGGTGGATGACAGCATCGTGGTGCTCGAAAACGTGCACCGCCGCCTCAATGCCGGTGAGACGCCGCTGGTAGCCGCCTTCCGCGGTACCCGGCAGGTCGGCTTCGCGGTGCTCGCCACCACCGCCGTCCTGATTTCAGTGTTTGTGCCGATCACCTTTCTGGAAGGCACTGTCGGGCGACTCTTCGCGGAATTCGCAGTCGCCATGGCTGCGGCGGTGTTCTTCTCGGCGGTAGTGGCCCTGACACTGTCGCCCATGCTCTGCTCCAAACTGCTGGACCCCGCTGCCCGGCACTCACGCCTTGGCAGTTTCATCGAAGCCCGCCTCACCGCCATGCAGCGCCTCTATGGTCGCGCGCTGCGCGGCACCCTGCAGCGTCCCGCGCTGATCATCGCGGTACTGGCAGGCACTATCGTCGCGTCGGGCTTGCTGTTCACCCGCATTCCCAGCGAATTCACGCCGCGCGAAGACCGCGGCAACATGTTCATCGCGGTCACCGCGCCCGAGGGATCGTCGTTTGAATATACCCAGCGCCAGCTGCTGGAGATTGAGCAGCGCCTGATGCCGCTGGTGGAAGCGGGCGAGATCATGCGGCTGCTGGTGCAGGCGCCGATCGGGCGCGGCGCCGGCGAGCTTTATAACCAGGGCCGCCTCATCATCGTCATGGAAGACTGGGCCAGCCGGCGTTCAATTTTCGCAATGGCTGATGAAGTGCGACGGCGCACCGCCGATCTCACCGGCGTGCAGGTATTTGCCATCCCCATCCAGCCGCTCAGCAGCGGTAACCGCAAGCCGGTGCAGTTTGTCATTGGCGGCGGTACCTTCGAAGAGCTGGCCGAATGGCGCGACATCCTGCTCGAGGCCGCCCGCAGCAATCCCGGCCTGATCGATCTGGATGCCGACTACAAGGAGACCAAGCCGCAGATCCATGTCGCGATCGACCACAACCGCGCTGGCGACCTGGGCGTCAGCACCGTCGCGATCAGCCGCACCCTGGAAACCCTGCTGGGCTCGCGGCGCGTCACCACGTTCATGTACCAGGGCGAGGAGTATGACGTCATCCTCGAAGGCGAAACCGACCTCCACCGTACCACGACCGATCTCGCTAACATCTACATCCGTTCCGAAACCAGTGGTGAACTGATCCCGCTCAGCAATCTGGTGACGCTGACCGAACAGGCGGATGCCGCCAGCCTCAACCGCTATAACCGAGTGCGCGCCATAACGATTGAAGCGAGCCTGGCGAGTGGCTACGCGCTCGGCGAAGCGCTCGACTATCTGGAGCGACTCGTTCAGGAGCAGCTGCCGCCTACGGCAACCATCGATTACAAAGGCGAATCACTGGAGCTCAAACGCTCGGGGCAGTCGATCTATTTCCTGTTCGCACTGTCGCTGGTGGTGGTGTTCCTGGTCCTGGCGGCGCAGTTCGAAAGTTATATCCACCCGCTGGTCATCATGCTCACCGTGCCGCTGGCGGTGGCCGGCGCCCTGCTCGGTCTGTGGATCACCGGGCATTCGCTCAACATCTACAGCCAGGTCGCAATCATCATGCTGGTGGGACTGGCTGCGAAAAACGGCATCCTGCTGGTGGAGTTCGCCAACCAGCTGCGCGATGAAGGCCTCGCCTTCCGCGATGCGGTGCTGCGGGCAAGCGAGCTGCGCCTGCGACCCATTGTGATGACGGCCTTCACGACCATCATGGGCGCGGTACCGCTGGTGCTTGCGAGCGGCGCCGGCAGCGAATCGCGCACCGTTATCGGAGTGGTGGTGATCGCAGGGGTGCTGATGGCCACGCTGCTGACGCTGTTTGTGGTACCGGCAGCCTATCTGGCGATCGCGCGCGGCACCTCTTCACCCGAAACGGTCGCCCGCCAGCTGCAGACAGAGCTTGATACCACTCCATCCGCTGACAGGCCGGCCACTGACCGGGGCGCAGGGCCCGCCTGAGCCCTCGCCTCGCTTTCGAGTTATCCCGGCCCAGCCAGACGACCCTGCCAGCCTGCTGTGCCAAGATGCCCAGCAGGTAACGGCCGTGATGATGCGGTCGCCGGCTGCAGCCGGCGCCGCTGCATCAGCGCCGGCGCCATTCGTCCCGCCGGCCGGCTGCAGGCCGGCAGCGGCTCGACATAAGCCAGTCGATGAAATTCGCTAATCGGCATCACCACGGTCTCATGGTGAGCCCCGCTTTTAAAGGCAATATCAAGATCGTCGACCAGCCCCGAGGAAAAGGCCCGCAGTCCGAACAGATGTCCGAACGGCGGCATGGCGCCCTCTTCACAGCGGGGAAAGCGCGCACGCAAATAGCGCAGCCCCGCGACTTCGACGTGCTGGCAGCTGCAGGCGCGTCGCACCGCCTCGGTGTCGACGCAGCAGTGTGCCGGCACCACCAGCATAGTGAGTTCGTCGTCCAGCCGCAGCATCACCACCTTGGCGAACCGGCGTGGCGGGATGGCAAGCAGGCGTGCGGTTTCTATTGCGGTGTATGCAGGTCGGTGCTGCAACAACTGATAGACGGAACGGGCGCGGTCCAGATAATCGATCAGCAGCAGACTCGGCATAAAGCGGATCTCCCCTGCGCGGACGCCCGGTGGCACTCCCGGGCCAGCTTGTCGTTATTTGTCGTTATCGTTGTTTGTCTGGCTTGTGCCGGGTGGAGCACCCTGACAGAAGTAATCGCTCGTTCCTGTCAGATGTGAAATACCTTAACCAACTCTCGCCAGCTGCGCCTCGCTAAATTCAAGATCGTTTAGATATAAGTTTCCGGTACAGAACCTTAGCGCCGTCTTCTCCTTTTGCCATCAGCTGTTCTCCGTAACAGCAGTAACCGGAGGCTCCGATGGCTGTGGCACGGCGGACGGTGTGCTGCCCAGCCCACCCATCACGATCAGCTGCAACGCTTCGCCGGGACTCATAGCCACCGGCTGCAGCTGAGCGCGGGGCATGATCAGACTGTAGCCGCCGACCTGATAGCTCATCGGCGCGTAAACCAGATCGCACTCTTCCGGCAGCCACTCGCATGGTTGCCGGTCACCGCGCCGCAACACGATGCCGAAGACTGCCGCACTGGCGCCGGGAACCTGGAACGTGACGACCTGGCCACTCTCGGCCTCGCGGTTACGTCCACTCAGCAAATCCATCAGCTGCCGCACGATGGGATATATCTTGCCGACGACCGGCAGCTGGGTCAGCAGTGCCTCAGCCGCATCGCCCAGCTTGCGCATGAGCACGTTGCGGGTAACTATGCCCAGCACAAAGGCAGCCGCCAGAAACAGCAGCAGTGCGAAGCCGGGGAAATAGATGTCCGGCGGCAGCACCAGCAGCACCAGCGGCGCCAGCATCTGCTCGATGCTGCGTGCCAGCCAGACGATAAACATGACCGTTACCACGATTGGCACCAGAATCAGCAGCCCACGCAGGGTCTGCCGGTAAAACCAGCGCCAGATCGCATTAAGCCCTTTCATCTGCATCTCCTGATTCAGTCAGCGGGCAACTCTACCAAAAGCGTACGGTCCAGCCGCTGACCAGCCACGTGTTAGCATGTTTTACCGGTCATCTCGTTCGCGTGAGGGTAAAGATGCGTTTCACTTTTCTCGGCACCGCGGCGGGAATGCCCGCCCGCGACCGCAATGTTTCAGGGCTGGCGCTGGCGCCGGAGCAGCAGCGCGACTGGTATCTGATCGACTGTGGCGAAGGCACCCAGCACCAGCTGCTGCGCTCCTCGTACACCACCGCCAAAGTACGCGCCATTTTCATTACCCATGTCCACGGCGATCACTGTTACGGGCTGCCGGGGCTGCTCGCCAGCGCTCAGATGAGCGGGCGTTCCGCGCCGCTCACCATCAGCGCCCCGACCGGTGTTGCCGAATTCATCGAAGCCGCCTGCCGCTACACTGACTTTACCCCGGTCTACCCGATCCACTGGCTGCGCAGCGACAAGCCCGGCTTTCGCTACGAAGATGAGGATGTGGTAGTAACAAGCGTTCCGCTGTCACATCGGGTGCCCAGCTTCGCCTACCGCATTGAAGAGCGGGTGCGCGAACGACATCTCGATCCCGGGCGGCTGGCCCAGCTCGGCGTGCCGCGCGGTCCACTCTGGGGAGAACTGCAGCAGGGGCGCGATGTGCAGCTGGAGGATGGCCGTGTGATCACCTCGGCCGCAGTCTGCCTGCCACAGCGGCGTCCGCGCTGCATCGTGGTAGGGGGCGACAACGACCAGCCTGAACTGTTGCGTGAGGCGCTGCTGGGCTGCGACCTGCTGATCCACGAAGCCACCTATACCGAAGATGTGCTGGCGCGCGTCGGTCCTGCTTACCAGCACAGTACCGCTGCCCAGGTGGCGAAAACGGCGGCCGCCGCCGGCGTGCCATGGCTGGGTCTCACTCATATCAGTCAGCGCTACCGTCGTCGCCCCGGGACCGGCACTCATTCGTTGCGCGATCTGGAGCAGGAAGCGCGTCAGCACTACCGCGGCGGACTGTTCCTGGCCGATGATCTGCACAGCTACCTGCTCGACAGGGAACATCAGCTGTATCGGGAAACCCGTGACGGCGTGCAGGCCGTGAGCTGAACCCTGGCGCCCGACTGCCTCAGGCGTAAAAACGGCCCGATCGCATTTGCCAGCGACAATTGGCCGAGAACTGCCGGCTCAGGAAATCCGCCTGATCAGGCAGAATACGCCGGCTGTTGACCAGCGCCAGATACTCCGCAGGATTGGGTCGATAAGGCAGTGCCAGCAGCTCGAGATTGGCTTCTTCGAGGCGCCGGTGGCCCTTGTGCTGATTGCAGCGCCGGCACGCAGCCACCACGTTTTCCCAGCTGTCGCTGCCACCACGCGAACGCGGCACGATATGGTCGCGCGTCAGCTCGGCATAACCGAAGAAGTGGCCACAGTAGAGACACTGGTAATTGTCGCGCTCGAACAGTGCGCGATTGGTGAGGGGTGGCTTGCTACGCGGGCGCGCGAGCTGGTCGCCGCCGCAGGCGACGATACTGGGCAGTTCGAGCACGGTGCGCTGGCCGCTGAACCGGTTCCAGCCGCCATGCACGCGAAAGATCACTTCGCCCAGGGACCAGATCACCAGGTCACGCGAGTAGAGGCAAACCGCTTCCTGCCAGCTCAGCCAGTCGATCGGTTGCCCGGCTTTGTTGAGACGCAGGATTTGCATGAATCGGCTCCCGTCAGGGTGAGCCACATCTGCTGCACCGGAACGGCCGGTGCTCGTGGATGACTGCTGGCGGCCTTGCGGGGCCGCTGCCCGCGACAGGCTTGCCCATTATTGATCGGGTAGTGGTCAGTTTTCAATCAACAGTGGCGAGCCGGCTCAATCTGGCAGACGCCGCCACGGCACGACCGCAAATTCGCCATCACTTTCAAGCAGACGCGGCTCCACACCGTAGACCGCGCGCAGCCATTGCGGCTGCAGTACCTCACGCGGTGCCCCGGTCACGGCAACCCGGCCATTGGCCAGCAGTACCAGCCGGTCGCAGAAGCGCGCTGCCAGATTGAGGTCGTGCAGCACCACCACGACGCCGCCGCGCCCGGCCTGACGCTCACGGGTGTGTGCACGCAGCAGTTCCATGATCTGCAGCTGATGATAAGGATCGAGCGCGGCAACAGGCTCATCAGCCAGAATAAACAGCGGGTCGGTGGCAAACAGGCGCGCCAGCAACACGCGCAGCCGCTCGCCGCCTGACAGCTGGGTGACCGGCCGGCCGCGCAGATGATGCACGTCGGCCATGCCGAGCGCCCGCTCGACCGCCAGTCGATCGGCGGCTGTAGTCGCCTGCCACCAGCGCCGGTGCGGCAGCCGCCCCAGCTCCACCACCGCCTCGACCGGCAGCGGCCAGTGCGGTATGGCTCCCTGCGGCAGATAACCCAGCAGCCGCGCGCGCTGCGCGGGCGCCAGCTCACTCAGCGGCCGATCGCCGCAGAGCACCGCCCCCGCCTGACACGGCGCCAGTCCCGCCAGCGCGCGCATGAGCGTTGACTTGCCGGCGCCATTGGGACCGATCAGCCCCACCAGCTCGCCGCAGGCGACGTGAAAGCTGACATGCTCGAGCAGCAGACGCTCATCAGCACTCAGCGAGATTTCCCTGGCAGTCAGTGCGCTCACCCCGGCTCCTCAGGCGGCGCGGCTGCGCGCGCTGTAAACAAGATGGAGGAAGAACGGCCCGCCGAGCAGCGCCGTGATCACGCCAAGCTTCAGCTCCTGCGTGGTGGGGAACCACTGCACCAGCAGGTCGGCGAGCAGCAACAGCAGGGCACCAGCCAGCGCACTCGCCGCCAGCAGCCGGCCGGGCCGATGGCCGACCCAGGGGCGCATCAGGTGCGGCACCACCAGCCCGATGAAGCCGATATTGCCGCTGACCGAAACCGCCGCCCCTACGCTGAGCGCGACGCCGATGACCAGCCGCCAGCGTGCTGCTGACGCCGGAAAGCCGAGCGTACGCGCGCTCTCTTCGCCGAGTGTCAGTGCATCAAGATAGCGGCCACAGGAGAGCAGCAGGACCCAGCCGGTCGCCATGAATGGCAGGCTGATGGCGAGATCAGCACCGCTGCGATTGGCCAGCGAGCCCAGCAGCCAGTAGACAATCTCGCTCATCGCGAACGGGTTGGGCGCAAGGCTCAGCGCCAGCGCCGTCAGGGCGGAGACCATCGAGCTGATGGCGATGCCCGCCAGTATCAGGATCAGCGCGCCGCCGCGGCTGCCCGCCAGCAGCCAGATCAGCAGTACCGCCAGCGCAGCACCGACCATACCGCCCGCCGGCAACGCAAACCAGGCGAGCCCGGCCAGCCCGAAATAGAGGGTGATCACCGCGCCGAACGCCGCGCAGCTGGTTACTCCGATCAGGTCCGGCCCGGCCAGCGGGTTACGCAGCAGGCCCTGCAACGCCGCGCCCGCCAGTCCCAGTGTGGCGCCTACCGCTACCGCCAGCAGTGCGCGTGGCAGCCGCACCTGCCAGAGAATGGTGGCATCCACACTCCCTGCCTCGAACAACGCCGCCTGCCAGTTCAGCGTCATCGGCCCCTGCTGCAGCACCAGCCCGAGCGCCAGCAGCAGTGCTGCTGCCAGCCCGGCCAGCAGCCAGTGATAAGCGATTGGCCGCATCACGACCTTCATGGCCGGACTTCGCCAGACCGGGCCGCACTGTGGTGCGCAGCGCCCGCCAGCAACCGGGCGCGGGCGGCCGCCAGTCGCTCAATAGCCTCCACGGTGGCGGGACCCACACATTGGGTGAAACGCGCCGGCAGTCCCACCACTGGCGTACGCTCTGCCAGCTCAGCCAGTGCCGGATGCTGCAGCTGCCGGTGCGCCAGCGAGTCGGCCGTCTCGTTCAGTTCGCCCTCGATAATAAGCAGGTCGGGAGCAGCATTGAGCACTGTCTCCAGCGACAGGGCACCGTAGCCCTCAATACCGAGTTCGGCAGCGAGATTGCGCAGCCCCGCCCGGGCGACAACTTCATCCAGCACCGTGCCACGACCGGGTGTGACACCGTTGGGGGCATAGATGACAGCGAGCGGACGCTGCTCGGCCGGCACCGGCAGGATGCGCGCCAGCCGTGCTTCGAATTCGGCGCGTAACGCCGCCGCGCGGCCGGGGCTCGCCACCAGTTCGCCCACTGCGGTAATCAGCGTCGCCGCCTCCGCCAGCGAGGCCGGCACTTCGACGATCGCCACCGCCTGTCCAACCCGGCGCAGGCTGTTGACCAGCGCCACATCGTTATAGCGGCCCACCAGAATCAGATCGGGGTTGTGCGGCAACACCTCTTCCACCAGGCCATGATTGAGCGGCAGGCCAGCTGCCTGGGCGGCCAGCGGCGATTCGGCGCGCACCGCCCAGTAACTCAGGGACGCGATACGTTCCCGGGGCAGCAGCATCAGCAGCAGCTGATCGGCGCAGAGATTGGTAGAAGCGACCCGCAGTGGCGCCGCGCCCCATGAGAGCGGTGCGACCAGGGTCAGCAGACCAGCCAGCATGGTGCTCAGCACCTTTCGTTTGCCTGCTGCTCGCTTCATACCGTCCGACCGTGCGCTGCTGAACCGTGGGGAAAGCGGCCGATGTTAGCACGCAACGAAAGCTTTCCACGGAAACGCGCCGGGGCCGCCACCTCACGTATAATCCGCCGCGAACCGATGAGGGCAAACCATGGCGAAGAGCAAAAAGCCGCTCGATTTCGAGCGCGCGCTCGGCGAACTGGAATCGCTGGTGCAGTCGATGGAAAGCGGCGATATGACGCTGGAAGAGTCTCTGCAGGCATTTGAGCGCGGCATCCGGCTCACGCGGGAGTGCCAGCAGGCACTGGCCAGCGCGGAACAGAAAGTGGAACTGCTGCTGTCCGAGCAGGGCGCGACGGCACCATTTGATATGGCAGCTGAATCTGCTGACGACGAAGCCGACGACATATGAGCGACGCCAGCTTCGAAGATTACCTCGAGCACGCCCGTCAGCGCGCAGATCGCGTACTGGCGGAGCTGCTGGACGGCGCGGAGTCAGAGTTTGGCCTCGGTCTGGCCGAGCCGCATCTGGAGCGCCTGACCGAAGCGATGCGCTACAGCCTGCTGGTCGGCGGCAAACGGATTCGCCCGGTGCTGGTCTATGCCGCGGGCCAGGCGGTCAATCCCGGGGTGACGGCCGACCAGCTCGACCACGTCGCCGCCGCCGTGGAATATATTCATGCCTACTCGCTGATTCACGACGACCTGCCGGCCATGGACAATGATGACCTGCGGCGCGGCCAGCCCACCTGTCACCGGGCGTTTGACGAACCGACCGCGATTCTTGCCGGTGACGCCCTGCAGAGTCGCGCCTTCGAGCTGCTGTGCGATCTTCCCGGCGCCAGCCCCGAGGTCCGGCTGGCGCTGGTCCGCACCCTGGCGGCAGCGGCCGGACCACGGGGCATGGTCGGCGGCCAGGCGATCGACCTCGGCTCAGCCCGGCAGCAGATCGATATCGATCAGCTAGAACAGATGCACCGCCTCAAGACGGGAGCCCTGATCCGCGCAGCGGTGAGAATGGGCGCGCTGGCCGCTGGTGGTGATGCTGACGAACTCGCGGCGCTGGATCGCTATGCCACTGCCATCGGCCTGGCGTTTCAAGTGCAGGACGACATTCTCGATGTCACCGGCGAAACGGCCACCCTCGGCAAGCAGTCGGGGGCCGACGCCGCCCGTGCCAAGCCGACCTACCCGGCGCTGCTGGGGCTGGCTGAAGCCCAGGCGGAAGCGGGCCGCCTGTACGAGGAAGCGGTAGCGGCGCTGGCTCAGTTCAGCGGCAGCGCCGAACCACTGCGACGGCTGGCGGCGTTCATTATCGACCGCACCCACTGAGCCGGTGGCGCCCGCACGCCGCTCGGCGGGCGCGTGCGCATTTGGTTTACAATGCGCCTCTTGTCGCCTTTATCGACAGGTATCATCACGCGATGACGCAGCCTGGACGGGTGTCCCTTCCGCCGGGCGGTCGGTCAGCCAACCCAACTCAACAGGCGCCCATGTTTCACGAGATTCCGCAACAGCGTCCGTCGACTCCGCTGCTCGACACCATCGCCTCTCCGGCTGATCTGAAACAGCTGGCGGAGAGCGACCTGCCGCGCCTGGCGGAAGAGCTGCGCGCCTTCCTGCTGTATACGGTCGGCCAGACGGGCGGACATTTCGGCGCCGGACTGGGCGTGGTCGAACTCACCATCGCCCTGCACTACCTGTTCGATACGCCGGAGGATCGGCTGGTCTGGGACGTGGGCCATCAGACCTATCCGCACAAGATCCTCACCGGCCGCCGCGAGCAGATGCATACTATGCGGCAGCTGGGCGGACTGGCTGGTTTCCCCAAACGCGGCGAAAGCCCCTACGACACGTTTGGCGTCGGCCATTCCAGTACCAGCATCAGTGCCGCGCTGGGCATGGCGCTCGCTGCCCGCTACACCGACAGCGACCGCAGAACCGTGGCAGTCATCGGCGATGGCGCCATGACCGCCGGCATGGCGTTCGAGGCGCTTACCCACGCTGCGCACTGCAAGACCGACATGATGGTCATCCTCAATGACAACCAGATGTCGATCTCGCGCAACACCGGCGGCCTCAATACTTACTTTGCACGGATCTGGGCCTCGAAGGTCTACAACAGCCTGCGCAGCGGCAGCAAGAAGGTACTGTCCCGGATTCCGCCGGCCTGGGATTTCGCCAGGCGCGCCGAAGGCCATATGAAAGGGATGGTGTCGCCCGGCACGCTGTTCGAGGAACTCGGCTTCAACTACATCGGACCGATCGACGGTCACGACCTGGCCACCCTCATCCCGACGCTGCGCAATATGCGCGACCTGCCCGGTCCCAAGCTGCTGCATGCCATCACCCGCAAGGGCAAGGGGTTCGCGCCCGCTGAAAGCGACCCCGTCGGCTACCATGCGCTCTCCACGCCGAGCCCGTCGCTTACCAAGATCGAGCCGCCCGAGCGCGAACCGGAGTCACTGGTGCCCGTCAGAGCCCGCAAATACCAGGACGTCTTTGGCGACTGGCTGTGCGACATCGCCGCAGTCGACGAACGACTGGTGGGCATTACCCCGGCCATGGGCGAAGGCTCGGGCATGATGGGCTTTGCCGAGCGTTTTCCCGACCGCTATATCGACGTGGCGATCGCCGAACAGCACGCGGTCACGCTGGCGGCCGGGCTTGCCTGCGACGGCATGAAGCCGGTGGTAGCGATCTACTCCACTTTCCTGCAGCGCGCCTACGATCAGCTGATTCATGACGTCGCGCTGCAGGACCTTGATGTTCTGTTCGCCATCGATCGCGCCGGCCTGGTCGGCGAGGACGGTCCGACCCACGCCGGCGCTTTTGATCTCTCCTTCCTGCGCTGCATTCCGAACATGGTGATCATGGCGCCGTCGGACGAGAATGAAGCGCGCCAGCTTCTATACACCGGCTATTGCCATAACGGCCCGGCCGCGGTGCGGTATCCGCGCGGTACCGGACCGGGTGCCCGGATCGAGCAGACCATGACGGCATTGCCGCTCGGCAAGGGTATCGTGGTACGCGAAGGCAGCGATGTGGCCATTCTCAATTTCGGCACCCTGCTGGGCGCCGCACGCGAAGCCGCCGCGTCGATCGACGCCACCGTGGCCGACATGCGCTTCGTGAAACCGCTGGATGAAGCATTGATTCTCGAACTGGCGGAGCAGCATCAGCTGCTGGTGACGGTGGAAGAAAATGTGATCGCCGGCGGCGCCGGCAGTGCCGTCATGGAACTGCTGGCGGCACGCGGCATCACCATGCCGGTGCTGCAGCTGGGTCTGCCGGACCGCTTTATCGAGCATGGCAAGCATGCGGAGCTGCTCAGTCTGCAGGGACTCGACAGTACCGGCATCGAGCGCTCGATCCGGCAGCGCATGACGCTGCTCGACATTCGGCCTGCGCTGCGGTCATTGCGCGGCGAGGCACCCTGACAGGTCGCCCCGTCGTGCTGCCACGGGACTGACCTGATCAGGTGAGGTGAGAAATAAAAAAGGCTGCGGCGTCGGCAGAGCGCCGCGCGACACAGCCTTTTTTGCCAGACTCAGACGTCGTCGACGCCCCGTTTGATGGCTTGTTTGACGTCGCCTTTCAGCTGCTGGCCTTTGCCGCGCAGCTCCTGGCCCTGACCCCGCGCTTTCATGTCGCGGTCACCCGTGGCTTCACCCAGGCCCTGCTTGCCACGACCGATCATCTCGTTGGCTTTGCCTTTCATTTTGTCACCGGTGCTGCCCATCACTGCTCTCCTGTTGTGGGTAACAGCTTTGGGACTGTGCAGCCTGACAAAGGTTCTTGCTGGGGTTCGCAAAAAAGCGCAATCGCGGAAAGGTCAGCTCTCCGCCTGATGATCGAACAGGTGGCCGAGCTTGCCGCGCTTGGTGGCGATGTACTGCTTGTTGTCGGGATTGTGGCCGACATGCAGGGGCAGGCGCTCGACCACGGTAACACCGGCTCGCACCAGCGCATCAACCTTGCGCGGATTATTGGTCATCAGGCGCACCGACTTGATGCCGAGGTGGGCCAGCATGTTCTCGCACACATCGTAGCTGCGCATGTCGGCCTCGAAGCCGAGCTTTACATTCGCTTCGACGGTATCAAAGCCCTGATCCTGCAGATGGTAGGCGCGAATCTTGTTGAGCAGGCCGATGCCGCGCCCTTCCTGACGCAGATAGAGCAGCGCACCGCGCCCCTCCGCCGCAATCCGCTGCAGGGCCGCCTCCAGCTGAGGGCCGCAGTCACAGCGCCGGCTGAACAGGGCGTCGCCGGTGAGACATTCGGAATGCATGCGCGCCAGTACCGGCGCGCCGTCGCTGACATCGCCCAGGGTCAGGGCGACATGCTCCTTACCGTTTCCGGTTTCCTGAAAGCCATGTAGCTCGAACTCCGCCCATTGAGTGGGGAGGCGGGATGAGGCGACATAACGGACTGGCACGGCTGGCTCCGGGAACGACAAAAAAGAGGGGCTTAGTTTACCGGGCCGCTGGCGGTTTTGGGTATTGCGGCGTGCTGCCGACCGTTTTCAACCGCCAAGCTGGACCTTGAACCACTGCAACAGTAGCCAGATGGCGATAACCACCAGCGCGTCCGCGACGAACCGGGTGCGTCGCGCATAGCGCCAGCCCAGCACGAACAGCAGGCAGCCCAGCAGCCAGCCCACGGTGGGAATGAGCGCCAGCAGTCCGGACGCCAGCCCGATCAGCAGCAGCGGCAGATAAGCACGTTGTAGTGAAACCCAGATGGCAGCCATGCCTGCATTCCATTGAATGATCCATCACGCGCTACCAGAACTTGCTGGCCCCGCTACTGATGCAGGGCCAGCAAGCCAGCCGTTTCGGCGCGGTAGTCGCTGGCCAGCGTAATGGCCGTGACCAGCGCACAGCTGCCCACGCCCGTGGCCAGCACCTGCGGTGCGCGCTCGCGGTTGATTCCTCCAATCGCAGTCAGAGTGTAGTCCTCCCGCAGGAGATCCACCCACTGCTGGAGCCGATCAATGCCCCGTTCAGAGAACTTCATCACCTTTGTCGTAGTCGGGAAGATCGGTCCGATCGCGATATAGCTCGGTCGCAGCGCATGAGCGCGCGCAATTTCCGCCCAGCTATGAGTACTGATCCCAAGCCGCAGCCCCGCCCTGCGGATGGCGGCGATATCGGCATCGTCCAGATCTTCCTGGCCCAGATGTACGCCATAGGCGCCGTGCTGAATCGCGAGCTCCCAGTAATCATTGATGAACAGCCGGGCCCCGTACTCACGAGACAGCTCGACCGCGCGCGCCACTTCCGCCGCCAGCGCGTCGCCCTGCAACGTCTTGTTGCGCAGCTGGATGGTCCTGACCCCCAGCGGCAGCAGCCGTTCTATCCAGTCCGCGGTATCGACCACCGGGTAGAGCCCGAGTTCGCCCCCACAGTCAGGAAAACGTACACCGGCGTCCGGCTGCGGATTGTCGGCGCTGAGCATCGGCAGATCTGCCAGCCGGCGCGGGAAGCCGCGATGCGCCACCGGACCGGGGCCGGTGCCGGGCCGTCGCGACACCCGCAAGCCCTGCGTTACGTACATTTTGCCGAGCACCAGCGCATCCTCCAGCGCTTCACCGCGCGCGAGAGCGGCGGCGATTGCGGCAGAGAGGGTGCAGCCGGTGCCGTGGGTATGAATCGTGTCGATCCGCGGCGTACTCAGCCAGAACTGCTGCGTGCCATCGGTCCAGAAGTCAGCGCTACAGGGGTTGTCGACATCATGCCCCCCTTTGATCAGCACCGAGCGGGCGCCCATTGCGACCAGATCGGTAGCGGCCTGTGCCATCTGCTCAGTGCCGCGGATAGTCCGTCCCAGCAGCACCTCCGCTTCGGTGAGATTCGGAGTCAGCAAATCGACGCGCGGCAGCAGCCGCTCGCGGAGCTGGCGCCCGCCCTCCCCGTCAAGCAGGCTGGCACCGGTGGTCGTCACCATGACCGGGTCGCACACCACCAGCCCGTCGAAGCCAGCGAGGAAATCGCAGATGATTTCGATGGTCGGTGCATCCGCCAGCATGCCGAGCTTGATCGCTCGCGCCGGCAGATCACTGGCCAGCGCTTCCAGCTGGGCACGGAGATTTTCGGGCGGCGTGACCGCGACGTGCGTCACTGCCACCGAGTTCTGTGCGGTAAGCGCGGTGATGGCGCTGCAGCCGTGCACATCGAAATCGTGGAAGGTCAGTAGATCGGCCTGGATGCCAGCGCCACCACCGGAGTCAGAGCCCGCGATGGTCCAGACGATGGGGTTATGGTTGCTCATCTGTAGTGAATCTCAATCTGCAATAAGTCGGCTTTTCCCCGGGTTGCGCGGGAATGACAGTGCGTATCAGCCCTGATCCTGGTGCCAGAACGGTACCCCCAGCGTCGGGGTGCTCGGCTGTGCTGTCTGCCGCTCCGGCATGGCTCCGGCCAGATAGCCCCGGCGTCCGGCCGCCACTGCGTCGCGGAATGCATCCGCCATCAGCACCGGATCGCTCGCCTGCGCCACCGCGGTGTTGAGCAGGATGCCGTCATAACCCAGTTCCATCGCCTGTACTGCATGCGACGGCCGGCCGATGCCAGCATCGACGATCAGCGGCATATCGGGCAGCCGCTCCCGCAGGGTCTGCAGTGCATAGGGATTCATCAGGCCGCGACCGGTGCCGATCGGCGCCCCCCACGGCATCAGCACCTCGCAGCCAGCATCGCGCAGCCGCTGGCACAGCACCAGATCGTCAGTGCAGTAAGGAAAAACCGCGAAACCCAGCTTGATCAGCTGCTCAGCTGCCTTCAGCGTGCCGAACGGATCGGGCTGCAGGTTGTAGTCGTCGCCGATCACTTCGAGCTTGATCCAGTTCGTGCCGAACAGCTCGCGTGACATCTGCGCCAGCGTCACCGCCTCGCGGGCGCTGTGGCAGCCTGCAGTGTTTGGCAGCAGCGCACAGCCGAGCCCCTTCAGCAGCTCCCAGAATGCCTGGCCGCCCGCCTCGCCAGGCGCCTGACGGCGTAACGCACAGGTGACGATCTGAGCGCCACTGGCCCTGATCGCGTCACACATTACCTGGGGCGACGGATAGAGCGCCGAGCCAATCAGTAACCGGCTGTCGAGGCGCTCGCCGTACAGCGTCCAGCCGTCATTCTGTGTGGTACTGCCCATCGTGTTCTCCTGAAAGACGCGGAGTCTCTTGTTACTGGGGTCAAGCCAGAAGCTGGCAATCAGCCGCCCTGGACCGGCGCGACGATATCGAGCTCGTCGTTAGCGCGGATTTCCCGTGCCGCGTAATCGCTGCGGGGCACGAATTCGCCATTGATGGCGACAGCCACCTTCGCCGCTTCATAACCCAGGCTTGCCAGCGCCGCTGCGATCGACTGGCCAGCACTCAGCTGTTGTCGCTCACCATTGATCGAAACTGAAATCATGAAATACCTCCACCACTTAAATCCTGCGCACAACCGGGTGCGTGGTCTCGCCGCGCAATGCCGCCAGCGCCAGCTCCAGTGCCCACGGTCCCAGCAGGTACCCGTGGCGATAGAGTCCGTTGACCCGCAGCAGGCCGGCACCCACTTCGATGCGCGGCAGATTATCGGCAAAAGCGGGGCGGCAGTTGGCGTAGCTGTGCAGAATCTCTGCCTCAGCAAAACCGCTGTGCACGCTATAGAGCGCCGACAGCAGCTCCAGACTGGAGCGCACCGTGATTGGCGCCATCGAATCACTTTCAATCTCGGTGGCGCCAATGACATACACCGAATCGCTTTTGGGCGCGATATAGAGCTGATAACGAGGATGCATCAGCCGCACCGGTCGCTGCAGCTGCACATCGGGCGCCCGTACCCACAGGACTTCGCCGCGCACGCCGCGCAGGCCCGGCAACTGCTGGCGGGCACCAAGCCCTCGCGTATCGATCGCCAGATCGAAGGTGAGAGTGCGATCAGCCAGCCGCAGCTCGCCTGGTGCGACCGACTCGACCGGCGTCTGCGGATGCCAGATGCCACCGCGAACCTCGATCGCTTCTGCCAGCCGTGCCAGCAACTGATGATTGTCGAGTGTGCCTTCATCCGCCAGAAACGTCGCCTCACTGAAACCACTCAGCTCCGGTTCAAGCGCCTGCAGTTCGCTGCGGTCGAGCCAGCGCACATCGGCCAGCGCATCCGGCGCCCGCTGCCGCAGGTGGGCATTGAAATGATGCAGCGTGGCTCGGTCGGCGCGATGCGCCACCACGATGCTGCCTGCGTGGCGGAACCAGACCGGCGGCCCGGCATCGGTCGCCAGTTCCGCGAGCAACTGCGGCCAGCGCACTACGGCGTCGCGCCCCCAGTCGAAAATTTCGCGCTCGCAGGCCACTGCTTCACTGTACGGTGCCAGCATGGCAGCGGCTACTCGCGCCGCCGCCACATCGCCATCGCGCTGATCGGCGTCGAACAGTTCGACCGTATGCCCTTGCCGCAGCAGCTGCCATGCAAGCAGCCGCCCCATCAGGCCGGCGCCTGCGATGCCGACCCTCATTGCTTCACCTGCAGGGAAATCTGTTCGGGAACGTCCACACTACACCTTCTGGTAAATGGCGCCGCCCTGCGCTTTGAACTCCTCCGCTTTCTGCTGCATTTCCGCCTCGACATCGAGCAGCCGTATCTCTTCCGCGCCGTCTGCACCCACACCTAACGAGGCAGCATAGTCGCGTACATCCTGCGTGATTTTCATCGAGCAGAACTTCGGTCCGCACATCGAGCAGAAGTGGGCAACCTTGGCCGACTCCTTCGGCAGCGTCTCGTCATGGAAAGCGCGCGCCGTGTCTGGGTCGAGACCGAGGTTGAACTGGTCCTCCCAGCGGAACTCGAAGCGCGCCCTGGAGAGCGCATTATCACGCAGCTGCGCGCCCGGATGACCCTTGGCCAGATCGGCAGCATGGGCGGCGATCTTGTAGGTAATGATACCGGTCTTGACGTCATCCTTGTTGGGCAGGCCGAGGTGTTCCTTCGGTGTCACATAGCAGAGCATCGCGCAGCCGAACCAGCCGATCATCGCTGCACCAATGCCCGACGTGATGTGGTCGTAGCCCGGCGCGATATCGGTGGTGAGCGGCCCCAGCGTGTAGAACGGCGCCTCGTCGCAGCATTCCAGCTGCTTCTCCATGTTCTCCCTGATCATGTGCATCGGCACGTGGCCCGGGCCTTCGATCATGCACTGGACGTCGTGCTGCCACGCAATTCTGGTGAGCTCACCCAGCGTCTCCAGCTCACCGAATTGCGCGGCATCGTTGGCGTCGGCGATTGATCCCGGCCGCAAACCATCACCCAGCGAGAAGGAGACATCGTACGCCTTCATGATCTCGCAGATCTCTTCGAAGTGCGTGTAGAGGAAGTTTTCCTTGTGGTGCGCCAGACACCACTTCGCCATGATCGAACCGCCGCGCGAAACGATGCCGGTAACGCGTTTCGCTGTCAGCGGCACGTAGCGTAGCAGCACGCCGGCATGGATAGTGAAGTAGTCGACGCCCTGTTCCGCCTGCTCAATCAGTGTGTCGCGGAAGATTTCCCAGGTCAGCTCTTCGGCCACGCCGTCCACCTTTTCCAGTGCCTGGTAAATCGGCACCGTGCCCACCGGTACCGGCGAGTTGCGAATGATCCATTCGCGGGTCTCATGGATGTTCCTGCCGGTCGACAGATCCATCATCGTGTCGGCGCCCCAGCGGATGCCCCAGGTGAGCTTGGCGACCTCTTCCTCGATGCTCGATCCCAGCGCGCTGTTGCCGATATTGCCATTGATCTTCACCAGGAAATTGCGGCCGATGATCATCGGCTCCAGTTCCGGGTGGTTGATGTTGGCGGGAATGATTGCACGTCCTCGCGCTACCTCCTGACGCACAAACTCAGGGGTGATTTCATCGGGAATCGATGCACCGAAACTCTGGCCGGGATGTTGTGCTGCCAGTTCGCCCTGCTCGCGGGCCTGTGCCAGCGCCATGTTCTCCCGAATCGCGATGAACTCCATTTCGGGCGTGATGATGCCGCGCCGCGCGTAGTGCATCTGGGTGACGTTATGCCCTGCTCTGGCGCGCCGCGGGCGGCGCGTCAGTTCGAAACGCAGGGCATCAAGCGACGGATCGTTCATGCGCTCGCGCGTATAGGCCGACGTCCCCGCCGCCAGCAGTTCGGTATCGTTGCGCTCAGCGATCCAGCTTTCCCGGATCGGCGGCAATCCGCGGCGCACATCGATGACCACTGCCGGGTCGGTGTAAGGGCCCGAGGTGTCATACACGCGCAACGGCGGATTCTGTTCCAGTACCGTCGTACCATCGCCCCCAGCGCCCATGCGGCTGACCAGCGGCGTCGGCGTGAGCCGGATTTCGCGCATCGGCACCCGAATGTCGGGACGACTGCCTGTCACATAGACCTTACTGGAGCCTGGCAACGGCTGCACCGACGCGGCATCAACCTGCGCGGTATCGCGTAAACGGCTGGGGTGGGATGTTGTCATGAGCTTCCTCGCTGCGGTCTATGGAGTGACCGGCGACAGGAAGCGGGGGCGGGAGAGGGGCGGACGCGCCCTGGCCTGCTCTTGTTCCCTACGCCGGCATTATCCGGATCAGGTGATGCGGGACTCGCAAAGCGATCTCAGCCATTGTTCAGATGAACGTGGCGCCCCGACAAGAAACAGCGAGCAGTCTACGGAGCGATGCTGCCCTTGGCAAATCGGCGGTGAACAGGTGCGACTTACTCACTCATCGCCTCCAGACGCGCCAGCAGACGGCCGTCACTGTCGCGCAGTTCCAGCACCGGTCCCAGCGCGCGCCAGGTCGCTCCCTGCGTCAGTGTTTCAGTCAGCATCATCTGGAATACGGTATCGCCGGGACAGGCTGCGGCGCTGGCACGGATTGCAGTCAGTGTCAGCTGCGCACCGCGCTGACGAAAACTGCCGTGCAATTCATCGCAGCCGGTCGAACCCTGCAGCCGCCCGCCTTCTGCAAACTGCAGGAACGGAGCTGCCTCGCCGCCGACAGCCACCACCGGCTGCCCTGCCAGCTCGACCAGCTGCCACCGCGTCGCCAGCAACGGCGCTGCGCGGGGCGGCGGCGCGCAGGCCGCACCCGGCATGGCCAGCTCGAAGCGGGTCACGTCCAGTTGCAAGGTTTCGTTAGCGGCCGGCAGCAGACGGCCTCGCAGGCTCACCATCACCTGTTCGCCCATGCTGTGGCGGGCATCAAAATACCCGCGCTCGAGACGCCGCGCCTCGGTACTGTCGATGACCGCCATGGTCGCACCGGTCAGGCACTCTTCGAAACGCGCGCGGCCATTGGCGAAGCTGTACATACCGGTCAGTGTCAGCTCCGGCTGCCACAACGCAGCGTCGGGCACATGAGTGAGACGGTAGCGCGCCGGCGCTGCCAGCGGGCGGCCGAGCGAAACCTGCTGCAGCAGGCCGCCGCCGGGCGCAAAACTGAACTGATCTCGGCCTGCTCTGCCGCCGAACAGGATCAGGCGCTCGTTATCCGATGAGATGAACCAGCGTCCGACGTCGTCCTGTGCGGGACGCGCCGGAAACTGGGTGCGCTGGAAGAAACTTCCGTCTGGACGCAGGTACAGCAGATAGTGCACCTCACGGCAGTCGTTGCAGGGAAACACTCCGGCGTAAAGGGCAGGCAGCTCCTGCGCCAGCGGGCTCGACCGGTCGGGTAACGCACCACAGGCTGCCAGCAGTCCTCCCAGCATTGCCAGCATCAGCCACCGCAGCCCCACCATGCGCTTCCTCCCTGCAATCCTCATCCGTATGGAGATGCGAGACAGCGGCGGTGGTGCAGAGTGCCGCCGCCCTGTCACGTCAGCCCCGGCCCGCAGGCAATTGCGAGCCGGTTATCAGTTTTACGGCTGTTCGGGGGTGGCCCGAAAGCGCGCCAGGCGCCGCTCTTCGCCATCGCGCAGCTCGAGCATGTCACCGAGCAGATGCCAGCGGCGAGTACCATTCAGGGCATCGCTGAACAGCAATTCCAGCACCGCGCTGCCGGGGCAGGCGCGTCGCGTCGCCGCCAGCTGACTGATGGTGAGGCCTGAGCCATCCCGCCGGTAGCTGCCCATCATCTGATTGCAGCCGGTGAAGCCCACCAGCCGCCCATCTGGCTGAAACTGGATATAGGGCTGTGCCTGGCCGGGAACTTCGGCCAGTGGCTGGCCTTCGAGTTCGATCAGCTCCCAGCGGGTCTCGAGCAGTGGCTGGTTGGTCACCGGCATATCGCAGCTGGCCTCCGGCTGCACCTGGAGCACGCGGCTCACGACCAGCCCATCACGCCGCGGCTGCTCGGTAGTGGCCAGCAGTACCAGCAGCCGCCCCTCGACCGCCACCAGCGCCTCCGGCCCGGCGGCTGCCGCCTGCTGTAAAGCCTCAACGCCCCGCCCGCCAGCCACGATGAGATCCCGCTCCAGCTCGCAGGCCGCGAACAACTGGCCGTCATCGCCGGTGCGATAGTACCCCCACAGCGTGACCTGCGGCTCGATACGGCTGAGACGACTGGTCCGCTTCAGTGTCACGCTGTCAGCCGCTGCCGGCTGTTCCGACAGCGGTCGGAGCCGCGTTGCTGAATCGATGGCGTAGCGCCAGCGCTCGCCCTCGACGCTCTCCAGCAACAGGGTGTAACCATCAGCAGACACCAGCCAGCGGCCGACCGCATCACTGGGCTGCCCCTGCGCGCCGACACTGTTCTCCAGCCGCACCTGCCGCCGGATGAATACGTGGTCGGGACGCAGCTGCAGCTGTTCGCGAAGCGCCACACAGTCGTCGCAGGGCAGGTCAGCGGCAAACTCCGCCGGCAGCCGCTCGACCAGCGAGCGCTCGTCCGGCGGGGTTGCACAGGCCAGCAGCCAGGAGCTCAGCAATGTAACGACAGCCACCCGCCCGCGTGGCTTCATGGATAGACGCAGCATTCTTCCTCCTTGAGGCCCGGGCAGGAGCCCGGGCGCGAACAGTCAGGCACGGCCCCGCTACCGTCAGCTCACCATAGCAACTTCATCGGTGCTGCGCGCAATTGCGCAGAACCCACTTACAGCACCGCCGCCATCAGCAGGCTCTGAGCGACAAGTGCTGCCACGCCGGCCGCCAGATCGTCGAGCATGATGCCCAGACCGCCGCCGACGTGACGATCACACCAGCTGATCGGCCACGGTTTGAAAATGTCGAAGATGCGGAAAAAGAGAAAGCCGGTGCAGATCCAGAACGGGTCCAGCGGCGTCAGCGCCAGCGCGATCCAGAGGCCGACAAACTCATCCCAGACGATCACCACCGGATCGCTGACACCCAGATCGCGTGCCGTGCGGGCACAGAGAAACACGCCCACCAGGGCCGCCAGCGCCACCATGCCGGCATAAGCGGGTAACGGCAGATGCTGCAACAGATACCAGGGCGGCAGCGCCGCCAGCGAGCCCCAGGTACCGGGACTCTGCCGCATCAGGCCACTGCCGAAGCCCAGTGCCAGCAAGTGGACCGGATTGCTCAGTTTGGGGACGCTCATCGCGCAATTCCTTATGTGAGAGACCGGCCGGGCCGGTTTAAACATCGCGAGTCTAAAAGTGACGGTAGCCGCGCGCGTCGAGCGCACGCCGCTGCGCATCCCTGCCATGGATAAACAGCCCGGGCTGTGCAGTGATCCGTCCGATATCAGTGATAGCGATACCCAGCTGACGCCCAAGCGCGGCGACCTCGGCCGCGCGCCCGGGGGCGTAGGTAAAGCAGAGTTCGTAATCATCGCCGCCATGCAGCGCCTGCGCCAGAGGAACCGGTCCTGTCGCTCCGGCCGCGCGCGGCAGCGCCTGTTCTTCTAATTCTGCGCCGACGCCGCTGTGCCGCAGGATATGGGAGAGATCACCCGCCAGCCCATCGGACAAATCAAGCGCAGCGCTCGCGATACCCCGCAGCGCCTGTCCCAGCGCCAGCCGCGGCTCGGGCAGCCAGTAACGGGTCAGCAGCGCCTGTTCCGCTGCCGTCAGTGAGCTGGCCGGACGCTCCAGCAACGCCACCGCGGCCGCGGCCGCGCCGAGTTCGCCCGAAACCGCAATGCAATCCCCCGGCCGGGCGCCAGCACGCAGCAGTGCAGCACCCGCCGGCACCACGCCCATCACCTGCAGGGTCAATGTCAGCTGCTCGCCACGCGTGGTGTCACCGCCAATCAGCCGGATACCGAACTGCTGCGCATCGGCAGCGAGACCACTGGCAAAGCCACTGAGCCAGTCGACGTCGACCTGTGGCAGGGTCAGCGCCAGCGTAAAGGCGACAGGCTGGGCGCCGGTCGCCGCCAGATCACTGAGGTTGACCCGCAGCGCACGCCGGGCGACCAGCGCCGGATCTGCCAGGTGTGGAAAATGCACACCGGCGACCAGCGTATCGACCGACAGTGCGAGCTGTTCGCCGGCCTGCGGTTGCAGCAAGGCGCAGTCATCGCCCACACCAAGCGCGATGCGCGCCAGGTCGGCCACGCCGAGATCGGCGAACCAGCGCTCGATCAACTCAAACTCGGTCGGGCTCTCGCTCATGGGACCGGGCTCATGGGGCTGGGCTCCGCGCGCGGTGCTGATTCAGCGCCGCTGGCGCGCGGCGTTGACTTCGATCTGGCGCAGCCGCAGCGCCAGCTTGTCGAGTACGCCGTTGATGTACTTGTGGCTGTCGGTGGCGCCGAATTTTTTGGCCAGCGCCACGTATTCGTTGATGACCACCTTGAACGGCACATCGATGCGATGAGCCAGCTCGTAAGTGCCCATCCGCAACAGGTTCAGTTCGATCGGATCCAGTTCGTCGACAGCCCGGTCGAGGCTGGCGCCGAACTGCTGCTCCAGCTCACCAACCAGGGCCGGAATCTCGTGCAGCAGCGTGCGGAAAAAGTCGGCATCGGTGCCGCTGAAATCGTACTGCGAACGAAACTGGGTTTCGATTTCGCTGAGCGGATTGCGGCTGATCTGCCACTGATAGAGCGCTTGCAGCGCGTAGTGACGCGCCTTGCGGCGGGTCGCGGGATTGAATTCTGAGCGCGAACGATTGGTCACGACTATTCCACACATCGGGGCGTACCGAGCGGCACGCCGCATGACAAAGAACGGCCGGCGCGCGGGCACCGGCCTCTGTTACTGTTCGGGCGCAGAGCGGGCGACCATCAGAGACGGCCGAGCAGACTCACCATTTCCAGCGCTGACAGCGCCGCTTCGGCACCCTTGTTGCCCGCCTTGGTGCCAGCACGCTCGATTGCCTGCTCGATGGTGTCCACTGTCAGGACGCCAAAGGCGACCGGCACGCTGGCATCCATCATGACCTGCGCCAGCCCCTTGGTGCATTCGCCCGCCACATATTCGAAATGGGGCGTGCCGCCGCGGATCACCGCGCCCAGCGCGATGATGGCGTCATACTGTTTCTGCTGTGCGACGCGCTGACAGACTAGCGGAATCTCGAAGGCGCCCGGCGCGCGGATAATGGTGATCCGGTCGTCACTGACACCATGCCGGCGCAGCGTGTCGAGGGCGCCGCTGACCAGGCTCTCCACCACGAAGCTGTTGAAGCGTCCAACCACCAGCGCGTACCGGCCGTTGCTGGGCGCGAAATCGCCCTCGATCACTTTCACTGTACTCATTGCGTTTCCTTAAATAAGCCCTTCAGCGCTCGGGGCTGACATATTCCACGACTTCCAGATCGAATCCGGAGATGGCGTTGTATTTTACGGGCGCGCTCATCAGACGCAGCTTACGCAGTCCCAGCGAACGCAGAATCTGCGAGCCTACCCCGATGGTGAGAAATGCCTGGTGCCCGCCGACTGGCTGCGGGGCTGGTGCCGGGCGGTGGCCGCGCATCACCTCCAGGCTTTCAAGGATGTCGCCGGCACTCTCCTGACCGGCCAGCACCACCACCACACCCCGCCCTTCGGTGGCGATGCGGCGCAGACAATGCTGCAGATTCCAGCCGCTGGGCCCCTGCTCGCCCTGATTCACCGAGTGGACCGCGAGCAGATCGCGCACCGTGACGGTGAGCTGGACCCGCGCCAGTGTCGGCACTTCGGGATCGGGTTCACCGGCCACCATCGCCAGGTGAATATCACCGTTGATGAGGTCGCGGTAGGTATGGAGCATGAAGGGGCCGTAATCGGTGACGACCGGCTCCACACTCAGCTCCTCGACCGTGCTCTCGTTGAGCATGCGGTAGTGGATCAGGTCGGCAATGGTGCCGATCTTGAGCCCATGCTCCTT
>JAJUJZ010000195.1 GCA_029265075.1 Gammaproteobacteria bacterium | reverse complement strand
GCCATTCTCAAGCTCAACCTCAAGCGTGAGACCACGGTCGACGAGCTCAACGAATACATGCGCCAGGTGGCGTTGCACTCGCCGCTGCGCAAGCAGATCGACTACTCGAACTCGCCCGAGGTTGTATCAAGCGATATGGTTGGTTCGCGCCATGCCTGTATTTTTGACGCGGAAGCAACCATCGTTAACGGCAACTCCGTAGTGCTCTACTGCTGGTACGACAACGAGTTCGGTTATACCTGCCAGGTACACCGCTGCCTGGAGAAGATGGCGGGCATCCACTACCGGGTCTATCCGAAAGAGGTGTAACGCTGCTCCTCGGGAGGTTGCGGGGCCGTTTTCAGGGTCTGTTCGCAGCCTCCAACTGGATGTTTGGGCAACAAATCCAGCCGAACAGTGAAGTTCGGCATTTTGGGTGGATTGCCGCTGGCATCAGGGGCTGCATCTCTTTATACTTTCGCAATTTTTGAACCCGCCCTCGACATGAAGCTGATGCGCCGGTCGCGTTAGGGCGACGTGCGGGCGGGGTTTTCCTGGCAGCGCAGAGCTTGCAGGGCCACGTCTGTCGCCTCCGGGCGGCTGGCAGGTGCCCGACCGGTTCAGCGTGGCAACTCTGAGGGGATAGGCGAGCCGTATGATCAATATTAAGCGGGGCTTGGATCTGCCGATCACAGGTGCCCCGGAGCAGGTGATTCACGACGGGCCGAAAGTGCGTTCCGTTGCCGTCATCGGCTTCGATTATGTGGGCATGAGACCGACCATGGCGGTTTCAGTTGGCGATCGCGTCAAAACCGGCGATCTGCTGTTCACTGACAAGAAAAATCCGGAGGTGCGCTACACGGCACCGGCAACCGGCGTCGTCAGCGCGATCAATCGCGGTGAGCGGCGCGTCTTGCAATCTGTGGTCATTGATGCTGAGCCGGACGAGTTCGTGGAGTTTGAACGTTTCGATCCGAGCGCTCTGGCCTCGCTCAGCCAGGAGCAGGTGCAGCAGCAACTGGTTCAGTCGGGTCTCTGGACGGCATTGCGAACCCGCCCTTTCAGCAAGGTCCCGGTTCCCGGCACGCAGCCCAGCTCGCTGTTTGTGACTGCAATGGATACTCATCCGCTTGCTGCTCGTCCAGAGCTGATTATCGAACGTAACCAGCAGGCATTCTCCGATGGCCTGACGGTGCTGAGCCACCTGACCAGCGGTCGTCTGTTCGTCTGCAAGGCGCCGGCTGTACATGTGCCGGTGCCCGATGTCACCAGTCTGCAGGTTGAGGAGTTTGCAGGTCCGCACCCCGCTGGCCTCCCTGGTACCCACATCCATTTTCTCGATCCGGTGAGCGCGAATCGAGAGGTCTGGCACATCGGATATCAGGATGTGATCGCAATTGGCAAGCTGTTTACCGAAGGCAAACTCTGGACTGAGCGTGTCATTTCGCTGGCCGGTCCGCAGGTGGAAGATCCACGCCTGCTGATCACGCGCCTCGGTGCCAGCCTGGAAGAGCTGACAGCCGGTCAGATGAAGAGCGGTGAGAACCGCGTCATCAGCGGTTCGGTACTCGGTGGTCGCACTGCGCGCGGCCCGGTGGCTTTCCTGGGCCGCTATCACAATCAGGTATCGGTACTGCGTGAGGGGCGGGAGCGTGAGCTGCTCCATTATTTCTCGCTGGGCGCTAACCGCTTCTCGGTGGCGCGCATCTATCTGTCGCAGTTCTTCAGCGGCCGCAAATTCGCTTTCACCACCAGCACGCGTGGCAGTGAGCGCGCCATGATACCTATCGGCAGCTACGAGCGCGTAATGCCGCTCGACATTCTGCCGACGCAGCTGTTGCGCGCCATTATCGTGGGTGATACCCAGACAGCCCAGCAGCTGGGCGTGCTGGAACTGGACGAAGAGGATCTCGCGCTCTGCACCTTTGTCTGCCCCGGTAAATATGAATATGGCCCGATCCTGCGGGATAACCTCACCCGCATCGAGCTGGAGGGTTAGTAATGCGCAAATTCCTCGACAAAATCGGCCCTGATTTCCATCCGGGCGGCAAATACGAGAAGTGGTATCCGCTGTATGAAGCGATCGATACCATGCTTTACTCCCCGCCGAACGTCACTAAATCGACGGCCCACGTCCGTGACAATATCGACCTGAAGCGCATCATGATCACCGTGTGGCTGTGTGCGTTCCCGGCGATGTTCTTCGGCATGTACAACGTCGGGCTGCAGGCATTGTCGGCCATGGCCGACATGGGCATCGCTGCGGATGACAGCTGGCGTCAGGCGCTGATCGG
>JAJUJZ010000043.1 GCA_029265075.1 Gammaproteobacteria bacterium | reverse complement strand
GGAGGTGGGCGGCGTCGTCATCAATGATGTGCCGAGCTTCCGGGTCGACAACATGCCCTACGGTGGCGTGAAGGACTCGGGACTGGGACGCGAAGGCATCCGCTTCGCGATGGAGGACATGACCGAGCTGCGGAGCCTCGTGGTCCGGCGCTAATTGTCAGCAGGAGAGATCATGACCGCTCAGGCATTTATCTGCGACGCGATCCGCACACCGATCGGCCGTTACGGTGGCGCACTGGCCAGCGTGCGTGCCGATGACCTCGGCGCCATTCCGATCCGCGCGCTGCTTGAACGCAACCGCGATGTCGACTGAGAGGCGGTGGGCGATGTGGTTTACGGCTGCGCCAACCAGGCCGGCGAGGACACCGCAACGTGGCCCGCATGGCGACGCTGCTGGCGGGGCTGCCGATCAGCGTCAGCGGCGTGACCGTCAATCGCCTCTGCGGCTCCGGCATGGAAGCCGTGGGCAGCGCTGCGCGGCTGCTTCGCTGCGGTGAAGCGGAGCTGATGATCGCCGGCGGTGTGGAAAGCATGAGTCGCGCCCCGTTCGTGATGCCTAAGGCGGAAGCCGCGTTTGGTCGCAGCGTCGCGATTCACGACACCACCATTGGCTGGCGCTTCATCAATCCGCTGATGCAAGAGCGCTTCGGCGTCGACTCGATGCCGGAAACGGCGGAGAACGTCGCACAGCAGTTCGGTATCGAGCGTGAGGCGCAGGACCGCATGGCACTCGCCTCGCAGCAGCGGGCAGCCGCTGCGCAGGCACGTGGCTTCTTTGAGGCCGAGATCGTCCCAGTGACGATACCGCAGCGCAAGGGAGATCCCGTTGTTGTGACCCGCGACGAGCATCCACGCGACACCTCCCTGGAAGCGCTGGCGCGCCTGAAGGGGGTCGTCAGGCCCGACGGTACCGTTACTGCTGGCAACGCCTCCGGCGTCAACGACGGTGCCTGTGCGCTGCTGCTGGCCAGCGAAGCCGCAGCGGTGCAGCATGGGCTGACGCCGCGCGCGCGAATCGTGGCAATGGCCTCGGCAGGGGTGGAGCCGCGCATCATGGGCATCGGCCCGGTGCCCGCCACGCAGAAAGTGCTGCGACTCGCCGGATTGTCGCTGGCGCAGATCGATGTCATTGAACTCAACGAAGCGTTTGCCGCGCAGGGACTGGCCGTACTGCGCCAGCTTGGACTGGCCGACGATGATCCGCGCGTCAATCCCAATGGCGGTGCCATCGCGCTGGGACACCCGCTGGGCGCCAGCGGCGCACGCCTGATCACTACCGCGGTGAATCAGCTGCACGCCAGCGGCGGCCGCTATGCGCTCTGCACCATGTGCGTGGGGGTGGGGCAGGGCATCGCCATCGTTATCGAACGGGTCTGACGAGCGACTGCTGGTGCCCTGAACCCTTGTAATGCGTCAGTCCGGCATGCACCCTGACAGGACGGTCCAGGAGATTGTGGGATCGGCGGTCGGGGGTGTTCATGCACGTACTGATTCTCGGGGGTGGGGTGGTCGGCGTCACCAGCGCCTGGTATCTCGCCCGGGCGGGTGCCGGGGTGACGGTGGTCGACCGGCAACCGGCAGTAGCGATGGAAACCAGCTTTGCCAACGCCCGGCAGCTGTCGTTCGGCTACGCCTCGCCATGGGCCGCCCCCGGCATACCACTGATGGCTTTGCGCTGGCTGCTGCAGCGCCATGCGCCACTGGCCATCCGGCCCACGGCTGACCTGCATCAGTATTGCTGGCTGGTGCAGCTGCTGCGCAACTGCACTGCGGCGCGCTACGCGATCAACAAGGAACGGATGGTGCGGCTGGCCGAGTACAGTCGCCACTGTCTTGATCAGTTACAGGCTGAGACCGGCATCCGCTATGAGCAGCGCCGGCTCGGCACCACCCAGCTGTTTCGCAGCCAGCAGCAGCTGGATGCTGCAGCGCAGGACATGCGCGTGCTGGCGGCGACCGGCACGGCGTATGAGCTGCTTGACCGCGACGGGATTGCGCGGGTCGAGCCGGCGCTCACGCGCGTTCTGGATCGGCTGGTCGGTGCGCTGCATCTGCCCACTGACCAGACGGGCGACTGTCAGCTGTTCACCGAGCGCCTGGCAGAGCTGGCGCGCGGTAAGGGCGTGCTGTTCCGGTTTGGCACCACGATTCAGCGTCTGCTGGTGGAAGGCGGGGAGCTCACGGGCGTCGAAATTGACGGCGAGCGAGTGCGTGCTGATCACTATGTGGTGGCGCTCGGCAGCTACAGTCCGCTACTGCTGAAGTCGCTGGGGCTGAAACTGCCGGTCTATCCGCTCAAGGGGTATTCGCTGACGGTGCCGATTCGCGACGCCGACGCGGCACCACGCTCCACTATTCTCGACGAAACCTACAAGGTGGCGATCACCCGTTTTGACCAGCGGATTCGCGTTGGCGGCATGGCCGAAGTGGCCGGTTACGATCTCGCGCTGAAGCCTCGCCGGCGTGAATCACTGAAGTGGGTGCTGAACGATCTTTTCCCCGCAGGAGGAGAGCCGGTCGCAACGCGCTTCTGGGCAGGTCTGCGCGCTGCCACGCCGGATGGCACGCCCGTCATCGGGCCCACGCACTTCCGCAATCTGTGGCTCAACACCGGTCATGGCACGCTGGGCTGGACCATGGCCTGCGGCTCTGCGCGGGTGCTTGCCGATCAGCTCGCCGGCCGGACACCGGAGATCAGCACCGAGGGGCTGAGCATAGCGCGCTATCGCCGCGACTGATGCCGCTGAATTATCCTGTCAGGAGCTGGTCAGCTAAGAGAGGCAGGCAAAATGAGGAGAACCCCATGCTGAAGTTTCTCGGCGGTACGATCGGCGTTATTTTTCTGATTGGCCTGCTGGTAGTGATCGGTCTGTTCGCACTGATTTTTTAGCCAGCTGGGCTTCAGGCGTGTCGGCGACACGGTTCTGCACGACAGCCTTCATGTTTGACTGGCAGGAGCCTGCCGGTCGGCTCCTGCGCAGCGGCGGACGCGCCGCTTAACCGCTCGACACCTTCATCAGCACCAGCCCTGAAATTATCAGGACAGCGGCGATGATGCGTGGAGCGTTGACCGGCTCGGCCAGCAGGATGATGCCGAGCAGAAATGCCCCGACTGCGCCGATGCCGGTCCAGATCGTATAGGCAGTACCGAGCGGGATGGTGCGCATCGCGAGCGCCAGCAGCCAGAAGCTGGCGATCATGGTGACGATGGTGATGACGGATGGCGTGAGGCGCGTGAAACCCTCGGACTGCTTCATCGCAAACGCCCACACGACTTCAAGTACACCGGCAACAACCAGAAAGATCCAGGCCATGGCCCACCCTTCCTTTCCGCCAGGTCGTCCTGGACACCGTTCGGGTCACGAGAGGCCGTCCTCCCGCCACAACTGTTCGAAAAGCAAAAAGCCCGGAGTTATTACTAACTCCGGGCTTTTCTATGTTGGTAGCGGGGGCTGGATTTGAACCAACGACCTTCGGGTTATGAGCCCGACGAGCTACCAGGCTGCTCCACCCCGCATCGACGTGGAGCGCATATTACGGATGGGTGAGCTGTTCGTCAAGGCCTGTCTGAAAAGAAAGTCTCTGGGGCATCTGCAAAATTGCGGAGATGACGCGGAGTTGGCGATCGGGTAAGGTTCGCGCCGTTCCATCTGAACCACAGAGCAGGCCAATGGAAGAGCAGTTTGGCGATATTCGTCCTTATCACGATCACGAGGTCCGTCCAGTCGTCGAGCGGCTGCTGCAGGACGATGAATTTATCGGATCGCTGGCAGCATTGCGCCTGCCGCGTCTGACGCAGCGCTTCCCGGCGCTGGTACGCATGCTGGTGCGCTGGGTTGTGCGCCGGGAGCTGCGCACCGCGCACGATATCGACTCGGTTCAGGATCTGGTCAAGCGCTATATGGATCGAATGATCGAGCGCTGTACCGATTCATTTACAGTGTCGGGACTGGAGCGGCTGCCTGCCGATCAGCCCTATCTGTTCATGAGCAACCACCGCGACATCGCGCTGGATCCCGCTTTTATCAACTACGCGCTCTATCGCAACGACCACGACACGGTACGCATCGCCATTGGCGACAATCTGCTGTCGAAGCCGTTCGCTGCCGACCTGATGCGGCTTAACAAAAGCTTCATCGTCAAACGGTCGGCCAAGGGGCCCCGCCAGATGCTGGCCGCTTACAAGACGCTGTCGGCCTATATTCGCCACTCCATCACCGTGGATCGCAGCCCCATCTGGATCGCCCAGCGCGAGGGGCGCGCCAAGGACGGGCTGGATCGCACCGAAGTGGCGGTCATCAAGATGATTGCGATGGCGCAGGATAAAGCCAGCGAGAGCTTTGCCGAGTTTATTCGCCAGCTGCGCATCGTACCGGTGGCGATCTCCTACGAATTCGACCCCTGCGACGAGCTCAAGGCGCGTGAGCTGCATGAACGCGCGACCAGGGGCAGTTATGCCAAGGCCGAGCACGAAGATCTGCGTTCCATCGGTCTGGGGATTGCCGGCAGCAAGGGCGACGTACATGTCAGTTTTGGCGAGCCGCTCACTGGTGATTACGCCGATGCGGATGCTGTTGCCGCCGAGATTGATCGTCAGATCATCTCGCTCTATGTGCTGCACCCGTCGAATTTTGCGGCCTATCACGCCCTGCACGGCACTTGGCCGGAGCTGTCCTGCGGCGCCGATGGCAGCGTTTTCAAGCCGGAAGCGCACCGGGCGGTGATCGAGCGCTTCGAACAGCGCATCGCTGCGCTCCCGCCTGAACTGCGCCCCTACGCGCTGACCATCTACGCGAACCCCGTAATCAGCAAGCTCGAGCTGGCCAGCCCCGTCGCCGCCTAGGCGCAGCTCTCGGGACGGGGCATTCGCCGGCCCTGCAGGCGAACAGCTACCGCACAGTGGTCCGATCACCAGATGCTGACCAGTATCCCATTGCGTCTGCACGCATGGGGTATCATGCCTCGCCATTTACTGACTCTGTCCGAGCGCCTTTTCGAGCACCGCCTGTTTCCATGTTGACCGCCGCCCATAAAGAATCGATTCAGCAGGCCTATCGCCGCTGGCTGGAGAGCAAGGCGCTGCGCGCGCGCTACGGGCAGCGTCTGATGATTGCCGAGGTGGCGCGCACGGTGGCGGCGGCCGGTGCTGACGAGCCGCCGCTGACCGCCATCGAGGCCGGCACCGGCACCGGCAAGACGGTGGCCTATTGCATGGCGGCCATCCCGCTGGCGCAGGCGCTGGACAAAACCCTGGTCATTGCCACCGGCACGGTCGCGCTGCAGGAGCAGATCGTGTTCAAGGATCTGCCAGACCTGCAGACGCACAGCGGACTCACGTTTTCCTACACGATGGCCAAGGGGCGGGGCCGCTATCTCTGCCTCGCCAAGGTCGACGCCGCGCTCTCAGCGCAGCAGAACGAACCGCTGTTCGCGCTCTATCCCGATGAAGAGCAGTCGGTAAGCGACCAGGCCCAGCAGCAGCTGTGGCGCGACATGCTGGACCGGCTGGCAGAAGGGCGGTGGGATGGCGATCGCGATCTCTGGCCGGAGCAGATCGACGACGCTGCCTGGCGACGGGTCACCACCGATCACGCCCAGTGCACCGGCCGTCGCTGTCCGCACGTGCGTCAATGCGCCTTCTTCAAAGCCCGCGACCAGATCGGCAAGGTCGACGTGGTCGTCACCAATCACGACCTGGTACTGGCTGATCTGGCGCTCGGCGGCGGGGCCATCCTGCCGGACCCGGCCGACACCATCTATATCTTCGACGAAGGGCATCATCTGCCCGACAAGGCGCGCGACCATTTCGCGCACTCACTGCGGCTGCGCGGCACCGACCGCCATCTCGAGCAGAGTCTGAAGCTGCTGGCCACAGCAGCGGGCGAGCTGGGGCCAGCCGCGGGCATCGACCGGCAGCTGGAGCTGATGCCGGGCATCATCCACGAGCTGCGCAAGGGCATCGCCGCGCTGCGACCCGGTCTGGAGCAGCTGCTGGACAGCGCCCTGGCAGATGGCAGCCGGGATGCGGCTTATCGCTTTGAACACGGTCTGGTGCCGGCAGCCATCCGGGAGCTCGCTGAGCAGCTGCGAGTGGGCTTCAGCGATTTCGCTGACCGCCTCGGCCGCGTGGCCCATGCGCTCGAGCAGGCGCTGGATGGTGGCGATGCCGGTCTGTCGCGGGAGCTGGCCGAGCGCTGGTATCCGGCCATCTCGGTGTTGCGCGTGCGCGCTGAGGCTGCGCAGGAGCTCTGGTACTTCTTCGCCCGTGACGCCAGCGATGAGCAGCCGCCGCGGGCGCGCTGGCTGGCGCCGATCACTGCTGCCAGTGGCGCCATCGATGTCGAGCTGCACTGCAGCCCCATCATGGCGGGTGGCACGCTGGCGAATAATCTCTGGTCGCGCTGTGCAGCCGCTGTCATCACTTCGGCAACGCTGACGGCACTGGGCCGCTTTGACCGCTTCGCGATTCGCGCCGGCCTGCCGGAGCGGGCCTCGCGCGTGGTGGTGCCCAGCCCCTTTGATCACGCCTCGGCCGCTGTGCTCAGCGTGCCTGCCATGACGGCAGACCCCGGCGATCCCGAGGGACACACGGCAATGCTGGTAGCCATGCTGCCCGAACTGCTGGACCCCGCCGAAGGTTCGCTGGTGCTGTTTTCGGCCCGCCGCCAGATGGAAAGCGTGCAGGAGGCGCTGCCGCCTGAGTGGCAGGAGCGGATCCTGATGCAGGGGCAGCTCGGCAAGCAGGAGCTGCTGAACCGGCACCGCGACCGGATCGACAGTGGTGAAGGGTCAGTGCTGTTCGGGCTGGCCAGTTTTGCAGAAGGGCTGGATCTGCCGGGCAGCTACTGCGCCCACGTGGTGATTGCCAAGATTCCCTTCGCGGTGCCGGATGAGCCGGTGGAGGCCGCACTGGCGGAGTGGATCAGCAGCCGGGGGGGCAATCCATTCATGGAGATCGCGGTACCGGACGCGGCGCTGAAACTGGTACAGGCCAGTGGACGGTTGCTGCGGTCCGAGCAGGACCGGGGCCGCATCACACTGCTTGACCGCCGGATCGTCAGCCGCCGCTATGGGCGGGCCATCCTCGATTCGCTACCACCTTTCCGACGCGAGATTGCCGCCAGCAGCGGCCGTGCGTCCTGAGGAGCAGCCATGGATATTTACGTCACCATCGCCTCGCGGCTGATGGATCTGGAGAGCGAACTGCGCCAGCTCGGCCAGTGGCAGGAAGAACCGATTGCGCCGGAGGCGCTGCGCAGCAGTGAGCCGTTCTGTGTCGATACGATGTCGGCGGCACAGTGGCTGCAGTTCGTATTCGTACCGCGGATGCGCATGCTGGCCGCAGCGCGCCAGCTGCCGCCCGGGCGCTGCGACATTGCCCCGCTGGCTGAGCACTTTTTCGGCGAGACGCCCGCCACCCGGCCACTGCTCGATACCATTCGCGCGCTCGATGCGCTGGTCTCGGGCCAGGCCGGGGCGAGCTGAGGGCGTAGCGCCCAGGCGCGGATCAGCCCGGGTCAGCTTCGAAGCTGTCGGTGCCCCGGGCGGCCATCACCATGCGCACCAGATGGGCAAGTGATTTGGCACCCAGCTTGTCCATTACGCGGGCGCGGTGGATCTCTACCGTCCGCTGACTGATGTCGAGATCGATGGCGATCACCTTGTTGGCACGTCCTTCCACCATCAGGTTCAGCACATCCTGTTCGCGCGGGGTAAGAGTGGCCAGCCGGTCGAGAATCACCTGGCGCTGCTGCAGGGTAGCGCGGTTTTCACGGTCCTGCGCCATCGCCTTCTCGATCTTCTCCAGCAGCTCCTGCTCGCGGTAGGGCTTCTGCACGAAGTCGAAAGCCCCTTGCTGCATCGCTTCCACCGCCAGCGGCACATCGCCGTGGCCGGTGACAAAGATGATCGGCAGGATCGAGTTCATTTCGTTGAGCTTGCGCTGCAACTCCATGCCGTTCATGCCGGGCATGCGGATATCCAGCACCAGACAGCCCGCCAGACTCGTGTCATAGGCAGTGAGGAATTCGGTCGCCGACGGAAAGGCCGCGACCGTATACCCGACGGAGCCCAGCAGCATCTGCAGCGAATCGCGGACCGCTTCGTCATCTTCCACGATGAAAACAACAGGCGTGTCGTTTTTGGACATAAGGTCTCCTTGGTGCCGCTTCTGCGCTCATGGGCGCCTTGCCAATGTTCAGTCCAGCCGCAAAACGGCCAACCCATTACGATAACTACGTATTTCGAGCCACCGTGGGCTAACCTAGGCTAGCTTATTGGAACCCAAGCGTACCGTTTCGGTCCGCGCCGGCAATCATTTTTTGACGCCGGAAACTGGACACCCTTCAGGTTAGTCCGACCCGAGACGCCGTGCCAGCACGGCCAATGGATGAACTGTATGGCGGCACGCGGGAGCCTCAGCCACTATTTTTTCCTGAGCATGGTCGCCATGGCGATCATACCGACGGTGGTGCTGGGATACCTCTGGCTGAGTGAGCAGCAGCGCCTGTTCGAGGCCCACAACAGCTTCTGGGTGGCGCGGGCTGAGGCCCTCTACGAGCAGCAGCTGCGACGCGAAGCGCGGCGCATGGTCGACGAAATCGAGCTGCGCCAGGCCGGCTTTGATGCGGCAGCAGAACAGTCGCTGCAGCGTCAGTTCAGCCAGGTACTGCCGGTGATCGAAGAGATGGCGCAGCGCGGCGCCAGTCGTAGCGAACAGCTGCAGCGGCTGCGTGAACTCATCAACGTACGCCGTCTGAACGGGCCCCATGACCACCTGCTGTTGTACGACGCCGACGGTACCCCGCTGGTCGATTACCCCGGTGCTCCGCCATTCACACCGCCCGCGGATTCTATTGCGCGACGTGACGTCAGCTACGCGCCCGAACGCGCCGGCGCGCCATCCACATCTGTGCGCCAGAAAGGCCTGTTCATCGACGCGCTCGATGTCTGGCTGGTGGCAGCCTTCGTACTCGATGAACGCCGGGACGGATTGCAGAGCGAGCTGCTGCAGCGTTTCATGATCGCTGCAGCTACCGACGAGCTGTCGGTGGTGCGAATCTACGACCGCAATCGACAGCTGCTGGCCGAATACATCCCCGAAGTGCTCTACGCCGAGCTGGCGCCGGAGGCGCCGCCGGTCGAGCAGCTGCTGGCCGATGCGCTCGATACAGACCCGAGTGAGCAGCCGATCCGGCTGCCGCCGTTGCCGCAGGTTACCGGCCCGCCGCTGCAGATCATCGCTTTTGCCCATCAGGAGCCGGTCTGGGGCTGGTACGTTACCACCAGCCTGCGGCAGGATCTGCTCAAGGCGGAGCTGGCGGCGCAGGCGGCTCAGTTTGGTGCGGATCGTGCCCGCCAGATTGCAATTGTCGGCGTGATCGTGGCGCTGCTGCTGGTGGCGGCTGCGCTGGCGGCGGGCTGGCTGGCAGCGCGGGCGCGCCGCAGTCTCGATCGCTTCACCAATTTTTTTGCCAGCGCCGATGGCCAGCAGCGGCTGGAAGAGCGCAGCCTCGCGTTCCGCGAGTTTCGGGCCATCGCCGCCGATGCCAATCAGATGGTGGCGCAGCGGAATGCGGCCGAGCAGGCACTGCGCCGGGCGGAAGCGCGGGTGCAGATGGCACTGGAACTGGGCGGTCTCTATATGTGGGAGTACCACATCATCGAGCGGCGCCTGGTGCTCAGTCCCGAACTCGCGAGCCAGTTTGCGCTGCCGGTGGAGCTGGATGAAGACGCGTGCATGCGCACCGTCCACCCCGATGATCTCGACGCCGTACTCCGCATGCTTCGCAATCCTGACTTTGAGCTGCTCCGCAGTGCCGGGCTGGAATTCCGCTCCCGCGATGTGGCTGGTCGCTGGCGCTGGTTCAGTTACCGCGGAGGAGTCGCCGAGTGGGATGCGCAGGGACGCCCGCTGCTGGCACTCGGCACCGCCACCGAAGTGACGGTGCGGAAGCGGATGGAAGCAGAGCTGATCGCAGCCCGAGTCGCTGCCGAAGATGCCAACCACGCCAAGAGCCAGTTTCTCTCCAGTGTTAGTCATGAACTGCGCACGCCGCTGAACGGCGTGCTGGGCTATACCCAGATCCTGCTGCGCGAGGGCATGCAGTCAGATGAGCAGCGCCGCCAGCTGCAGGCAATCGAAAGTTGCGGACAGCACCTGCTGACGCTGATCAACGATGTGCTCGATCTGGCGCGGATCGAAAGCGGTGTGCTGGAGGTGCAGCCGGTCCGCTCCAACCTGTTCGCACTGCTGCAGAGCGTCAGCGATATCGTGCGCGAACGCTGTGATGCGAAAGCGCTCGCCTTCCATCTCGATGTCGACCCCCACGTGCCGATCGAGATAGAAATCGACGAAACCAAGCTGCGTCAGGTGCTCATCAACCTGCTCTCCAACGCCGTCAAATTTACCGATCACGGCTTTGTGCGGCTGACCGTGAAACCGAGTGGGGCGCGCAGTCTCTATTTCGAAGTGGCCGACACCGGAGTCGGGGTCGATGCCGAGCAGCAGCGCCGGCTGTTCCAGCCTTTTGTCCAGCTGGGCGACGGTGCCGGCGGCAGCGGCCTGGGGCTGGCGATCAGCCAGCGGCTGTGCGAGGCGCTGGGCAGCACGCTGCAGGTCGCCAGCGAGCCGGGGCAGGGCAGCCGCTTCTTTTTCCTGCTGGCGGTCACGCTGCCGCCTGTGGACGCCGCCCCGGCCACGGTGCAGCCGCTGGTGCCGCAGACCGTGCTGGCGCCAGCCGAACCTTTGCGGATCGTCGTTGCCGATGACAATGTGGTCAACCGGCAGGTCCTGGCCGGCATGCTGCGCAGCAGTAGCCTCGAGATTCTCGAAGCGGAGAATGGGGCCGAGGCGGTGGCGCTGGTCCGCGAGGGCGGCGTGGCACTGGTGCTGATGGATGTGCGCATGCCGGTCATGGACGGGTTCGAAGCGACGCGGCAGATCAAGGGCACCCCGGCGACGGCCAGTACGGCGGTTATTGCAGTCACCGCCAGTGTGCTGCCGGGCGTGATTGCGGAGATGCAGGAGGCCGGCTGTGACGACTTCATCGGCAAGCCGGTGCGCTCGGCCGAGCTGCTGGAGAAGATCGGCAATCTGCTGCAGATAAAGCTGGTGGCACCTCGCCTGGCGGCGGCCAGTCGCTGGCAGGCGGCCGCTGCGGCCCTGCCGGTCAGTTGTCGTGAGCGGCTGGTGCGCGCTGTCACCATGGGTGATCTCGAAGGCGTGCGGCGCGGGATCAGCGAGCTGCGCAAGCATGGCACCTGCGCCGAGCTGATTGAATATCTGGGCCGCCTGCTGGATGATTTTGACCTTGAGGCGCTGCGCCATCTGGTGGCGCCAGCCGAGGCGGAGAACTGATGGATACGCCCGCAGACAACGAGCAACCGGTGACGGCGGACTCGGAGCGCAAGGATCTCGTCGCCTACAGCGGCGAGCTGGTGTTGCTGGTCGACGACAATCCGACCAACCTGCAGATCCTCTACCGGACGCTCGAGGGCAGCGGTTATCACCTGCTGGTGGCGCGCAATGGAGAGACCGCGCTCAGTATTGCCCGCGCGGCCAAGCCGGCGCTGGTGCTGCTCGACGTCATGATGCCCGGCATGGATGGCTTCGAAGTGTGCAGCCGCCTCAAGGCGGATCCTGCCACCGCCAGCACGGCGGTCATTTTTCTCTCCGCGCTGGGCGACAGCCAGGCCAAGGTCCGCGGCTTCGCGGTCGGCGGCGTCGACTACATTGCCAAGCCATTCCAGGCCGATGAAGTGGTAGCGCGGGTCCGCACGCATATGAAAATGCAGCGGCTGGAGCGCGAACTGGCACGTCGCAACAGCGAGCTCGAAGCGGAAAACCAGCAGATTCTCAATGCCATCAGCGAGGGCATCGTCGGCCTCGATCGCGAAGGTCGCATCACACTCTTCAACCCCGCCGCCTGCGCCATCACCGGCTGGTCACCCGCCGATGTGCTGGGGGAGCGGCTGTACGCGCTCGATATGCTGCAGGGCGAGCAAGGCGCACTGTGCGGCGAGGAGCAGACGCTGCCCTATCGCGCCTACCGGCTCGGGAAGGTGGCGCGCAGTGATCTGGAGCTGATTCGCCGCCGCGATGGTGAACTGGTGGCGGTGGCCATTGCCTGTGCGCCGCGCGCTGAAGGGGGCGCAGTCATGGTGCTGCGCGATATCAGTGACTGGCTGGCGCATGAGGAGCAGCTCCGTCAGGCGCGCGAAGAGCTGGAGCGGCAGCGGCAGAACATGGCGCATATGGAGCGTCTTAGCACGTCAGGCGAGATGGCGGCCGGTATAGCGCACGAGGTTAATCAGCCGCTGACCGCAGTGGTTAACTATGCGCGCGTCGGTCAGCGCCTGCTGCGGGCCGACAGTATCGATCGTGAGCAATTGATCGATCTGATGGACAAGCTCGAAAAACAGGCCGTACGCGCTTCGGCAGTCATCCAGCGGCTGCGCAGTTACGTCCGCAAACCGCACGAAGGCCGCCGGCTGCTGGATATCAATACGCTGATCAACGAGGTGATTGCGCTGGCCGAAGTGGATTCGCGCATCAACGATGTCACGATCCATTGCGAGCTGGGGCACGGACTGCCGATGGTCTGCGCTGATCCGGTGCAGATTCAGCAGGTGGCGCTTAATCTGATTCGCAATGCCATGGAGGCGATGCTCGACTCACCGCAACGTGGTCACGGTGTCGTGGTTCGCACCGGTATGGAGCGAGGCAAGGTCTGTTTCTGGGTTATCGATCGTGGCAAGGGGCTGGCGGAGGGAGCTGCCGAGCGGCTGTTCAGTCCGTTCTTTACGACCAAGCCCGCGGGGATGGGCATCGGCCTGTCGATCTGTCAGAGCATTGTGCAGAGCCACGGTGGCGAAATCGGCTTTACACCCAATGCGGAAGGCGGGGTCACGTTTTTCTGCCGTCTGCCAGCGGCAGACGGCACGTGCTGAAATTCTTCAGCCTTCGCTGGCCAGCGGTGCGCTGCTGACTTCATCCTGAATACGACGGTAGACCTCTTCGCGGTGCACGCTGACTTCTTTCGGAGCAGCAATGCCGAGGCGCACCTGATTGCCACTGATGCCAAGCACGGTGATCTTGATTTCATCGCCAATAATGAGCGTTTCGCCGAGGCGTCTCGAGAGTACCAGCATTGTTCTACTGCTCCTGGAAGGTTGATCTGACCTCGTTGCGGACGAGGGTTAAAAAAAACACGCAGACAATGGCTGCGTGAAAAAGGTGTCTGGTCAGCGTGAGCCGGTGAGTGCCCTGGCAGCCTCCCGGCTCGCTTGGTTCAGCTGTTAGCGGCGGCGCGGGACGGTTCATTGAGTGCAGCCTGAATCCGCTGGTGAACCTCTTCGCGATGCACGCTCACTTCCTTAGGCGCTGCAATACCCAGTCGTACCTGGCCTCCGCTGATGCTGAGAACCGTTACGCGGATGTCATCGCCGATTACGATGGTTTCGCCGAGTCTTCTAGACAGTACCAACATGATGCACCTCCTGGTGATCTCTGAACGGTTTCAGTCTAGTGGCGCGTCAGCCCTGCCGGTATGCGCTGATATACCTATGAGAATGCGGAGATTCCCTAGATACGCAGCGTTTCTCACGCGCGGCCGAACCACAGCGGGCGACATTGTAGAGTTGGGGGAAAGCGGGGACAGTAGGTAGAACTACCTAACGGCTGAGTTGATGGGGCGTCAGCCGTCAGGTTTGAGAGCAGGGTCGCAAACGTGCAGCTTACTCACCCTTGCGACGGTCTTTACCGGAGCGCCGTTCCACGCCGGTATAAGTAGACGGGTCATTCTGGCGACGATCCTGGCGGCCTTTGCGCTCTTCCAGAACCGACTCAATCGTCTTTACGACATTGGGCGTAATCTTGCCTTTTTCCATACTGATGCACCTCTGATGCGTGACGGGCCGCTGCCGTGGAAATCGCGGTCAGCCTCTAAGGTTCCGCTGCGATTTACGGTTCCGCTATATATAGTCGCTCCCCGCCAATTTTCAACTCAGCTTCGATCAACGGCAGCCGGGCTGTGAGCGAGTCGTGGTTCAGCCAAAATCGATCGGCCGCCCGCGCCCGGGGATCAGCTCCTGACCGGACGCCGTCGCTGACCGCATACGGCCGACCTGCCGGTAAAACCAGAATCCGGCTGCCAGCGTGACGACCCCGCCCAGGGCGGTGGTGAGCGGAGCACCGATGAGCTCCGCGACTGCCCCGGCCAGCAGACCGCCCAGCGGCGTCGAACCCATCATTACCATGGCGTAGATCGACATGACGCGTCCGCGCAGCTGGTCCGGCACCAGCGACTGCACCAGCGTATTGACCGAGGTCATGCTCAGCAGCAGAGCGAAGCCCACGCCCACCAGCAGCAGCGTCGACAGCCAGAACAGCCGGCTGGCGGCAAACAGCGTCAGGGCGATGCCGAAGCCGGCCAGTGCCAGCGGTACCCAGCGCCACAGTGTCGCCGGCGTGCCGCGCGTGGCCAGTACCACCGTGCCCAGCAGCGCACCCAGCCCGGAAGCGCCCATCAGGATGCCCAGCGCCTGGGCGCCGCCCTGCAGAATACGGTCGGCGAAGATAGGCATCAGCGATACGTAGGGGCCGCCGCCCAGCCCGATGGCTGCCAGGGTCAGCAGCAGTGTGCGGATCGGCCAGGTGCGTCCGGCAAACGCGAAACCATCGCGCAGATCCAGCAGCGGATGCTGCCGCTGGCGCGACGGCGCCGGTTTGTGGCTGATGCGGGCCAGGCCGGCCAGCACAGCCAGGAAGCTGACGCCGTTACCGAGAAAACACCAGCCCTCCCCAACCGCTGTGACCAGCACGCCGGCCAGGGCTGGTCCCAGGATGCGAGCGCCGTTGAAGACAGCCGCGTTGAGGGCAATGGCGTTGGGCAGATCGGCGGCGGGTACCAGCTCGGTGACGAACGACTGGCGCGCCGGCATATCAAATGCGTTGCAGACGCCCAGCAGTGAGGCCAGGACAAATACATGCCAGGGCACCACTGTGTCGGTGAGGGTGAGCGCGGCGAGCGTGAATGCGAGCAGCATAGCGCCGGTCTGGGTAATCATCACCACCCGGCCGCGCGGCAGCCGGTCAGCGACCAGTCCGCCCACCGAGGAGAACAGAAAGACCGGAAACTGGGAGGCGAATACCACCAGCCCGAGCAGCGCGGCGGAGTCGGTCAGGCGATAAATCAGCCATGACTGCGCCACGGTCTGCATCCACGTTCCAATCAGCGAGACCAGCTGCCCGGAGGCAAACAGGCGGTAATCGCGGTGATTGAGCGCGCGCAGGGCGGGTGGCATAGGGGACCGGTCTCAAAGACGGGGCAGCCACGCATGGTAGGCGGGGGCGGACGGATGGGTCAATTGAGAGCCTTGTCGCCGGGCGCGTATTGCTGGGAAGATGAACGACTTTTGACGATGAGCACGGTCCGACCGGGCCAGGGCCGACAGTGGCAACTGGTCAGCGGCGGGCGCAGGACGCGGTGGCGGGGAAGTAACTGATGCGTGAAAAACTGGAGCAGCGCTCCTTTCTGACGCTGCTGGTGGGCGTGACGGCAGCATTCTTCTGGGTGCTGAGCCCATTTTTCGGCGCTATTTTCTGGGCCATTGCCGCCACCATCGTGTTCTGGCCGTTCCAGCAGTGGCTGGCGCAGCGCTGGGGCGACCGCCGCACACTTAACGCGCTGCTGACGCTGCTGCTGTTCACGGTAGTGGTAGTGGTGCCGTTAATGCTGCTTGGGGCCGTACTGCTCGATGAGGCGCTGTCGCTCTATCAGCGTATCGAATCGGGCGAGCTGAGCATGGCGACCTACATCGATCGCGCCCGCAGTGCGGTGCCGTGGGTCAGCGAGCTGCTGGTCCGGTTCGATATCGATATCGAGCGGATGCGCTCGAGTCTCGCGGAGGGGGCACTGAATGCCACCCGCACGGTGGCCACCCATACACTGACTATCGGTCAGAATGTGCTGCAGCTGGTGGTCAGTACCGCGCTGATGCTCTACCTCACCTTTTTTCTGCTGCGCGATGGCGACTGGCTGGTGCAGCTGCTGATCCGGGTACTGCCCCTGGGTGATGCCCGCGAGCGGGCGCTGTTTGCCAAGTTCGCCGAGGTGACCCGCGCCACCATCAAGGGCAACCTGGTGGTAGCGATAATTCAGGGAGCGCTGGGCGGGCTGATCTTCTGGGCGCTGGGCATCGGCGGAGCCGTTCTGTGGGGCGTCGTCATGGCGTTCATGTCGATGCTGCCAGCGGTTGGAACCGCAGTGGTTTGGGTGCCGGTCGCGATCTGGCTGCTGGCCACCGGCAGCTGGATACAGGGGCTGGTGCTGATCGGGTTTGGTGCCGGCGTCATTGGGCTGGTCGACAATCTGCTACGCCCGTTGCTGGTCGGACGGGACACCAAGATGCCGGACTATCTGGTGCTGTTTTCGACGCTGGGTGGCCTGGCCATTTTTGGTCTCAGCGGGTTTGTCATCGGGCCGCTTATCGCCGCACTGTTCCTCGCCTTCTGGGGCATCTTCAGTCGTGAGTTCAATCACGAGGGACCTGCGTGAGCGCTGCCGGGGGCGTGGCCGGACGTTGCCACTCCCGCTCCCAGACCACTTCATCGATGTATTTCTGTACCGCCTGCTGCCCCCAGGCCTCGGCTTCGGCTTCCAGCGCCGCAAAATTCGCAACATAGGCTTCTGCAAAGCCGGCAATGCCACCCAGCCGCTGATACTGCAGGTGGTGGCCAAGCTCGTGGGCCCACCACTGTGCATCGCTGGCGCGCGCCAGGCCGGGATCGCGGCTGAAGATAATCAGATGATCGATCGACACCGCATGATCCTGCCCGAACAGCGCCTTGCTGCCCTGATTCAGCACGCCCGGCAGGGTGATCTCATCTTTGCTCACGGTGTAGCGCGCACGCTCCAGTACCTCGGCTGGAAACAGCGGCGCCAGAAAGTCGCGTACTTCAGCCGGCAGTGGCTGCGCCGCTGCAATGTGTTGCCGATAGGCGCGCTGCAGCGCCACCGTGAGCTGCTGTACCGCCAGCGTCCGGAGTTCCTGCAGCCACTGGCTGCGCAGCGTGGGGGAGCCCGGCGCCGGTTCGACCGGCAGTGGTGCCAGACCCTGCGCCGGCGCCTCGGTCAGCGCCGGGCTGCAGCTCAGCAGTGCGGCCAGCAATAGGACGCGGCGCCAGGTGAACCATCTGGATGGGACGGAGTCGAATCGCATAACTGTTTGAATTAACAAGGAAAGCACCGATTCTGAGCTGGCCGGATGCACGCCCGTTGGCGAAGAACCTGTTCTTTTTACCGCAGAGGAGAGGCTTATGGCCAATGAGGGCTATCACGAACCCTATGAACTGCTGTCCGACGCTGCCCGTGACATGCACCGCGCCATCACCTCACTGATGGAGGAGCTGGAAGCGGTCGACTGGTACAACCAGCGCATCGAGGTATGCAAGGACGACGAGCTGCGCGCGATTCTGATCCACAACCGCGACGAAGAAAAAGAGCATGCCGCGATGATGATGGAGTGGATCCGCCGCAAGGACGCTATTTTTGCGGACGAGATGAAGGACTATCTCTTCACCGACAAGCCGCTGGATCACGATTGAGTAGGGAGACAGTTGCGCCGTAGCGGCAGGTTCGCCGCTACGGCGCGAGGCTGGTCTGGCCTGTCGTCCAGTGACTGCCAGCAGGCGTGGAATTATTGTTATTAGCAGGCCCGGGAGAGATTATTCTTATTCGCGGGCCTCAGGTGTTCTTACTTATTTGCAAGCTTCTTTGGCAGCATTGATCTGCTTTTTGGTGCAGTCAGTGCGCTCACCCGTACCCTGGCACCAGGTTCTCCGGTTATCCCAGGCGGTGATCGATTTTTCCTGCCCGTCCGAGCACTTCACGACGAATTCCGCATAGATTTCATCGTTGGCCAGCGGTACTTCTTTCACATAGGTGATGCTGGTCGGCTTGGCGGCATAGGCGCCGGCGGTGAACATGAGCGCGGTGGCGGCGATCAGAAGCTTGTTCATGGCGAAACCTCATTGAGCAAAATGGCGCCGTAGCAATGCGCCGGCATGCTCAGTAAAGCCTCATCAGCCGTTTATCACCAGTTAAGAATGCGTAAGTAGCGCGCGGCAGCCCGGTGTGAATGGCCTGCCGCGCGACACTGGTCAGGCAGGGTCGACGTCGCGCGCCGGCGAGTGAGCCTCCAGCTCCGGCTTCGGGGTTGCCCTGGTGCTGGGCGGCAGGATCGGCAATTCCAGCTGCGGCTGGCGCCCGGTCAGGCTGTGCAGGAAGGCGGTGATGCTTTTCGCTTCCTCCTCACTCAGCTCGCGACCGAGCTGACTGTCGCCCATGATGGCGACCGCCTGTTCCAGATCCCAGACTTCGCCGCTGTGGAAGTAGGGCGGGGTCAGGGCAATGTTGCGCAGCGGGGACGCCCGGAATACATATTCATCCGAAACTGTGTTGCTCACGGCAAAGCGCCCCTTGTCCTCCGGCGGCAGGATGTCCGCGCCGGGGCGCTTGACGATGCCGAACGGGAAGTAGGCCTGCCCGCCGAGATTGACGCCGTTGTGGCAGGCGGTGCAGCCGGTATCCATGAACAGCTGCAGCCCGCGTTTCTGGTCGGCGCTCAGAGCATTCAGATCACCCTTCAGAAAACGGTCGAAAGGCGCATCGGGGGTGATCAGCGTGGCTTCAAACGCGGCCAGTGCCGCGGCGGCATTCTCGAACGTCACCGGGTCGGTGCCCGGGAACGCGGCCCGGAATTCGGCGACATATTCGGGGATGCTGCGCAGCGTCGCCTCGATCCGCTCGGGCGTGTTGTTCATTTCGACTGGCGCCTGCAGCGGGCCAAACGCCTGCTCCTGCAGATCGTCAGCACGTCCATCCCAGAACTGAGCGGCATTGAATACCGCATTGAGCACGGTGGGGCTGTTGCGCGGACCGCGCTGCCAGCCATGACCTATCGAGGCGGGGACGTTATCTGCACCGCCCAGGCTGAGGCTGTGACAGGTGTTGCAGCTGATCAGGTGGCTGCGTGACAGGCGGGGGTCGAACCACAGCTTCCAGCCCAGCCGGATCTGCGCTTCGGTGAGGGGCTTGCCGCCCAGCTCGGTAACCTGCTCGGGGATTGGTTCAAAGAAAGCGCGAGCGCGCTGCTGCAGTTGCTGGTCCGCCTCGGCGGCCTGCGCAATGACGGCGACCGCAGCGAATAGTACTCCTGTGACGCGATGACGCATCATGACTCCTCCCGTCGTTGGCAGCAGATGGCCAGACAGGTATCCGCGTCCTCAGCCGACGCTCACAGGTCGGCTGAGTGGCGATGGCGTCCGGTCAGGCCCGCTTCTGCAAGGGTTCTTCAGGCAGCATGATGTCGAGCTCGAGCAGTGAGCAATCATCCTGCTGACCTAACTGTACCTTAACCTGATCAAGTTCAATGGGATAGTACTTGCGGATAACGGCCAGCAGCTCCTGCTGCAGCTCCGGGAGAAACTCCGGGCCGGCCCGGGTTGAGCGCTCGTGCGAGACCAGAATTTGCAGGCGCTCCTTGGCGACGGCCGCCGAGCTCGGCTTGCGGGCGCGGAAGTAGTCGAAGAGTTTCATGCCACGCTCCCCAGCAGACGTTTCAGGAGGCCTTTTTTTCTGGCCGTGATGAAGCGGTGCTCAACCTCCTCACCCAACAGGCGGGCAATGGCGTCGGCGTAGGCCTGACCGGCATTGCTCTCGGCATCGAGAATCACCGGGCGACCGGAGTTCGAGGCGTTGAGCACGGCCTGCGACTCGGGAATGACGCCCAGCAGGGGAATGGACAGAATTTCCTGCACATCGCTGACAGACAGCATCTCGCCGCGCTCCACCCGCTCCGGCGAATAGCGCGTCAGCAGCAGGTGCTCGCGAATCGGTTCCTCTCCCTGCTCGGCACGACGCGACTTGCTGCTCAGCAGGCCGAGAATACGGTCCGAGTCGCGCACCGAGGAGACTTCCGGGTTGGTCACCACGATCGCCTCGTCGGCGTAATACATCGCCAGATGGGCGCCGCGCTCGATGCCGGCCGGGGAGTCGCAGATGATGTAGTCGAAGGTTTCGCTCAGCTCTTTGAGCACACGCTCCACACCATCCTGGGTCAGGGCATCTTTGTCGCGCGTCTGCGATGCCGGCAGGATGAAGAGATTTTCGATCTGCTTATCCTTGATCAGCGCCTGGTTGAGGTTGGCATCGCCCATGATCACGTTGACGAAGTCATACACCACGCGCCGCTCGCAACCCATGATCAGGTCGAGGTTACGGAGGCCGACGTCAAAATCGATGACCGCGGTCCTGAAGCCGCGCTGCGCGAGGCCGGCGGCAATAGCGGCGCTGCTGGTGGTCTTGCCGACACCGCCCTTGCCTGAAGTCACTACGATGATTTTTGCCATGGTTACCGATCCGTTGAAGTGATTGGTCCGGGCTGCCGGGTG
>JAJUJZ010000027.1 GCA_029265075.1 Gammaproteobacteria bacterium | reverse complement strand
GTCAGGAGCGGATCAGGTAGTCGAAAGCAGCCAGTGAGGCTTTGGCGCCTTCGCCCATCGCGATCACGATCTGCTTGTAGGGTACGGTGGTCACGTCACCCGCTGCGAAGATGCCGGGTACCGACGTCTCGCCGCGGTCGTTGACCACGATCTCGCCCCGCTGAGTCAGCTCGATGGTGCCCTTCAGGCCGTCGGTGTTCGGAACCAGGCCGATCTGGACGAAGATGCCCTCCAGCTCGACCTCAACCAGCTCTTCGGTTTCGCGGTTCTTGTAGACCAGCCCGGTCACCTTCTGGCCATCACCTTTCACCTCAGTGGTGAGGGCATTGACCACGATGTCGACGTTCGGGAGGCTCCGCAGCTTGCGCTGCAGCACTTCATCCGCACGCAGTTTGCTGTCGAATTCGATCAGCGTGACGTGGGCGACGATGCCGGCCAGGTCAATGGCTGCCTCGACCCCGGAGTTGCCGCCGCCGATGACCGCCACGCGCTTGCCCTTGAACAGCGGACCATCACAGTGCGGACAGTAGGCTACGCCGCGGGTTTTGTACTCGGCCTCGCCGGGCACGTTCATTTCACGCCAGCGGGCGCCGGTGGCGATAATGATGCTCTTCGCCTTGAGCGAGCCGCCGCCCTCGAACTCCACCGCGTGCAGGCCGCCCGGTTCTGAGGCCGGTATCAGTCTGGAAGCACGCTGCAGGTTCATGATGTCCACATCGTAGTGGCGCACGTGCTCCTCCAGGGCGCGGGCGAGCTTCGGTCCTTCCGTCTCTTTGACCGAGACGAAGTTTTCGATGCTCATGGTGTCGAGTACCTGGCCGCCGAAGCGCTCGGCTGCAACGCCGGTGCGGATGCCTTTGCGCGCCGCATAGATGGCGGCCGTTGCACCGGCCGGGCCACCGCCGACCACCAGCACATCGAATGCCTCTTTGGTCTTCATCTTCTCGGCTTCGCGGGCAGCGGCGCCGGTATCCAGCTTCGCCAGGATCTGTTCCAGATCCATCCGGCCCTGACCGAACGGCTCGCCGTTCAGGAAGATGGACGGCACCGACATCACTTCGCGCCGCTCGACCTCATCCTGGAACAGGGCGCCGTCGATGGCAACGTGGCGAATATTGGGGTTGAGCACGGCCATCGTGTTCAGCGCCTGCACCACGTCGGGGCAGTTCTGGCACGACAGCGAGAAATAGGTTTCGAAGTTGTACTCACCTTCCAGCGCTTTGACCTGCGCGATCACTTCGTCTGTGACCTTGGGCGGGTAGCCGCCAACCTGCAGGAGGGCGAGCACCAGTGAGGTGAATTCGTGACCCATCGGAATGCCGGCAAAGCGCAGGCTGATGGTGGAGCCGGGCCGGTGCAGGGCGAACGAAGGGCGCCGCTCATCCGTGCCGTCGTCGCGGACGGAAATCAACGGGCAGAGTGTAGCGATCTCTTCGAGCAGCTCGGACAGCTCGCGTGATTTGTCGCTGTCGTCGTAAGACGCGATGATCTCGAACGGCTGCGTAACCCTCTCGAGATAGGTTTTCAACTGATTCTTAAGGTTGGCGTCCAACATCCTGGCGATTCCTTTGAGTCTGGGTGAAGTCCGGCGGCGGATCACGCCGCCGGCCGTGCAACCCTGGGCTGGATCGCAGCCCAGGGTGGTTTGATGCTCTCTGAGTGGTGTGTCTCCGGCGCAGGCCGGAGTTACGCAACCCCGCGTTGTGCGCGGGGCGCACAGGCTGACTTAGATCTTGCCAACCAGGTCCAGCGACGGGCTCAGCGTAGCTTCGCCTTCCTGCCACTTGGCCGGGCAGACTTCGCCGGGGTGGTTGCGGACGTACTGAGCAGCTTTCACTTTGCGCAGCAGGTCGGAAGCGTCACGGCCGATGCCTTCGGCGGTGATTTCCACAGCCTGGATGATGCCGTCCGGATCAACGATGAAGGTGCCGCGGTCAGCCAGGCCCTGATCTTCGCGCATGACGTCGAAGTTGCGGGTGATGGTGCCGGTCGGGTCGCCGATCATCGTGTACTGGATCTTGCCGATAGTTTCGGAGCTGTCGTGCCACGCTTTGTGGGTGAAGTGGGTGTCGGTCGAGACCGAGTAGATCTCTACGCCCAGCTTCTGGAACTCTTCGTAGTGGTCAGCTACGTCGCCCAGCTCGGTCGGGCAGACGAAAGTGAAGTCAGCCGGATAGAAGAAGAATACGGCCCACTTGCCTTTCAGGTCGGCCTCGGTCACTTCGATGAATTTGCCCTGTTTGAAAGCCTGGGCCTTGAACGGCTTGATCTGAGTATTAATGACAGACATCGCGTTTCTCCTTTGTTGATGTCGGGATAAAACTGGGGAGCTAACTGTTACAAGACATACATTAACCGAAACAGAGGCATAGCTAAAATGAATTAAAGGAATGAGGTCGATTGATTTTGGCAATCGGCTCCGCAGCGGATCAGCTGCTTCCTTCCTCGCTTGCCACTCCCGGAAAATGACGCCCCACTGTCCCGTTTGCCGGGTCTCTGCCCAGCGCATGCTCCATGGGACAACTGAGGCATGATGGGGGCCAATTTACCGGTTTCAAGGGCGGCAGTGGCGCATTACCGCAGCAGGTGGTCCCGTTGTTACAATCGGTCGTTTCCGCATACTGGTCCGCCAACTATCAATAATCAGGAGTTGCCATGAAGCTGGAAACGCTCGCCATCCACGCCGGTTACAGCCCCGACCCCACTACCAAAGCGGTGGCCGTGCCGATTTATCAGACCACGTCCTACGCATTCGACAGCACCCAGCACGGGGCCGATCTCTTTAACCTCAAGGTGCAGGGCAACATCTATACCCGCATCATGAACCCGACCAATGCCGTGCTGGAAGAGCGCATGGCTGCGCTGGAGGGCGGGGTCGGTGCGCTTGCGGTCGCGTCGGGCATGGCCGCTATCACCTACGCCATCCAGACCATCGCGGAAGCCGGCGACAACATTGTTTCGGTGGCCAAGCTCTACGGCGGGACCTACAACCTGTTCGCGCACACTCTGCCGCGCATGGGCATCGAGACGCGCTTCGCGCCGCATGACGACATCGCTGCCCTGGAAGCGCTGATCGACGATCGCACCAAGGCGGTGTTCTGCGAGTCAATCGGCAACCCGGCTGGCAACATCATGGATATGGCGGCGATGGCGGAGGCCGCCCACCGGCACGGTGTACCGCTTATCGTGGACAACACCGTGGCGACGCCGATGCTGTGCCGGCCGTTCGAGCACGGCGCGGACATCGTGGTTCATGCCCTCACCAAGTACATCGGCGGTCATGGCAATAGCATCGGCGGCATCGTCATCGACTCCGGCAAGTTCCCGTGGGACAAGCATGCCGATCGATTCCCGCTGCTGAACGAACCTGATCCTTCCTACCACGGCGTCTGCTATACCCGTGATCTCGGTGCCGCGGCGTTTATCGGCCGCTGCCGGGTGGTGCCGCTGCGCAACATGGGTGCAGCGCTATCGCCGTTCAACGCCTTTCTTATTCTGCAGGGGCTGGAAACACTGGCGCTGCGCATGGAGCGGCACTGCAGCAACGCGCTGCGGGTGGCCGAGTATCTCAGGGATCATGAAAACGTCGCCTGGGTGCAGTTCGCCGGCCTGCCGGATCATCCGGAGCACGAGCTGGCGCAGCGCTACTTCGGTGGTGTTCCGGCGTCGATTCTGACCTTTGGTATCAAAGGTGGTGCAGAGGCGGGCGCACGCTTCATCGATGCGCTGCAGCTGGTGACCCGGCTGGTCAATATCGGTGACGCCAAGTCGCTGGCCTGTCATCCTGCGAGCACCACACACCGTCAGCTCAATGAGGAGGAGCTGAACAAGGCGGGTGTCAGCGCCGATATGGTGCGGCTGTCCGTCGGCATTGAACACATCGACGATATTCTTGCCGACCTGGAGCAGGCGCTGCGCGCTGCCGTCTGACCAGCTGGTGCTGGCGGAGCTTATACAGGCGAATGCCCGGCTTTATGCGGTTCGCCGGCAAGGCCGGCTCCTGCGGCGGGTCATGGCGGCACCTCCTGCAGGAGCCTGCCTGCAGGCGAATGACACGGCTTCCGCCGTTTCGCCAGCCAGGCAGGGTTCCTACGTGCGGATAAGCCTTCGCAATGTCTGTTCGGCTTCACCGATGATCTGTTCAATCCGCTCTGCGGCGCTGCAGAGCGTGGTGATCTGGCCACACGACTGACCGGCATAAAGGGCCATGTCGTCGAGGCGGCCGGTGGCGTCCGCCAGCGGGGAGTCGGTCGAAAACAGGTAGATTGGCTGGCCGTCCTGTTGCCCGATCTCGGGCGACTCGCCGCGTGCGGCCTCTTCTGCATACGCTCCCGCTGTCACGGCATTAGGCAAGACGCGGACTGGCGCTGGTTCGTGCCAGTTGCGGGCAAACTGCCGCGTATAGACGGTCTCTTCAGCGGATGCGGCCAGCAGCCGCTGTTGATGATGAGGGTGGGCATTGGCTTCGTGGGTGGCCAGCAGCGCGCTGCCCAGGCTGACGCCCTGTGCGCCGAGCGCCAGCGCGGCCACCAGCGCGGCGCCACTGCCGATGCCACCAGCCGCAGCGACTGGCACGTCGCTGAGTGCCACAACCTCTGGCAGCAGCGCCAGCGTACTCACGGTGCCATGCACGTGTCCGCCAGCTTCCACACCTTGCGCGATGAGCGCGTCGGCGCCCGCGGCGAGGGCGGCTTCCGCCGCCGCGACTGTGCCCACCTGATGAATCACCGTCACGCCAGCGGCCTTCAGATGGCGGACCAGTGGTGCGTCGACCCCCCAGAACAGCACCATGACGGGAACCTGCTCGCTCAGGCAGGTGCTGATCTCTCTTTTGAGTAGCGCCGCATCGGTTGCGGCCGGGATCAGGTTGATTCCGAACGGTGCGGCAGTCAGCGTGCGCAGCGCCTGAATCTCGCTGCGGATGCGCTCGGGGGGTTCGCGCACCATACCCATGCAGCCAAACCCGCCGGCATTGGCGACAGCTGCCGCCAGCCGGTGTCGTGCCACGCCGCCCATGCCAGCCAGCATGATGGGAAGCTGGCAGCCGAGCAGGCTCAGCAGCGGCGTTTGCAGGGCAGGGTGCATGGTGCGCTCCGGTCAGTCGGGAACGATAAAACTGCCAGGGCGGCTTCAGCTCACCACTGCCAGACCTGATCGGCCGCATCGTAAATTCCTGGCAGCGCGCTCCGGTCGATCACCTCGATACCATCGCGCACCGCCAGATTGGTCAGACCACGCTCAGCCAGATCGTCACGCACGACGTAGACCGGGACACCCTCCGTCGTCAGCGCGTCGAGGTCACGGCTCACTTCCGCCGGCTGGGACTGCTGCCAGTCGCCCAGTGTCAGCTTGGGCTGGCGTCGCTGCTGCACGGCATAGCAGGCCGCGTGACCCGATAACAGCACTGACAGCTGGGCGCCGGCGCCCAGCATCGAGCGGGTCAGCCAGAGAATGGTGTCGTCCTGCTCCTCAACCAGGGTGCGGAAGCCCTGCTCGACAACCTGTAGAACTTTCATCTGTCATGATCTCCTGAGTCAGCGGGTGCCGATGGTGAGCGTGTTGAAGGCTTCGCTGGCGAAGCGCCAGAGGTCGGCCGGCCCGCCCCGGCCGCAGCCGGGAATCACTTCGTTCACCCCGCGCTCATCGACGCAGAGTCCACAGTTGATCCATTCGAAGTTGAGGCCTTTGCTGGCGGCTGTGCGTTGCAGAGCAGCGATCCAGTCTTTGGTCAGCGGATGGGCTTCTTCCTCGGTGTCGCGGCCATGCACACCATTGCCGTGCGGCGCCTGCAGTGCAAATGCCTGTGCGACTGCGCCTTCGTAGGCAAAGACACGCACGTTGGTGTTGCGCGCCAGCGCGGCATCCAGCAGTCGGAAGAAGGTGACAGTGCGTTCGCTTTCGAAGGGGGGATCCATGAAGGCGAAGGTGAGGGTTCTGGTCTCGTTCATGATCGTTCCTGTTAACGCCATATCAGTTCCAGATGACTTTGTCGCCGGCCAGCATGGCGTCGATCACGATGTCGACGTCGGCTTCCGTGATGCCTGGTTTCAGCTGCGCGCTGGTGATTTCGCGCATCTGCAGCGAGAAACGATCAGCCAGGAGACGGACCTCGCTGTTACAGAGCGCGTCAAAGGAATCACTGTGCGCGCCCTGCCGTGCGGGGCTGACACCGTTCTGCACCAGCAGCAGCGTCACCTCGTTACCCGCCTCGGTCAGCCGGCGAGCCAGATCGAGCTGGGTGGCGGTGCGGACCTCGGTGAAGGGGTCCTGACTCTGAATGAAAAAATATCGGGCCATGGCCTGCTCCAGGTGGTTTCAATAATCAGATGTTCAGACGGTTGCGTTGTGGTGAGCGACTTTGCTGCAGTGCTGTGGTGGTCACCAGCTGCTGCTCGAGCGCACCAGAACGCACCAGGTAGTCACCGAAGTGCTCGCCGGCATGGCGGTTGCGGGCATAGCTTTCGAATAGCGGATCGAGCAGTTCGGTGATCTGCACCTCATCCACATTGCCGGCGTAGAGCTGGGCGAGCCGGTCGCCGTGGTAACTGCCACCGAGGTAGAGGTTGTAGAGTCCGGGCGCACGACCGGTGAGGGCGATTTCGGCCAGATAGGGACGGGCGCAGCCATTCGGGCAGCCGGTGATGCGCAGCGTCATGGGCGACTGCTGCAGCCCGTGCAGTGCCTTCAGGCGATTGAAGAGATCGAGAAACGCCGGCGTGTAGCGTTCGGCTTCCGCCATCGCCAGACCGCAGGTCGGCAGCGCCACGCAGCTCAGCGTGTGCGCGGCCTGTTCCTCCGGCGCCAGCCGGTGAGCGAGTTCGAGATCGTCGAGCCGGTTCTGCAGCTGCGCCAGCGTTTCTGGCGGCACATCGGTGAGTTGCAGGTTCTGGTTGGTGGTGAGACGTATCCGCCCGCCGTACTGCTGAAACAGGGCTGCGAGCTGATCCTGCAGCGCGTGCTGAACGCGGCCGCTTTCAATATAGAGGGTGCCGTGCCAGCGTCCGTCGGCACCTTCGGTCCAGCCGAGCTGGTCGCCATTTTGAGTGAATGTCACCGGCTGCGCTGGCGCCAGAGGCTGACCGCGACGCGCAGCAACTTCTGCCAGAAACCAGTCATTGCCGAGCCGGTCGAGCGTGTATTTGAAGCGTGCCCGGTGGCGATCCTTGCGGTCACCGAAGTCGCGCTGGATACCCATCACCAGCTCGGCAAAGGCGGGCGCCTCATCCGCTTCGATGAAGCCGAGCTGCTCTGCGAGACGGGGATAGCTGTCTTCACGATTATCGAGCTGACCCATGCCGCCGCCGACGCAGACATTGAAGCCGAGCAGGGTGTCGCCCTCGACGATGGCTATCAGGCCGAGATCCTGGCCGTAAACATCGATGTCGTTGATCGGCGGAATGGCATATCCCACCTTGAACTTGCGCGGCAGGTAGAGCGGTCCGTAAGTCGGATCCTCTGACGCACCGCTGGGCATGGCAGATTCCTCGTACCAGATCTCGCGATAAGCGCCGGTTTTCGGGATGAGACGCTGGCTGGTGGCGGTTGCCAGTTCGGCAACGCGCCGATGCACGGTCGACAGTGCCGGATTTGCGCCGCAGACCACACCGCGGCTGTCATCACCACAGGCAGCGATGGTATCGAGTCCAAGGTCGCGTATCCCTTGCATCAGCAGCTGCAGATGCCACTTGCGGACGCCATGCAGCTGGATGGTCTGGCGCGTCGTGATACGCAGCCCGCGCTCCGCGAAACGCCGGGCAAGCCGGTCGATGCCAAGCCATTGCGCCGCGCTGAGACGGCCGCCGGGAATGCGCATGCGCACCATGAACTGGTAAAGCGGCTCCAGCTTGCGGCGAGCGCGGTCACTGCGGAGGTCCCGGTCATCCTGCTGATAGATGCCGTGGAACTTCATCAGCAGGGGATCATCGCCGGGCACGGCTCCGGTCACTGAATCTTTCAATCCCCCGGCAATGGTCCCGCGCAGATAATTGCTGCGCGCCTTGAGCTTCTCGTTATCGTGGAGCTCACTCACCGGCTGTGACAGGTCGCTGCTGCGGTCCACGGTAAATGAAGGACGTTGGCTCATGACAGTCCACCTAGTAAAGATTGCGGTGAATACGTTTGGCTTTATCGAGCGCCTTCCAGTCGACCCCATGCGTGGTCGCGAGCAGCTGCTGCAGCGCGGTCTCTGCCCGCGATAGCAGGGGCTTGTCGCCGCAGAAGTAGATATGGGCCCCGCGCTGCAGCCACGCAGCCAGCTCAGCCTGGGCGCCGCGGAACAGGTCGCCCGGTTCGCGTTCGGGATGGTCCTGGCGGAAGAGGGTATCGATGCGATACAGGCGGTTTTCATGCAGCATCTGCTGCCATTCCGTCTGGTACAGAAAATCCTGTTCAAACTGACCACTGGTAAAGAACAGCCAGCAGGGCGGCTGCTCCGGACGCTGGCTCAGCTCCTGAGCAAAGGCGCGGTAGGGTGCAATGCCTGTGCCTTCTCCGATCAGGATCAGCGGCGTCGCCGGGTCGTCGGGCAGGTGGAAACGGGCGTTACGGTGCGGGTAGAGCCGCAGCGTCTCACCGGGCTGCAGCTGCGCCAGATAGCTGGAAGCGATGCCGCTCTCAGTGCGGTTGCCGAACGGATAGTGATAGCGTTTTACCGTGAGGTGGAGTTCGTCGCTGACCTGCAACAGGCTGTTGGCCACATCGTAGAGGCGGGGTTGCAACGGGCGCAGTGCGTCAATAAGCACCTGCGCTTCGGGACGGGCCGGGTACTGTGCCACCAGATCACGGATCTGGTGTTGGCGCAGAAACTCCCGCTGCGCCCTGGCGTCGGCCAGAGCAACGCGGCGCACGGCGTCGCTGCCGCTGACCTCTGCCCACGTTTCGAGGAAGCGCTTGCTCGGGATGGTGAGGTCGCATTGCTCGCGCAGGGCCTGTACCAGCGGCAGGGCAGTGTCGTTCACCGTCACCGCTTCATCGCCCGACAGTCCGGTGGCGTCGAGGATCGCTGCGACCAGCTGCGGCGGATTGTCGACCAGCACGCCAACCGCATCGCCGGGGCTGATTGGGAAGTCGCTCACGTCGAGGCTGAGCTCGAGGTGGAACACCGCGCTGGGATCATCGGCGACACTGAGGCAGATGTTCTCCAGCACCTCGGTCTGCAACGGCTGGTTTTTGCTGTATTCGGTCGCCACAGCCTGAGGTACTGGAACGGCCGCACCGGTGACCGGGGACGCTGGCGAGGTGGTGGTCACGACGTCACTCAGTATGGCCAGCACACGTTCCATCCAGGCTGCGGCCGGCGCTTCGAAGTCAACGTCGCACTCCTCCCGGGGGGCCAGACGCTGGGCGCCGAGCTCGGCCAGGCGCTCATCCAGCTGGCGGCCGGTAACACAGAACTGCTCATAGCTGCTGTCGCCAAGTGCCAGCACGCTGTAAAGGAGCTGCTCGAGGCGCGGTGCACTCGCGTCCATCAGCGCGTTATAGAAGTCGTGGATGGGTTCTGGCGGATCGCCGTCGCCGTGTGTGCTGCAGATCAGCAGGAGGTGGTCACGTCTGGCCAGCTGACGCAGTTTGGTGTTGCTCAGGTCAGCGATTTCAACCGCCATACCTCGTTCAGCAGCAAGCTCGGCCAGTTTTCGGGCCAGCATCCGGCTGTTGCCGGTTTCGGTACCAAACGCCACCAGGACTTTGCTGGCGGCGCCGGCTGGCGCCGCAGCGACAGGCACCGGCTGCAGGGGGCTGGCGAGCGCAGCCGCCGGAGGGCTGGTATGGGCGGACCTGGCCGCCAGATAACCACTCAGCCAGAGCAGCTGGTCATGATCGAGCGCAGCAAGGGTGGCTTCGAGTTCGCGCCAGAGCGGCTCGGGGAACAGTTCACCTGCTACCCCGGCCCCCGTGGGCGGGCTGGCTGAGGCACCCGGCAGTGCGCGTAGTGGTGACGTGGCAGCCGACATCAGAGCTCTCCGAAAAATTCGGGCTTCAGTATGGCGACTGCATTAACCGCTGAATAATGAAATAGAATGCCGTTTACTATTCAAACTTTTGATATAAGCCATGGATATTGATCTTGCCCGCACCTTCCTGTCGGTGGTCCGTTGCGGCAGTTTTATCGCGGCGGCAGAGCAGTTGCATGTCACGCAGACCACAGTGACGGCGCGCATCCACAACCTGGAGGGCCAGCTGGGGTGCCGGCTGTTCGTGCGCAATCGCGGTGGGGCGCGGCCCACCGAACATGGTCAGCACTTCATTGCGTTTGCCACTCAGCTGGTACAGACCTGGGAGGCGGCGCGCCGTGATCTTCCCCTGCCGCAAGGTAATCCGGAACTCCTCACCATCGGCGGCGAGATCAGTCTCTGGAACCCGCTGGTGCTTGACTGGCTGCAGCAATTGCGCAACGGAGCGCCCGAGCTGGCGGTGCGGGTTGAGGTGGGTGAGCGCAGTGTGCTGCATGACAAGCTGAAGCACGGCGTACTGGATGCCGCCCTTGTTCACCAGCCTGATTACTGGCCCGGCATGCAGGTGGAACAGCTGCTGGAGGAGCGGCTGCTGATGGTGAGGGTGTCCGGGCGGGCCGAGCCCTACATATATATAGACTGGGGTGAGGATTTCCGTCGCCAGCATGACGCCGCCTTGCCCGAGCTGGCCCGTACCACGGTAGCGCTCGATCTCGGACCGCTGGCACTGCACTTTTTGCTCAGCAATGGCGGCAGTGGTTATTTTCGCTCGCGGGTGGTGGCGCGGCCGCTGGCGGAAGGTCTGCTGGAGCGGGTACCACAGGCGCCGGAGTTTTCTTATCCCATCTACCTCATCTATCCGCGTAACAAGAGTGGTGACTTGTTGCAGCAAGGGCTGGATGCGCTGCATCGCGCCGTCGAGCGCGGCGGTGAGTGGTCACTCTGACGAAGAGTCGTCCATTTTCTCCGCTTAGTTCAGTTGTTCGGCACCGTCGATAAGATAACGCTGACAATTAGGGGTGGTCGATAATTTCCCGACGAGCGGTCGGTACCATTCCCCCATCAGATCGTAAAGTGACGTTGACTTAACATGTCTTCCGTGGAAGAATCCCGCCCCGTTTGTCGTACAACCCAATGCATCCCATGTGACCAGGACGGTCGCTCCTAATACGCGCTTTCCAGTTTTGCAGTGGAGAGGCATAGGTGCGCTCGGCGGTCGTTGTCGAAAGTAAACGGAGCATGCTGTGAAAAAATCGCATACCCGGATTGGCGCTAAGCGCGCAGTTCGCCACCCCCTCTTTACCCCCGCCGCACTGTCAGCAGCCATCATGCTGGCCAGCAGCGATGTCCTGGCGCAGGCTGCGCTGGAAGAGGTTATCGTAACCTCGCGCCGTACCATGGAAACGCTGCAAACCACCCCGATCTCGGTTGTTGCCATCAGCGGCGACGATCTGCAGACCAAGGGCATCAGCGACCTGGGAACCATGAGTGCCTTCGTGCCGAACGTCGTTGCCGGCACTGGCATGGGTAACAGCGGCTACGCCACTTTCTCGATCCGTGGTATCGGCTCGGGTCAGGGCTGGGTTTACCAGGAAGGCAGCGTCGGTATCTACATCGATGACGTTTACTATCCGCGCGCCAGCGGTGCACTGCTGGACGTTATCGACGTTGAGCAGATCGAAGTGCTCCGTGGTCCGCAGGGCACGCTGTTCGGTAAAAACACCTCGGGTGGTGCCATCCGTTACGTTACCACCAAGCCGGAATTCGGTGAGTTCACCGGCTTTTTCCGCGGTGTGGTGGGCAGCTACGATCGCCGCGATGTGAACGGTGCCGTGAATATTCCGCTGACCGATACCCTCAGCTCGCGTATCACCGTTGCTTCGCTGCAGCGCGATGGTTTCGTGACCAACCTGCGTCACGGCGAGAAGATGGGCAATATGGACGTCACCTCCGCACGTGCACAGCTGCGCTGGCAGGATGGTCCGTGGGACGTCAACTTCTCGGTCGATACCATCGAAACCAGCAACAACGGTGTCGCCCGCGTCATTCCGCGTCGTAACACCACTGACGCCTTCCCCGGTCTGCTTGAGCAGCGGACGGGCATTCCGTACGATCCTTCTGTCACCGGCGACAAGTTCAAAGTTGAGGGCGGCACGCTGCCCGAGCGCAACACCACGGAATCGTTCGGTGTAACCCTGCATGCCGAATACGAGTTCAACAACGGCTATGTGCTGCGCTCGATTTCCGGCTATCGCGACAACGAAGCAACCGGCCGTAACGACTGGGACCTGAGCGACTTCGACCTGTACCACATGGATCAGGACATCGAGTTCTCGAACTGGTCGCAGGAGTTCCAGTTTGACAGCTCGTTCCTTGACGATCGCCTCAACATCGTTTCTGGCTTCTACTACATGTTTGAAGAAGCCACCTTCAACAACTATCGTGTCAACCCGACGGTGCCGGTAGGCGGTCTGCTGGAGTTCATCGATCTCGAGACCACGACCGTGGCGCTGTTCAGCCAGGCGACCTACGAACTGACCGACGACCTCAGCCTGACCCTCGGTCTGCGCTGGAGTAAGGATGACAAGGAATTCTTCTCGGCCTACGGTCCGCTCACTGGCGAGAACGAGGGCGACTGGGAGAGCGTGACCTCGCGTATCGGTCTGGATTATCAGATCACGCCGGACGTCATGATCTACGCCTCGGCAGCACAGGGCTACAAGTCGGGTGGTTTCAACAACCGGCCGAATCCGAATCTGCCTAACAACGGTATTCTGCCGTACGATCCCGAAGAGCTCTGGACGTACGAAGTTGGTTTCCGTTCGGACTTCTGGGACAACCGTGTCCGTCTGAACATGACCTACTTCTACACCGATTTCAAAGATATCCAGACCTCGGCACCGACGGTCCTCTTTGTAAACGGTGAGTACTCGATCGTTCAGCTGACCGAGAACGCCGCGGGTGCCGACATCCAGGGTATCGAGTTCGAGCTGGCTGTTGCTGTCACCGAAAACCTGACCATCAACGCGTCGGGTGGCTGGACTGACGGCGAATACAGCGACACCGATGGTGCTTCGGCGATCAACAAGAACACCCCGCTGGCGCGTACGCCTGAGTACTCCTATACGCTGGGTGCTTCCTACTTCCAGCCGCTGGCCTCGGGTGCTGAGCTCAGCTACAACGTCGATTACGGCTGGAAAGACAAGCAATTCACGCACGACAGTGCGACCGCCGGCTTCTATCTGCCGTCATACGGTCTGCTGAACGCCCGCGTTACCTATCGTGAGCCGGGCGGTCGCTGGAGTCTGGCGCTAGTTGGCACCAACCTGACTGACAAGTACTACAAAGTCAGCGGTTTCGGTGGCAACCCGACGGAAGGCTTCTTCGGCTTCGAGCAAGCTGACCTCGGTCGCCCGCGTGAGGTTGGTGTCGAGCTGACCGTCGAGTTTTAAGTCAGGCCTGTCCCAAGCTGTTGTTTGGCCGCTGCCGCACGTCGGTAGCGGCCTTTTTTGTGTCCGCTATTTGTGCCCGCGACCCGGTGGGATCGGCTTTTGCGCTGGTCACCCCGCATTCGACGGCAGCACGTGGTTGGTCTAGACTCTGCGCCTCGCAGCATCCCGCGCGGTCCTGTCGCGCCGGACAGCTCGCTCCTGCCGGAGGCTCGTCGCCGAAGCTGAGTGCGCCGCCGCACCAGAAGCTTCCCCCCTATCAGCCTGACGTTTGCGGTTTCAGCCGCGGTCAGCACGTGGTTCACCTTGTATTACCTGCCATTACCCGGCAGGGATGTCGCATCTGGGTTATTCAATGCTCGAAACAATTCAACGCAACTGGTTCGCCAATATTCGCGGCGACGTCCTCGCGGGTCTGGTGGTAGCGCTGGCGCTCATTCCCGAAGCGATTGCGTTTTCGATTATTGCCGGTGTTGACCCCAAGGTCGGGCTCTACGCGTCATTTTGTATAGCAGTAGTGATCGCGTTCGCCGGTGGCCGGCCCGCCATGATTTCGGCTGCGACCGGCGCCATGGCGCTGCTGATGGCGACGCTGGTCCGGGAGCATGGCTTGCAGTACCTGCTGGCAGCGACCCTGCTGTGTGGCGTGCTGCAGATCGTCGCCGGATTTCTGAAGCTGGGGTCCCTGATGCGCTTTGTTTCACGGTCGGTGGTGACTGGCTTCGTAAATGCGCTGGCGATCCTCATTTTTATGGCCCAGCTGCCGGAGCTGACCAATGTCACCTGGCATGTGTATGCCATAACAGCAGCCGGCCTGGGCATCATCTATCTGTTTCCCTGGCTGCCGAAGGTTGGCAAGGTCATTCCGTCACCGTTGGTCTGCATTCTGACGCTGACCGCGGTGGCGATGGTGCTGGGACTCGATATCCGGACGGTTGGCGACATGGGCGAGCTGCCCGATACGCTGCCGGTATTCCTGCTGCCCGAGGTGCCGGTGAATCTGGAGACGCTGCAGATCATCTTTCCCTACTCGGCAGCGCTGGCGGTCGTGGGCCTGCTGGAGTCGCTGATGACGGCGACCATTCTTGATGACATGACTGACACCAGCAGTGACAAAAACCGGGAGTGCAAAGGGCAGGGCATTGCCAACATTGCGTCGGGGCTGCTCGGCGGCATGGCAGGCTGCGCCATGATCGGGCAGTCAGTGATCAACGTGAAATCAGGGGGTCGGACCCGCCTGTCGACGCTGGCGGCGGGCGTGGTGCTGCTGATCCTGGTGGTGTTTCTGAGCGACTGGGTAAGCGAGATTCCAATGGCGGCGCTGGTCGCGGTGATGATCATGGTATCGATCGGAACCTTCCGCTGGGATTCCCTGCGCAACCTGCGGCGTTATCCGCTTTCCACCAACATCGTGATGATCACCACCGTCTCGGTCGTAGTGGCGACCCACAACCTTGCCTTCGGTGTGCTGGCTGGCGTACTGCTGGCGGCGCTGTTCTTTGCCAACAAAGTGGGTCACTACCTCCACATCGAATCGACGCTGGATGAGCCCGGCGGTCATCGTCACTACTGCGTGACCGGCCAGGTATTCTTCAGCTCGGCTGACAAGTTTGTGGCGGCGTTCGATCTGAAAGAACCGCTTCAGCGTGTCACCATCGACTTGAGCCGGGCGCATTTCTGGGACATCACCGCCGTCTCCGCACTGGACACCGTAGTGATCAAATTCCAGCGCGCCGGCGTGCAGGTTGAAGTGCTGGGATTGAATGGAGCCAGCGCAACCATTGTCGACCGGTTCGGTAATCGCGACCCTGCCGACGCCGACATTGCTCTGGGTAATCCGTGACGCTGTGGGCCTGCAGCCATTTATGAATACGGCTGCAGGCCGCGCCTATGTCAGAGTCGGTTGCAGGCGCCAGGCCCGCTGACCGGCCTTTCCACTGCCCGGTGCACGCACCACTACAAGAGACGATGTTTCCACTTTTGCCATTACGCGTTTGTAAAACGCCAGCGCGGTAATTGGCGCGCCAGAATCCGCCAGTTTCCTATACTTGCGTCATAACGGTGGCGACCGCTATGGCCGCTGCCATAGCAGCGTTACGAGTATCGGATCAGCCAGGCGGGTGATGACTCGATGACTTCCCAGCCTCTTGCGGAATCATGCAAGCTGTCACAAGCAGGTCATGAGGCACCTGGCGCTGGCAGTGCCCGGCGTTCCCGCCAGGTCCGCATTCCGGTCAGTGCGTTACGGCCCGGCATGCAGGTCTGCGAGCTCGATCGTCCCTGGCTTGAAACACCCTTTGCGCTGCAGGGGTTCACGGTACACAGCGCGGCCGATATCGCCATGGTCGCGCACTACTGCCAGTTTGTGGAAGTCGCTGCTGACGCGCTCGGTCACCCGCTGGTTGAACAGACGCAGGCCCGGCCGGTGGCGCAGCGCACGCCATCGCCGGCGTCAGTAGCGCAGCGTGAGGCGCTGGAGCGTCAGGAGCAGGCTCGTGCGCTGACCCGTTCGATGCTGGACGATGTACGGCTGGGACGCGCCGTCGATATGAAAGCCGTCAGGTCGACGGTGTCCGAATGTGTCAGCGGCGTCATCAAAGATCCCGACACCATGCTGTGGGTTGCCCGTATCCGCGAGCGCGACAACTACACGGCCGAGCACTGCCTCAACGTCGGCCTGCTGGCAATTTCATTCGGCCACTACCTGGGCGCGGGTGAGGATGAGCTGTTGCAGCTGGGCGTGGCGGGCATCCTTCACGATGTTGGCAAGATGCGCACACCGCTGGAAATTCTCAATAAAGAAGGGGCGCTTACGGCAGCTGAAATGGCAGTCATGCAGCGCCACGCCCGTCACGGGCGCGATATCCTGATCACCCAGTCTGATGTGCCGCGAGCTGCGGTTGACGTCGCCTTCAGTCACCACGAGGCGCTGGATGGCAGCGGTTATCCGCGTGGTCTCAGACGAGAGAGCATCACGTCCCTGACTCGCATGATCACGCTCTGCGATGTCTTTGATGCCATTACCTCGGATCGCATCTACAAGGCCGGGCAGCCGGCTGTCGATGCACTTCGTATTCTGTTCCGCTTGCGCGGCACCAAGTTCGACGAGCGGCTCACCGACCATTTCATCCGGTTTATCGGCGTCTACCCGCCAGGTACGCTGGTTGAGCTTTGTACTGGTGAGGTGGGGATCGTCATCAGTGTCAATCGTAACGCCCGGCAACAACCCAGGGTGCTGGTGGTCTGCGACCGTGAGGGCCAGCCGCTGCCAGAGCGCGTAGTCAATCTGGAGCAGCTGGCGCGTGAGCATGCCAACACTCAGCCCATAGTCGCGGCGCTGCCGAACGGCACTCATGGCATCCGGCTTGAAGAGTACATCCGTGCCGGGCTGACTCTGGCCTGATCAGATCAGGGGCGGTGACGGCGCGGGGTGCTGTTAGTGGTCAGCTGGTCCCCCACAATCTGGCCATCCACCAGCTCGATGGTGCGACGGCAGCTGGCGGCCAGGCGCGGGTCGTGAGTCACCACCAGTACGGCGCAGCCAAATTCGTCGTTGAAGCGCTGCAGCAATGCGAAAACCGTTTCGGCGGTGCGGGTGTCGAGGTTGCCGGTCGGCTCGTCGGCCAGTAAGAGCGCCGGTTCCGTCACCAGCGCGCGGGCGATCGCGACCCGCTGCTGCTGCCCGCCCGAAATCTGCGACGGTTTTTTCAGCTCGCTGCCGCCGAGCCCGACCTCAGCCAGCAGGGCGCGGGCGCGGTCGATCTCTGCCCCACCCGGCTTACCGTCTCGGATCATCAACGGCATGAGCACGTTGTCCAGCACATTGAAGGCGGGAATGAGATGGTGAAACTGGAACACGAAGCCGATCGCACGATTGCGCAGCGCGGTCCGGTCAGCATCGCTCAGCTCACGGGTGGGCTGGCCGAGCAGATGCAGCTCGCCCGCCGTTGGCCGGTCCAGCAGCCCAATGATGTTGAGCAGCGTACTTTTGCCAGAGCCTGAGGGCCCGACCAGCGCAGCAAAATCGCCGCTGTCCAGCGTCAGGTCAAGGCCGTGCAGGACCTCGACCTCTGCCGGTGTGCCGACGGCGAAGGCTTTGCGTACGCCTGTCAGTTGCAGAATCGGATCAGACATAACGGATCGCTACTGCCGGATCGTAGGTGGCGCCGCGCCGGGCGGGCAGAGCCGCTGACAGGATGCCGGTCAGTGTCGCAATGGCTACTGCGCTCGGCAGCAGACTGAAGTCGAGCGGAATGTAAAACAGTCCCGGTCCGAACTCATTGAACACCACCACCAGCCCCAGTCCTATCGCGCCACCGATGGACGATCCGGTCAGTCCGACCAGCCCGCCCTGCAGCAGAAATATCCGCAGTATCTGCTGGCGCGGACTGCCCATGGCGCGCAGGATGCCGATCTCGCGCGTGCGCTGCACCACGCTGACGGCCATGACGCTGGCGATACCAAAGGCAACTGAAATGGCGACAAACAGACGCACGATCTGGGTGCTCAGCGTCTGGGACTCCAGCGCGTTCAGCAGCTCGCGGTTCTTTTCCATCCAGCTTTCCGCTTCGAGCCCGGTGAGGCGGGTAAGCCGCTCGGACACGCGGCTGGCTTCAAAGATCTTGTCGATGGCGAGATCGATCTGGGTAACGCCGCCCGGCAGGTCGAGCAGCGTCTGCACCTGTTTCAGATCGAGATAGACGTAACGGGAGTCGAGTTCGCGCACGCCGAGCTCGAAAATGCCAGTCACGCGTACTACCGCCTGGCGCTCCACACCGGCATCGATGCGAAGCTTGTCGCCAATGCCGAGGCCCAGCTCGCGCGCCAGCTCGGTGCCGATCACGGCATAGCCTGCTTCGACCCTGAATTCGCCCGCAATCAGGTCGTCGCTGACGCTGATGATTCGCTCATAGCGCTCCGGCACGATGCCTATCAGTGCCACTGAGGCGCGTGCCTGACCCCGCCGCGCCAGTGCCGGACCGCTGATCAGTGGCGACACGGCACGGATGTCAGCTTGCTGGTCCAGCGTGGCAAGTACCGCCTGCCAGTTGATGATGGAGCGCAACGGCTGCTCGCGCGGCGTGTCGAGCACCAGTGTGATTACGCCGGGCTCTCGCACGATCTGATTGACCTCATCGGGTGGCAGTACGCGCACATGCGCCTGGGTGCCGAGCGTACGGTCGATCAGATTGTCCTGCAGGCCGTTTACCAGCGCGGTAATGAATACCACGACGGCGGAGCCGACCGCGATGCCGACGATGATCAGTGCTGTCTGCAGGCGGCTGTCGAGCAGAAACCGGAGCGCGATGCGCCACTCGATCCAGAGCGAATCAAACAGGCGCATGGTCAGCGGTCCAGCTCCGGCACTGGTCGTGCTGCGACCCGGACACGCTCGCCCGCAGGAACGCTGCTGGCCAGTACCAGATCACCTTCGGTCAGCCCGCCCCGCACTTCGCTGAGCGCCGTGCCTCGCAGACCGAGTTCGACGGGCACCGCTTCCACACGGCCGTCGACTACCCGGTAGGTCATGGCCCGGCTGCCCGTTCGATGAAACAAGGCGTCGTTGGGGATCACCAGCGCTCGTTCACGACGGCCTGTCTCGATATTGACCGACACTGTCATACCAGTGCGCAGGAAGGGGGCTTCGTCCAGCAGCTCCAGATGAACATCCAGGGTTCCGCGCGTCACATCGACGCCCGGTGCCAGATAGTCGACCCGCGCCATGACGAGCTGCTCGGGATAGGCGTCGGCGATGACAACGGCAGGCTGACCGGGCGCCAGCGGCGCCAGATTCTTCTCATCGAGTGGCAACAGGATCTCGCGCTGATCGCGACGGGCGAGCGTCATCAGTGTGCGACCGGGTTGCACCAGATCGCCCGGTTCCACATGCCGGGAGTTGATCTGGCCGGCGACTTGCGCCCGGATCTGCGTGCGCTCCAGAGCCGCCTGTGCCGCTGCCACGCGCTGCTCCGCAGCCAGCTCGGCGCTGCCGCCCGGCGCCACAGCGGCCGCGGCGACCCGGGTCTGCGCGACGGTGGCGGCGGCACTCTGCTGTGCGCGCCGCGCCGCGTCGAGCTGCTCCTCGGACAGCAGACCGCGCTCAAACAGCGCTTCGCGGCGTGCCAGCTCACGCTCCGCCTGCTGCAGGCGCGCCTCAGCATCCTTGAGACTGGCTTCAGCCTGCGGGCGCCGTGACTGGCGCAGTTCGTCCAGGGCTGCCTGCGCTTCCCGCAACCGGGCGCGCTGCTCATCGTCACGCAGAGTGAGCAGCAGGTCGCCGACCTCGACTTCATCCCCCTCGCGCACGTGACGAGCAGCCACCGTGCCGACGATTTCACTGCCTACCTGTGCCAGTGAGCGATTGGCGACCTCACCGCTCGCCACCACCCGCTGCACCAGTGGCTGCGCGGTCAGACGATAGCCGGGCAGCAGTGGTCCTCGCCAGGACCACCAGCCATACCAGACAGCTGCCAGGAGTACGAGGAACAGAGTGGCCAGTGCAACACGGGACCGGAAGACTGACAACGGTTGCTCTCCAATGCTGAATTAAAGGAGAGCTTAAGCACTATTTAAGGCGAACAGAACCTCTTTTGACGGCGCGGTTCGCCACGGCAACGCGGGCGTGAACGGACGGATCAATCGGTGGTTCGCAACAGCGTCTGTTCGTGGACTGGCAGAACTACTCGCGAAGCTCGGTTGCCGTGGGAGGTGGCGGCAGGACCGTATGGGTGGTTTGCGACGCGCACGGTTCATCTGTATCGGCGTACGTCGCCTGACCCTGTGGAGCTGTTGTTCTGTCTGCTTCTCTAGTGCCGTTCGCGAGCTGCGGAGAGTATTGCGCCGAGGCCGAGACCAGCGCCCATCACTGCGAGAGCGGCAAACAGCGAACGATCGGAGATGCGCAACTCCCAGCCCGGCGTCAGCCGTCTCGGCAATACCTTGTAGTCGAGCAGCCATGCCAGCGTCATGGTGCTCGCGCCCGCTGCCAGTGCCGGCAGCGGTCCGCGATCGGCGACGCGGCCGAACAGGAAGCGGAAGATAAAGGCCCACCAGAAAACCGCGCCGAGATTGATTGCCACGCCCGGCACCGTATGACGCAGCGTAGGTTGCTCGATCTGCGCCGCGTCATCACCCCAGATGACATGCGAGCTGGCGTTGATCGGTGCTATGGCGCTGCGGCTGTCGCGTCGCCCGGCAAGTGCCAGCGTGCCAAGCACGGCAACGCCGGCCACGGCGGCAGGCAACAGGCTGTCGCGGCACACGTTCGCTAATGATTTCATGCGGGTCTCCATCTCGCGGCACTTCGTCATGTGCAATCGAGTCGGGCCCGCCATTGAAGTTCCGGACGCGGCAGGACCTCAGGCCGGATTCAGCAGCGCGTGCAGGGCATTGCCCAGCGCTTCCTGCCGGAATGGCTTGTCCAGCCGGGGGAGGGCGCGCACCGTATCGGGTAGCGGCTCTGCGTAGCCAGAGGCGATCAGAATCGGCAGCTGCGGCTGGATGTCGTGAATGGCGGTAGCGAGTTCACCCCCATTCATCTGCGGCATGGCGTAATCCGTCAGCACCAGATCGATCTGTTCGCCATCCTGCAGCAGGGCCAGCGCGCTGGCACCGCTTGCCGCCAGTACTGCCTGATAGCCCAGATCTTCCAGCAGTGCTGCCGTGCCCTGCAGCACCAGCGGGTCATCGTCGACCACCAGCACCACGCTGGGGCGCTCCGCGCGCCGCAGCGGTTCCGCCTCCGCTGCATCGGGGTTCGGCTGCACAGCTTCAGTGGCGACCGGCAGCCAAAGTTCCGCCGTGGTGCCTTCGCCGCGCACGCTGCGCAGCACCAGCTGCCCGCCCGACTGCTGGGCCAGGCCATGAACCATGGGCAGGCCCAGGCCAGTGCCCTTGCCGACACCCTTGGTGGTGAAGAACGGATCGAGCGCGCGTGCCAGGGTCTCGTCATCCATCCCGTCGCCGCTATCAATGACCGACAGAGCAACGTAATGCCCGGGGATGAGCTGTCCATGCTCTTCGCCATCCACCACGATCTCGCGCGCGGCAATGGTCAGCTGACCGTGTCCCTGCATGGCATCCCGGCCGTTGGTAGCCAGATTGAGCAGGGCCATTTCCAGCTGGTTGGTGTCTGCTTTGACTGGCGGCAGCCCGATAGGAAACCGGGTTTCAATCTGGACAGTTGGCCCCAGCGAGCGCTTGAGCAGATCGCTCATGCCGCGTACCAGGTCGAGCAGATCGACTGACTCCAGCCGCAGCTGCTGGCGGCGCGCGAATGCCAGCATGCGCTGCGTCAGTGACGAGCCCCGCTCGGCGCCGGCCAGGGCGTTGTTGAGCAGTGCATGGATCTTGGGATCGTCGGGCACCAACTTCTGCAGCAGCTGCAGACTGCCTACGATCACCATCAGCAGGTTGTTGAAATCGTGCGCGACCCCGCCCGAGAGTTGTCCGATGGTTTCCAGTTTCTGCGTCTGGAACAGTGCTTCGCGCGCGGCATCAAGCGCCTGCTGCGCCTCGCGTTGCGGAGTGACATCCCGGGTGATCTTGGCAAAGCCTACGAGCGCGCCATCGTCATCATGGATGGCATTGATGACGACGCTGGCCCAGAAGCGGCTGCCATCCTTACGCACTCGCCACCCTTCACTGGCATAGAGCCCTTCGCGGCGTGCTTCGGCCAGGCTGCTCTCAGGCAGGCCAGCGGCGCGGTCCTCTTCGGTGTAAAACGAGGCAAAATGCTGGCCGATGATTTCATCGGCATGGTATCCCTTGATGCGCTCGGCGCCGAGATTCCAGTTGGTAATATGCCCGCTGGTGTCCAGCGTGTAGATTGCGTAATCAACGACTCGTTGCACGAGCAGGCGGAACTGTTCCTGGCTTTGCCGGAGTTCCTGTTCCGCCTGACGGCGGTCCGTCAGGTCGCGGGTGATCTTGGCGAAGCCGAGCAGCTCGCCGCTCTCGCTGCGGATCGGGTCGACTACCACGCTCGCCCAGAAGCACTCACCGTCCTTACGGACACGCCAGCCTTCATGTTCATAGCTGCCTTCCCGGGCAGCTGTGGCGAGCACCTGTTCCGGCCGGCCGGCGGTGCGCTCCTCTTCGGTATAGAAGCAGGAAAAGTGGCGACCGAGGATCTCCTCGGCTTCATAGCCCTTGAAACGGCGAGCGCCTTCATTCCAGCTGGCGACATGGCCCGACGGATCAAGCATGAAAATAGCGTAATCGCTGATCGCGTCGACCAGCAGGCGGTAGCGCTGCTCGTCGACGATATCAGTCGTCGCTGCTGGGATCTGTTCTCTGTCCACGCTACCTGCTTTGATGCCTGAGCCCTGCCTGTCGATGGAATGGAGGCGCTCGTGGCCGGGTCAGACGTTGAAGCGGAAGTGAATGACGTCACCGTCCTGTACAACGTAATCCTTGCCTTCGAGGCGCCACTTGCCGGCGTCCTTGGCGCCTTGCTCCCCACGGTGGGCAACAAAATCCTCGTACGCGATCACTTCCGCCCGAATAAACCCCTTCTCAAAGTCGGTATGGATCACGCCTGCCGCTTGGGGTGCAGTGGCACCGACCCGCACGGTCCAGGCGCGCACTTCTTTGACACCGGCGGTGAAATAGGTTTGCAGGCTCAGCAGCTGATAACCGGCCCGGATGACACGGTTGAGACCCGGCTCCTCCATGCCAAGTTCAGCGAGGAAGTCCGCTTTTTCGCTATCGTCCAGCTCGGCAATCTCCGCCTCGAGCTGGTTGCAGATCGGCACCACCACCGCCCCTTCCTCTTCGGCGATGCGGCGCACGGTGTCGAGGTGCGGATTGTTTTCAAAGCCGTCTTCGTTGACGTTGGCGATGTACATGGTTGGCTTGGTGGTCAGCAGGTGCAGCTGACGCAGCAGCGCTTTCTCCTCAGCCTCGAGCGGGAGCGAGCGAACCGGCTTGCCCTGGTCAAGGTGCGGTTGCAGCTTCTCAAGAAGTGCCTTGAGTGCCGCCGCATCCTTGTCACCGCCTTTTGCCTGCTTGGCAACGCGCAGCAGCTGCTTCTCGACGGTTTCAAGGTCGGCCAGCGCCAGTTCGGTGTTGATGATCTCGATATCGGCGGCCGGATCGACCCGGTTGGCCACATGGATGACGTTGTCATTTTCGAAGCAGCGCACTACATGGGCGATGGCATCGGTCTCACGGATATTGGCGAGGAACTGGTTGCCAAGTCCCTCACCCTTCGAAGCGCCGGCGACCAGTCCTGCGATATCGACGAACTCCATGGTGGTCGGCAGAACCCGCTGCGGCTGCACGATCTCAGCCAGCTTATTGAGACGCGGGTCCGGCACTGGAACCACGCCCGAGTTGGGCTCGATGGTGCAGAACGGGAAATTCTCGGCGGCGATGCCTGCCTTGGTTAGCGCATTGAAGAGGGTCGATTTACCGACGTTGGGCAGACCGACGATACCGCAGTTGAAACCCATGAGAGAGACCTGTGCGTGACCGGATGGGGGAAGAGGTTATAAAGTTCGGGATTATCTCACGTCGGGCCCGGCTCTGGCGTGGGCAGGCCGGTGACGGATTGTTAAGCCTTGAAGGCGTGCAGCTGGTTCATGGCGCGGGCCATATCACCCTCGACTGCCAGCGGCAAGGCCTCCAGCGCAGCACCAATGGCCGCGTCGATCGCCTGGCGATCGGCGGCGGTGGGCCGGCTGAGCACGTAGCCAACGACCTGATCGGCGTGCCCGGGATGGCCAATGCCGATACGCAGGCGCTGAAAGCCGGCGTTGTTACCGAGTCGGGCGATCGTGTCGCGCAGCCCGTTGTGACCGCCGTGACCGCCGCCCTGCTTGAGACGGGCGACACCGGGCGGCAGGTCGAGCTCATCGTGAGCGACCAGGATCGACTCAGGTGCAATCTTGTAGAAACCCGCAAGGGCGGCAACAGCCTGACCACTGCGGTTCATGAACGTTGTGGGAATCAGCAGACGAACATCGTTACCGTTCAGCTGCATGCGGCCAGTGAGGCCGAAGAACTTGCTCTCGGGCTGAAGCGAAACGCCCCGGCTGCGTGCCAGGGCGTCCACCAGCCAGGCTCCGGCATTGTGTCGGGTATCTTCGTAATCGCGGCCTGGATTACCCAGGCCCACGATCAGTTCGATGCGAGCCACACCGTTACCTCAGGCGTACTGCTTATTCTTCAGCCGCTTCTGACTCGCCTTCGGAGTCGTCGCTGGCAGCACCGCCGCGCGGCGCATGGATCGATACCACTGGCTGGTTGTGCTCGGCACCCATGGCCAGTTGCACACTCTCAACGCCGGCCGGCAGTTTGAGGTCAGCAATGTGCAGGATATCGCCAACTTGCATCTCGCCGAGATCAATTTCGATGAACTCCGGCAGATCTTTCGGCAGACATTTCACTTCCAGCTCGGTCATGGCGTGGTTGATGGTGCCGCCGCCCAGTTTGACGCCGGGGCAGGTGTCGCCGTTGATGAAGCGCAGGGGGACGCGGATGGTGATCGGCTGCGATGCTTTGACGCGCTGGAAGTCAGCGTGCAGGACGACTTCTTTCGACGGGTGCCGCTGCAGATCCTTCAGCACCACGCTTTCGTTTTTGCCATCGATCTCAAGCGTGATGACCTGCGAGTAAAACGCGTCATCTTCCAGTGCCTTGGCCAGGTCTTTGGCCAGCAGGGAAACCGTCTGCGGGGCCTTGTCGCCGCCGTAAACAATGGCCGGCACTTCGGAAGCCAGGCGACGCAGGCGGCGGCTCGCACCTTTCCCCAGGTCGTTTCTGGCCTTGGCGGTCAGCTTATGTTCAGTAGTCATACTGTTGCTCCTTGAGGGCTTTCAGGCCCCGTTTGTGAAAAAACGCCGCCGGGTTTGCGACCAACCCGGCGGCGCTTCGAGACAATCCCTTAAGGAACCGCCTCTGAAACTCTTATTGCTGGACCCGGCCCAGGCCGGGCGTGCAGTTGACAAACTGTAACGAATCAGCGAAACATCGCGCTGATCGATTCCGCGTTGCTCACCCGGCGGATTGCCTCGGCCAGCATGCTGGCGCAGGTGAGCTGGCGAATGCGCGAACTCTTGCGAGCGGCTTCGGAGAGCGGAATGGTATCGGTAACGATCAGCTCGTCGAGAGCCGACGATTCGATGTTGTCGACGGCCTTGCCGGACAGCACCGGGTGAGTGCAGTAGGCAACGACTTTGGTGGCGCCGTTTTCTTTGAGCGCCGTCGCCGCTTTGCAAAGCGTGCCGGCGGTATCGACCATGTCATCCACCAGAATACAGCTGCGGTCGCGTACATCACCGATGATGTGCATCACCTGGGCAACGTTGGCTGCCGGACGGCGCTTGTCGATGATGGCGAGGTCGACGTCGTTGAGCTGCTTCGCGATGGCGCGGGCGCGCACTACGCCACCGATGTCGGGCGACACCACCATCACGTTCTCATAGTTGCGGCGCTCGATATCGTCGAGCAGCACTGGCGAGCCGTAGACGTTGTCCACGGGTACATCAAAGAAGCCCTGAATCTGCTCCGCGTGGAGGTCAACGGTCAGCACACGATCGACGCCAACGCTGGTGAGCATGTCGGCCACCACGCGAGCGCTGATCGGCACCCGGGCGGAACGTACCCGGCGATCCTGCCGCGAATAGCCAAAATAGGGAATGACTGCCGTGATGCGACCTGCGGAGCTGCGCCGCAGCGCGTCGACCATGAACAGCAGTTCCATCAGGTTGTCATTGGTCGGTGCGCAGGTGGACTGCAGTACAAAGACGTCGCCGCCGCGGACGTTCTCGTTGATCTCGACCATTACCTCGCCGTCGGAAAACTTGCTGACGGTCGCATCCCCAAGGGGGATGTGCAGGCGATCGACGACCTTGCGCGCCAGTTCGGGATTGGCGTTGCCGGTGAAAACCATCATTCGAGACACGGCGGGGAGTTCCTGTGCTGGCGGTTCAGGTGGCGAGTTCTGAAGGTACGAGTCGGAAGGCGGCAGCTGTCTGAGAAATGGCTGGGGTGGAAGGATTCGAACCTCCGAATGGCGGGATCAAAACCCGCTGCCTTACCACTTGGCGACACCCCAGTTGTGTCATAACTCGTCAGCTCACAGGTTCAGCTGCTGGTGCAGGGGAGAGCGATTCACCGCCCGCGCCACAAAACCCTGATAACCTGCCGGTAATCTGGCCAATACCGCTTCGGCATCAGCACGTTGATCGAATTCGGCAAATACACAGGCACCTGTGCCCGTCATTCGAGCGGGGCTGTATAGGCTAAGCCAGTCGACCGCAAATGCGACTTCTGGATAGAGCGCGCGGACTACTGGCTCGCAGTCGTTGCGGCCACCCTGCTCAAGAAAGGCCGCTATTGTGATGGCGGTTGTGTTGCGTGTCAACGCCTCAGCGGAAAAAATTTCTGCGGTCGAGACCTGGCAGGGCGGTATCAAAATCAAATAGTTAGTTTCGCGCAGCTCAACCGGGCGAAGCTGGTCGCCGATTCCCTCCGCAAAAGCACTGCGACCATGCACGAAGACCGGCACATCGGCGCCCAGTCTCACGCCCAGTTCAGCCAGCTCATCCAGCGACAGGCCAAGCTCCCAGAGCGTGTTGAGGCCGACCAGCGTCGTTGCCGCGTCGGAGCTGCCGCCTCCCAGCCCGCCGCCCATGGGCAGCCGCTTGGTTACCCGGATTGCAGCACCGCGCTCGCAACCCGTGTGATCCTGCAGCAGTGCCGCTGCTCGCAGCACCAGATTGTGCCCGGCCGCGACCCCGGGCAGGGAAGGAAACACGGTCAGGTCGCCATCTTCCACCGCCGTCAGGTGCAGCGTGTCGCCAAAGTCGAGCAGCTGGAAAGCGGTCTGCAGGGTGTGATAGCCGTCGGGGCGACGACCGGTGATGTGCAGAAACAGGTTGATCTTGGCGGGCGCCGGAAGCGTCAGACTATGCATGTTCGCGACTGCAGTCAGAGGTTGGGGCAGCCGCGCACGGCATCGTTGAGATGCCATTCGCGGATCAGCAAGGTCGCGCGCAGCTCGGCGCTGGATACTACCAGACGGGCCGGCAGCCACAGCGCATCGCGATGATGCCAGTCCCGATAGCTCACCTGCCAGCCGAACTGCGCGAGCGTCACCGGCCGCCCCGGCAGGGTCGGATCGCTGCTGATCTCGGCGGAGGCGCCGGGTGCGGCTTCGCCTCGCACCCAGTATTCGAGCGCGTGCAGGGGAATGGTCCAGCCAAATTCGCGCTGCAGCAGCGCTTCCGGTTCGCGCGTTACTACCGGCTCGCGGTTGCGCAGCTGGACGACGATCTGTTCACCACGGCCGCTGATGTGGGCGCCAGTCTGTCCCAGCGGGCCGGCCAGTGAAATATCGAAAGTGCTGCCGCAATGGCGCCAGTCGATAAGCGCGCTCTCGGCCATATTAGTGGCGCGCAGACCGATCTTGCCGCTGAGCTGCCAGCGCCGCTGGTCGCCTTCGCCGGGACGGATGCCGCCGCCGCAGGCCACCAGCAGGACGGCGATCAGTGCTACCAGTGTACCGCGCCGCAGGCGCAGCAGCGGCCGCTCAGGAGTCATCGGACAGGCG
>JAJUJZ010000023.1 GCA_029265075.1 Gammaproteobacteria bacterium | reverse complement strand
CATCAGTTCCAGAGGTTTGAGCGTCATTTGCCAGAGCTGCTCAAATTCTTACAATGCGCGACGGGTGAGTCCGCGTCGCCGCAGCAATAACGAGCGCCAGCGACAATTCAGCGGCGTCTGGTGCGGCGCCTGAAAGCCCGGCGACGGGTCGCTACTGCAGGTGCGCTGCAACGCAGGTCGACGCCGCCGTCATCCCACACTTCCTGCAGGTGAGCTGCAGAAGGCCACCCGGGTCCCTGCAGGCCATCTCCTGTTCGGGCGAGCGATGTGGTACAACCGGCGGTCTCGCGCTGCTGTAATATTCGTCCGGCTCGCCGGACCCCAACCGGATAGCACATGACCAGTACATACACGGCAGAGTCCATCGAAGTCCTGACCGGCCTCGACCCGGTGCGCAAGCGCCCGGGCATGTATACCGATACCACCCGCCCCAATCACCTCGCGCAGGAGGTGATCGACAACAGTGTCGATGAGGCGCTGGCGGGCTTCGCCGATCAGGTTGATGTCATTCTGCACAAGGACGGCTCGCTGACCTGCAGCGACAACGGCCGCGGCATGCCGGTGGACATCCACCCCGAGCAGGGTAAGCCCGGGGTCGAAGTCATCCTCTGTACGCTGCATGCCGGCGGCAAATTCTCCAGCAAGAACTACCAGTATTCGGGCGGCCTGCACGGGGTCGGGGTGTCGGTGGTCAACGCCCTGTCGAACCGGCTGGAGGTGACCATCCGGCGTGACGGCAATGTCTACCGGATGGGTTTTACCGACGGTCACAAAGCGACCGACCTGGAAATCATCGACAGCTGCCCCAAACGCCAGACCGGTACCAGCATTCGCTTTCAGCCGGACCCCAAATATTTCGAGTCGGCGAAGTTTTCACTCTCCCGTCTGCGCCATGTGCTGCGCGCCAAGGCCGTGCTCTGTCCCGGACTGCGCGTCACGCTGCTGGATGAGGCCAGCGGCGAGCGCGACGAGTGGTTCTATGAGGATGGACTCGCCGACTATCTGCGCGGGGCGACCGCCGACCATGAGACGCTGCCAGCCGAACCGTTTGTCGGCAATTTCAGCAGTGCGCACGAAGCGGCGGAGTGGGCAGTGCAGTGGCTGCCCGAGGGCGGCGAGCTGATCACCGAATCCTACGTCAACCTGATTCCGACGGCGCAAGGTGGCACCCACGTCAACGGTTTGCGCACCGGGCTGCTGGAGGCGATGCGGGAGTTCTGCGAGTTCCGCAACCTGCTGCCGCGCGGTATCAAGCTGGCACCGGACGATATCTGGGAGCGCTGCTGTTATGTACTCAGCGCCAAACTCGAGGATCCGCAATTCTCCGGCCAGACCAAAGAGCGGCTTACCTCGCGCGAGGCGGCGGCCTTCATCTCCGGCGTTGTGAAAGACGCCTTCAGCCTCTGGCTGAACCAGCATATCGACGAAGCCGAGCGGCTGGCCGAACTCTGTATCAACAACGCCCAGTCGCGACTCCGTAAGAGTAAGCAGGTGCTGCGCAAGAAGGTCACCAGCGGGCCCGCCTTGCCCGGCAAGCTGGCCGACTGCTCGGGCGCTGACGCCGGCCGCGCTGAGCTGTTCCTGGTGGAAGGCAACTCCGCCGGCGGCTCGGCCAAGCAGGCGCGCGACCGCGAGTTCCAGGCCATCCTGCCGCTGCGCGGCAAGATTCTGAATACCTGGGAAGTCGATTCCAGCGCCATTCTCGCGTCGCAGGAGGTGCACGACATCTCGGTCGCCATTGGCGTGGAGCCGGGCTCCGACAATCTCGAAGGCCTGCGCTACAACAAGGTCTGCATTCTGGCGGACGCCGACTCCGATGGCGCCCACATTGCCACCCTGCTGTGCGCGCTGTTCCTGCGCCACTTTCGGCCGCTGGTCGAAGCTGGTCACGTCTATGTGGCGATGCCGCCGCTGTTCCGCATCGACCTCGGCAAGGAGGTCTACTACGCGCTCGACGAGGCGGAGCGGCAGGGTATCCTCGACCGGCTGCAGGCCGAGGGCAAGCGCGGCAAGCCGCAGGTCACCCGCTTCAAGGGGCTGGGTGAGATGAATCCGATGCAGCTGCGTGAGACCGTTATGGACCCCGACACCCGTCGGCTGGTGCAGCTGGTCGTGGACGAGGCCGACGATCCCGACCAGGGGCTAGACATGCTGCTGGCGAGGAAACGGGCCAGCGACCGCCGCGAATGGCTCGAGGTAAAAGGCGATCTCGCCGATGTGGTGATATGAGTACGGTCCACGTCGTCTTTGAGGGGGGCCGGCGCTTCCGGCCTCGCTGCGCCCGTTGATGAAGGATTTCACGGCGGGTCCGGTCTACCGGCAGCTCTACCGGTTCGCGTTGCCGATCCTGCTCTCCAACTTCCTGCAGATGCTGATGCCGCTGGTCAGCAGTCTGTGGGTGGGTAATCTGCTCGGCAGCGCGGCGCTGGGGGCGGTCACGATCAGTTTTACGGTGCTGACGGTGGTGCTCGCGTTCGTGCTGGGCATGAACAACGCCACTCTGACGATCTTTGCGCAGCTCAAGGGGCGCGGCGCTCATGACGAGATCCGTGCCTATCTCAGCACCTTCGTCATCCTGCTGGCGGGGCTGGCACTGATCACCACCGCAGCTGGCTATCTCTTCATCGAGCCGCTGCTGGTGCTGCTTAACACACCGCCGGGGGTGCTGGAGCTGGCCGCGGATTACCTGCGCATCAGCCTGCTCGGCACACTGTTCCTGGTGGGCTACAACTTCGTTGGCAGCGTCCTGCGCGCCTTTGGCGACAGCCGGACCCAGCTCTGCTTTGTGGTGGTCGCAGCGGTGATTAATGCGTTGCTGGCGCCGCTGCTCATTGCCAGCTCCGGCATGGCGCTGGGGATGGCGGGCGCGGCCTGGGCCACCGTACTGGCGCAACTGGCGGCCTTCCTGTACAGCCTGATCTGGGTGGCAAGGCGGTTCAGGGGTCGCTCGTTTGCGTTACAGCAGCCACGGCTGGCGCAGATCTGGACCATTCTGCGGCTCGGCATTCCGTCAGGGGCGCAGATGATCGTGATCTTTGGCGCGCTGACCGTGATCCTCTCGATCGTGAATACCTTCGGCGAGGCGGTCGTGGCGGGGTTTGGCGCTGCGCAGCGACTCGACGCGCTGATTCTGCTGCCGGCGGTGGCCCTCGGTGTCGCAGTCAACGCGATGGCAGCGCAGAACATTGGCAAACAGAGCTGGTCGCGGGTGGCGCAGGTCACGCGCGCGGGCCTGGCACTGAACCTCACCGTGATGGTGGCCATCGCCGCGCTGCTGTACGGCTTCGCGGAGCCGCTGGTACGGCTTTTCATTCAGGATGAGGCGAGTGTGATCTTCGGTCAGTCATACCTGCGCACCATTGCCATTTTCTATCCCTGCATCGGCCTCAATTTCATTCTCAATGGCACAGTACGTGGTGCAGGTGCCATGTTCCAGATTCTGATGCTGAACATCATTTCGCTATGGATACTGCGCGTGCCGCTCACCTGGCTTGCTACCTCGCGCTTCGGCGAGACCGGCATCGCACTCGGCATCGGTGTCAGTTTCCTCATCAGCTGCCTGTGCGCTGCCGCCTACTATCGCTGGGGAGGCTGGCGGCGCGTGGAGCTGTTCAAAGCGGAAGCGGGGGAAGCCTGATCGGCTCAGCATGGCTGAGCTGCCATGCAGGTCACTGGCAGGCTGAGACGCCGGTCGAGGCCAGCCGGAAGTGCTCACACCTCTCGCGGAATGCCATCTATGCTGCAGGTAGCAAGGGATTGGGCGCTCGGCACGGTGTTGCCGGCCGGGGCGCCTTTGGAGGGAATCGAAATCATGCAACCGCGTCACCCAGACCTCCGGCATCGCTGGTTTCCCGAGTCCGGTGCGCGCCGCGTTACCCTGATCTACCTCATAGTCGGTCTGGCCTGGGTGACGATCAGCGACTGGCTGTTTGATCTTGTCGCTCGCGATACCAGCTGGAGTTTTGTCGGTTCGATCGGCAAGGCATGGCTGTTCGTCGGCGTCACCAGCCTGCTGCTGTACGTCGCGGTCGCCCGCTTGCAGGCGCGCAATCGGCAGTCCGCGCGGCTGCTGGTGGAGTCGGAAGATGCCTACCGCGCGATGTTTGCCAACAACCCGGCGCCGATGTGGGTCTATGACGCCGCCACGCTGGAGTTTCTCGCTGTCAATGACGCTGCTCTCGCCCGTTACGGTTACAGCCGCGGCCAGTTTTTGCGCATGACGCTGTTCGATCTGCATCCGCCGGAACAACATAGCCGGCTGAAACGGATTCTCGCCAGTGCCAGCGGACAAACGCTGCATGGCACCATGGGGCGCCATCGCACCTGTGCTGGTGAGGAAATCGATGTCGAAATAACTTCCCATGCCATTCTTTTTACCGGGGTCGCGGCCCGTCTGGTGCTGGCCCAGGACGTGACCGACCGGCTGCAGGCGGAACGCGCGCTGGCAGAGAGTGAACGGCGTTACCGGCAACTGGTCGAGGCAATGCCCGATGGGTTGCTGGTGCACGACGGCGCTGCCATCCGTTTTGCCAATGCTGCGACGGCGCGACTGGCCGGACTGGAACGAGCGGAACAGATACATGGGCAGCCGGTGTGGCGGATTTTTCCCGGCGCCGCGCTGCCGAAGCCGACCGCAGCAGGCGTGGCGTTGCAACCACGCCTGCTACGGCGTGCTGACGGCAGTGTCATCGAGGTGGAAATTAGCAGTCAGCCAGTGACGCTCGACGGGGAGCGCTGTGCACAGGTGGTAGTACGCGATGTGCAGCTGCAGCAGCGGATGCAGCGGCAACTGAAGCAGGCGAACGACCGCCTCTCGCGTCTGTCCTCACAGGTCCTTGAAACGGCGGAACAGGAACGTCGCCACCTCGCCCGCGAGCTGCATGATGACGTGGGACAACTGCTTACCTTTGCCAAGATGACCAGTTCCTGGCTGCTGCGGCAGCCGCTCCCGGAGCCGGGCCGGCAGCGGGCCGCCGCACTGCCGGCGGTGATCGGCGAGGCGCTCGACAAGGTGCGCGATCTGGCGCTGCTACTGCGGCCGGCACAGCTGGATCGACACGGCCTGAGCGCGGCCATGCGAGCTCACCTCGAACGTTATCTGGCCGGCATGGCGATCGACTGGGCACTTTCCGGCGGAGAGGGCAGTCCGCGTCCCGACGCGACGGTTGAAATTGCGCTATTCCGTATTTTTCAGGAAGCGGTAACTAATGTGATCAAACATTCGGGGGCCAGTCATCTGTGGGTTGGTCTGCAGCCGGATGGCGGGCAGCTCAGGCTTATCGTGCGCGATGACGGCTGTGGCTTCGATGTGGACGAAGGGGTACGGCAGGGCAGCAGTCTGGGACTGCTGACCATGCGCGAACGGGCTCATCTGGTGAGCGGCACGTTGACCGTCATCAGCCGCGCCGGAGCTGGAACAGAGATCGTGGCGGCCGTGCCCTGCACCAGTCCGGCCGCGCCCACCGAGAGCAGACGAGAGCAGCAACATGGATAAGCGCGTTGTTCTGATTGATGACCACACCCTGGTGCGGGCGGGACTGCGAGCTCTGATCGACGAGCTGCCGGGATATCAGGTGGTCGCCGAAGGCGAGGATGGCAGCGCCGTGCCGGCGTTGCTGGCCAGGCATGCGCCGGACGTACTGGTGATGGATATCTCCATGCCCGGAGTATCGGGCATTCAGGCCCTGCGGGCGCTGCGCCAGCGCGGCAGCGACCTGCCGGTGGTGATGCTCTCCATGCACGCCGATCGCGAGACCGTGCTCGACGCTATCAGGGCCGGCGCGTCGGCCTACCTGCTCAAGGATGCGGCCGAAGCGGAGCTGGAGCTGGCCCTGCGGTCGGTGCTGGCGGAGCAGCAGTACCTCAGTCCCCGCGTATCCGGGGAAGTGATCAACGCCATGCTGGAGCCGCGTACCGCGGCAGTGGCGGATCCCCTCACGCCGCGCCAGCGGGAAGTGCTGCGGCTGCTGGCGCTCGGCAAGGCTGCCAAGGAGGTGGCCTGGGAGCTGGAGCTCAGCATAAAAACGGTGGAAACACACCGCGCCCAGCTGATGGAGCGTCTGGGCATTCACGATGTGGCGGGGCTGGTGGTTTATGCGCTGCGCAGGAAAATCGTCGACATGAGCGAGTTCCCGCAGTAGACCGGTTGTCTGGTTTCAGGCCGCGCTGCCACCGTCCGGCGGCGTGTCGTAACGGTAGTGACTGAACGTCACCGTCATCTCCCCCATGCAGTCGGTAGCTTCTGCAATCTCCCGTGCGAGGCCGAGCAGCTGACGCATCGGAGCTGTGGTGATCAGCTGAATAACACCACATTCGTGGCGTGTCGAATTGATGACAATGTCGCGGGCATGGAGCAGCGCACGCACCGCGCTGTGACGTGACCAGGGGGCGTTGAACTGCGCATGCATAACAGGTTCGCCGCCGGACGCCGGATCCCTGACGATGGTAACCGGTCCTTCGGCAGTGTCGCCGCCCAGCAGACTTTTACATTCAACGATGGCGGCAGCCAGCACCGGTTCGCGGTTAGCGAACAGCCTGACTTCGCGATCGCCGGCCTCGACACGCAGTTCGTCACTCTGGGCTAACATCGAGACGGCAGCTGCTGGCGATAATCGGGTATCGCCGAGGATGGTGAGCACCTGCGTCAACACAAAGACCGACATAACTGCTGACAGCCCCTGAGTGGATCTGATCAGGCGGGCTGAGCCTTCACCTGATGCTGTTGTGAATTGAAAATCGCGCTTCCAGTTTTTTGTTTTATTGCCGCTGCGACAGCCAGTCAGGGCTTCAGCCCTGCAGCAACAGGCGCGGCGTCGGATAACAGCAGAAATACCGCACCGTGCAGCACGCCTGAGTATAACGAGACCAGAATATAAAGCCAGAGATCGCCCTCGCGGAGACGCGGATTAACCTTTCGTGAGGGTGCGATTTTTGTTGGGGCGGGCGTTCTGTTCGACAAACGTAATGATCTTGCCGGCGATGTCCTTGCCGCTGACTTTTTCGATGCCTTCCAGGCCGGGGGATGAGTTGACCTCGATCACCAGCGGGCCCCGTTTTGAGCGCAGGATATCGACCCCGGCCACGCTGAGACCCATGGTGCGCGCGGCTTTCACAGCTGTGGCGCGTTCTGCCGGAGTCAGCTTGGTGAGCTGCGCGCTGCCGCCGCGGTGCAGGTTGGAGCGAAACTCGCCTTCGCTGGCGGTACGCTGCATCGCCGCCACCACCCGGTTGCCGATGACCAGACAGCGAATGTCGGAGCCACCGGCTTCCTCGATGAATTCCTGCACCAGTACTTCGGCATCCAGCTCGCGAAACGCATCGATAACGCTTTCCGCTGCCTTGTTGGTATGCGCCAGCACTACGCCGCGTCCTTGCGTGCCGGCCAGCAGCTTGACCACCAGTGGCGCGCCGCCGACCAGGCGGATCAGCTCCTTGCTGTCATAGACATCGTGTGCGAAGCCGGTGATCGGCAGCCCCAGCCCCTTGCGCGACAGCAGCTGCAATGCCCGCAGCTTGTCGCGCGAGCGGCCCAGCGCCACCGACTCCGTCAGACAGTAGACCCCCATCATCTCGAACTGCCGGATGACGGCTGTACCGTAACGGGTGACAGAAGCGCCGATGCGCGGAATTACAGCATCGTAATTGGTCAGCCGCTCCCCCTTGTACCAGACGCCGGGGTCGGCGGAGTTGATGTCCATATAGCACTTGAGCGTGTCGATCACATGCACGTCATGGCCGCGCTCAAGGCCGGCCTCAACCAGCCGCCGCGTGGAGTAGATGCGCCGATTGCGAGAAAGAATGGCAATTCTCATGCTCTGTCGTTCCGTTTGGCGCTGCGACGATAGCGGCCGAGACAATAGGAACGCGTCGGATCCACCAGGAAACCCGACAGCGCATTGCGCCCCAGCAGCATGCGGTACTGCATCGACTCGCGGTCGGTGAGCGTGATCTCTGCGCTGAACAGCCGGGAGCCGAGCCGGATTGGTGTCACAATCACGTAGCGCAGCTCGCGATGCCCGCCGGAATCCGTCACCGGGCGATGATCGGCCAGTGGCGCCTCGCAGTGCACGACAATGTCGTTGCGCTTCGCTACCGGGTGCATGCCGAACCGCACCCACGGCTGCTCCGCCTTCATGAAGGGCTCCACGTAGAAAGCGTGCAGCGCGCAGGTCTTGGCCCCCGTGTCGACCTTGGCACGAATCGGTTCCAGATGAAGTTCGGGCAGATAGGCCCACTCACGCCAGCCCACCACCGTGGGAGCGTCGATGTTTGCCAGCGGCAGCGTCGGGACGGCATCGCTCATGAGCTTGCTCCGCCGGGAGCATCTTCGATCGCAACGGGCTGCCTGGGTTCCGGCAGCGGGCCGCTGAGGTAAAGCGCGCGCCGTGAGATCGCGATGGCGATCCCCGCACTGTCAAGCGCACGCTTCACTTCCTCCTGAATGGTATTGCGCAGCTCACCGAAGTTTTCGCGCGCAGCCCATACCGAGAGCTGAATATCGATGGAAGAGTCGCCAAAGCCCTGCTGCATCACTGCCGGCTGCGGGTTTTCGAGGCAGAGCGGGTTGGCCGCAGCCACTGCCAGCAGCACCTCACGCGCCCGTGCGACGTCGGTATCGAGCGCCAGACCGAGCTTCAGATCGAAGCGGCGCAGCGGGTAGCGGCTCATGTTGACCACAGTGTTCTTGATCAGCAGCTCGTTGGGAATTCTCACCAGCAGGTTGTCGAGGGTGCGCATCTTAGTGGAGAGCAGGTCGATGGAGAGCACCTCGCCGGTGAAGCTGGCGACCTGAATGGTGTCGCCCGGCTGGATCGCGCGCTCGGTCAGCACGAAAAGGCCACTGATAAGGTTGGAGGCTGAGGTTTGTGAAGCGAAGCCGATAGCTACCGACAACACGCCGGCGGCACCCAGCAGCACGCCCAGCTTGAAGCCGAGCTGATGCAGGGCGGCGGCGATGAACAGGATGAGAATCAGCCAGCCGGTGACGCGCTGCACCGAGCGTTGCTGGCTGCCCGGCAGCTGCCCCAGCACGGTGCCGGTGACGCGCCGGAACAGACGGGCGGCAAAGATGCCGGTGATCAGCAGCAGGGCGGCGCGCAGCAGATTGGCCCACGGAATCGAGACTTCGAGACCGAGCATCTGATTGATGAAATCCACGGATGGGCTCTCCTGGCTCAGGCGAAGATCAGGTTGATGGCACGGTCCAGCACGCCGTTGCGGACGGTCTTGCGCGGCGATGCTAGCAGCTCGGCGTGCGGGCTGAGCGCTGGCGGGCCGCTGTCGATCTGCACCCGGGCGGGCGCATTACCGCCATCGCGGCCGACCGTCAGGCCGGAGGTCCAGAACTGGTTGCCGTCGCAGTAGAGACTGAGGTTGGGCACCGGCACGTTGAGGCGGTCGAGCTTCAGCACATCGTCGCCGCGGTTGATGATGGTGATCGGCGTGATGGCGCGCCACGGGCTTTCGATATCGAGCAGCTGCAGCCGGGCGCGCGTCTGGCTGGCGTAGCAGAGTTCCCCTTCACGAGTGTTGGGACCGAACCAGGTATCCGAGAGGCGCACGGTAGGCAGTTCCAGCAGCGTGCGGTTGCCGAGCTGCAGCCTGATCCAGAGCGCCGTGCCCAGCAGCAGCGTGGCGCGCTCGCGCGGCAGCAGCACCGTGGTGACCTGGGGGCGGCTGACCACCGGGCGATCGGGCAGCAGCGGCAGGGCAACCAGTGGTTCCTCGCCAGCGCCGATCAGGAAACGGTGGCTCTGTTGCTGACGCGGCTGCTCGTCGGCATCCAGCCAGCCATGCTCCAGCCAGCATTCGCCTGCGGCGCGGCGGATGCGCAGTTCAAGTCGATCGAAGCGATGCGACTGCGAGTCGTCGCCCGCGAGTAGAGGCCAGGTGGCAGGCAGCGCAGTCATGGAGTTCCTCAGCGGTTGAGCGGGCGCCCGCGGCGGATCAGCAGTTCCCGGGGCGCGGCGATTATGCCGATGAAATCACAGGCCCACCAGATCTCGAAGGGTTGGCCCCGGGAATGCCCGGTCCGCTCATGCCGATGCTCTCCTCGCCAGCAGTCGCACTGCTCAGAAAACGGTGCTGTAGTCGCGCTCGAGCTGGCTGAAGTCGAGCGCGCTGACAAAACCGTTGAAGCTCAGCGCTGCCGACAGACCGCTCAGATCCTCGAACAGCGGTGGCAGGTAGGTGGGCGGCAGAATGGTGCCTTCGGCGACCAGCTCCGCCACGGTTTTCATGTCGTCGATAGTGGTCTTGCCACAGAACAGCAGGTGAAAGCGCTCCGGCTGGCCGCGCGCGATCGACAGTCGCAGAAAGTTGAACACCAGCACAAAGCCCTTGATATAGCTGAGGTCTTTGGTGAAGGGCCCGTCCTCCGGCAGGCTGCCGCGGAAAACGCGTGCGGCCAGCTGCCAGGCCTCGTCCTCGCTGATCTCCTGGCTGCGGAGGTGGCGGTAGAGGTCAAGAAAGGTCGCACCCTGTTCCACCATCGCCACCGCCTGCACCCGCCGGGTCAGCCGTGCCAGCCGGAATGGCGACGAGTGCATCGACAGCGTCTCGGTCAGCACCGCCAGTCCCTCCTGGGTGATGGTGGCGGAGGGCGGGCCCTTGGCGAGGAAGGTACAGACCGGCTGCCGCGCACCGTTGAGACTGGTACCGACGTGCACCCACCCCTCGTGGGCTTCGAGCACGCGCAGATCGCGGTCGGCGAACATGGCATCGGCGCGCAGCTTGATGGTGTCCGAGCCGGCTGCGGCGTCGGCGATGATGCCGTCCGAGATGCGGGCGCGCACCCCGCAGCCCGGGAACTGCCGCCGTAGCCGCTGGTTGAGCCAGCGTACCGAGGTGGCTGCATCCATGGTCTTTTCCGGCGGATTGATGATGGCGCTCTGCTGAATCAGCTGCTGCAGGGTGTGCTGCAGCCGTTGCGCCAGCTCCGCCACAGTGGGGTCGCCGGCGTGAAACACATCGGAGCTGGAGCCATAAAGCTCCTGGCTGAGCTGTGCGAACAGCGGCTTGCCGCGTGCCTCCAGCATATCGATGACCAGCAGATATTCCCGGCACTGGCGCCGCAGCCAGCCGCCGACCGGGTTGAGCTGGCCCAGCTGGCGCATGGCGTCGCGCTCGATGGCGTGAATCTCTTCGCGCTTCTGGTCCGGGTTGAAGCGGAGCGGTCGGCTCTTGTAGTAGTCGCGGTCGATGACCGGCTGTTTGCGGGCCCCGTCAGCAAAAAAGCGCTGCTTGATGCTGTCATCCCACAGCACGGCGTCGAGCACGCGAATCGGCTTCTGCGCGCGCACCAGCCGTTGCGACAGCGCGCGGATGACTTCGTGATAGTGCTGAGTGTTCACCGCATCCTTCCCTGTGGCGAAAGGATGGTGGTGGTATAGCGTGGCGGCAGTGACATGCGGAGGCCTCGGGTGATGAGCTGAAGCATCGTCGCCCTGCCGCTGAGTGTCAATCGGCTGGCGCAGGGGGCTCGGCGCTGTCGCTGCGACTGCGGGGGCGGCGGCTCCGTTCCGCGCCGGCGACCTGATCGGGGGAGCGATCGAGCGCACCGACATCGAGTACCGGCGAGGCATCGAGATGATCAGCGTCCATCATGTGCGCCACCCGCTGCAGCGACGACAGAATCATCGCCTGTTCCCAGTCGTGCAGGTCCTGAAACCGCCGTACGAAATGCTGCTGCAGCGGCAGTGGCGCCTCCCGCAGGATCGCCTCGCCAGCTTCGGTGAGCGCCGTGTAGACCTTGCGCTTGTCGGTCTCGCTGCGGATGCGCTGGACCAGCTCGCGCCGCTCCAGCCGGTCGAGGATGGTGGTGACCGTCGCCTGGCTGAGATTCATGCGACGCGCCAGCTCGCCGCTGGTCAGATCGCCGCGGTCGCGCAGAATTTGCAGCAACAGCAGCTGTGGTGCGGTCAGACCCACCGTCTTCTCCAGATGCTTGGAGTGCAGATCGGTGGCGCGTATTACCCGGCGCAGGGCGGTCAGAACTTCTTCAATAGCGGGCATGTGGCCTCCCATTAATCTCACCGGAGTCTATCGAAACGTCCGGCGCGGCCCAAATCCGGACGAAGGGAGCATGCAGATTTCGCCTCAAAATCATTTTGATCACTAAATATCTGGCCATCGAGTTTTAGCAATGCTATTCTGTGCCGAAACGCCCATTAGCCCCTTGTCTGCCTGTTTGAGGCGATTTCAACGGTCAGGGGCAAGATGCAAATACGCTCAAAAGGCGAACTAATGATTAGAGGAATAAATAGTTGCGGGATTGCAACGGACGAGGCTCCGGCCGCGGCGGAAGAGGAACCCCGCCCCTCGACGCCGGCCACTCCCATCATTCTGCGGCAGCCCACCGGTAACGACGGCGCCGCCCTGCACCGGCTGGTGGCCGCCTGCCCGCCGCTTGATCCCAATTCGCTCTACTGCAACCTGCTGCAGTGCACCCATTTCGCCAGTACCGGCATCGCGGCAGAGCGCGCCGGCGAGCTGGTTGGCTTCATCTCTGGCTACATCCCTCCCGCTCAGCCCGACACGCTATTCGTATGGCAGGTCGCCGTCGCTGCCAGCACACGCGGCGAAGGCCTGGCCAAACGGATGCTGCGCGAACTGCTGCAGCGGCCGGCCACAGCAGGGGTGCGATATCTGGAAACCACCATCACGCCCGGTAATGCGGCATCGTGGGCCCTGTTTGAATCGCTGGCGCGCGACCTGCAGGCACCAGCTGAACGCCAGCTTCATTTCGAACGTGCCCGCCACTTCGGCGGCGCCCACGACGATGAACTGCTGATGCGCATTGGTCCTTTCAAAAGTCCGCTCGCGGATGACACGCAGGCGCCGGAGGCGCGCGGGTCACCGCTCACCTGACGCGCTGCGGCGCGCTGTCACTTCCCGATTTGTTAATGGCGCAGCGGAGCCCGGAGGCTTCGGGGCGTCGTGCATCCGAATTTCTGTTCCGACCCAGAAAACCTCGAACCTCAAAAGCTAAGAGGAGCAAACAATGACCATTTTCGAAGAGCTTGAATCCGCCGTGCAGTCCTATGCACGCTCCTTCCCGGTAGTGTTCGATCGGGCCGAAGGAGCCGCTCTGTACGATCAGGCTGGCAACCGTTACATCGATTTCCTGGCCGGTGCCGGCACGCTCAACTACGGCCACAACAATCCCGCCTGCAAAAAGGCGCTGATCGAATACATTGAGGCCGATGGCATCGCGCATGGTCTCGATATGCACACCCGCGCCAAGGCCGAGTTCCTGAGCACCTTTAACGAACTCATTCTCAAGCCGCGCGAGCTCGAATACGTCGTGCAGTTCACCGGTCCCACCGGCACCAACGCGGTCGAGGCAGCGCTCAAGGTGGCACGCAAGGTCACTGGCCGTCACAACGTCATCGCGTTTACTAACGGGTTTCACGGTGTGACGCTGGGTGCCGCCGCCGCGACGGGTAACCGTCACCATCGCGGCTGTGCGGGCCTGCCACTGACCGGCGTGACCCACATGCCGTTCGACGGCTACATGGGAGCCGAGATCGATACCACACGCTTGCTGGACCGGATGCTGACGGATGCCTCTAGCGGCGTTGACAAGCCGGCAGCGGTGATTGTCGAAACCGTGCAGGGCGAAGGTGGCCTGAACGTCGCCAGCACCCGCTGGCTGAAGGCCATTGAGCAGCTGTGCCGCAAGCACGACATGCTGCTGATTGTCGATGACATTCAGGCCGGCTGCGGTCGCACGGGTACCTTCTTCAGCTTCGAGGCAGCTGGCATTACGCCCGATGTGGTGACGCTTTCCAAATCGCTGTCGGGTTATGGCCTGCCGTTTGCGGTGACGCTGATCAAGCCCGAGTACGACTGCTGGCAGCCCGGTGAGCACAACGGCACCTTCCGTGGCAACAATCACGCCTTCATCACTGCCACCGCTGCCCTGAAAACCTACTGGCGCGACAGCACACTCTGCGACGAAGTGAAGCGCAAGGGTGATTTCATCGAGAAGCGCTTCCGCGAGATTGCCCAGCTGGGTGGCCCGGCGCTGTTCAAGCCCAAGGGGCGCGGCATGATGCGTGGCCTCGGCTGTCGCGATGGCGAGCTGGCGGGGCGCATCGTGCAGCGCTGCTTCAGCAAGGGCCTCGTTATCGAAACCAGTGGCAACGATTCACAGGTGGTCAAAGTGCTGTGCCCGCTCACTATCAGCGACGCGGACCTGGCGCGTGGCCTGGAGATTATCGAAACGAGCGTGCGCGAAGTGCTGAAAAGCGACGTCAGTCTCGCCTCCTGATCCACGTTAAACCACATCTTATTTGTTAGCAGTAACCGAGGTTTATTTAAAGATGATCGTAAGAACACTGGCAGAGTGCCGCCACAGCGACCGCTACGTGAAAACAGAAACCTGGGACAGCACCCGCATGCTGCTCAAGAGCGACAACATGGGTTTCTCGTTTCACATCACCACAATTTTTGCGGGCACTGAAACCCCGATTCACTATCAGAACCATCTCGAAGCCGTCTATTGCATCAGTGGCGAAGGCGAAGTGGAGACTGTCGACGATGGCAAGATCTACCCAATCCGTCCCGGCACGCTCTATGTGCTGGACAAGCACGACAAGCACCTGCTGCGCGCCACCACGGCGGACATTCAGTGCGCCTGTGTTTTCAACCCGCCGCTGAATGGCAAAGAGGTGCACGATGAAAACGGCGTCTATCCGCTGGAAGCGGAGGCAGTCGTCGAGTAACACACGTAAACAACTATCGGAGGAGTGATGAATATAGCAGAGGATCTTTACCCATCACGCGGTGGGCGCTCTGCGGAAATGACAACGCGCCTCGATCCGGTGGTCTGGGCTGACCCGCAGACCGAACCACCGTTGCCGCGCGCGCTGATAGAGCAGTATGAGCGCGACGGCTTTCTGGTGCTGCCGAACCTTTTTTCGGCCGAGGAAGTGAGCGCGCTGCAGCAGGAGCTCGAGCGCCTGCGCAACGACGCCTGGACCGCTCGTCGACAGGAGGTCATTACCGAGCGCGGCAGCAATGCCGTGCGGTCGATCTTCCGGGTGCACAAGCTGAGTCGCGTGTTCGGGCGGCTGGCGCGCGATGAGCGCCTGGCCGGCGTTGCGCGCTATCTGCTGGCGGACGACGTCTATCTGCACCAGACCCGGCTCAACTACAAGCCGGGATTTCGCGGCAAGGAGTTTTACTGGCACTCCGACTTTGAAACCTGGCATGTCGAGGACGGTATGCCGCGCCCGCGGGCGCTCAGCATGTCGATCGCACTGACGGACAATACACCGCACAACGGTCCGTTGCTGGTAATGCCTGGCTCGCACAAGTACTACGTGATATGTGAAGGGGAAACCCCGGCCGACAACTATCAGCAGTCATTGCAGCAACAGGAGACTGGTGTGCCGAACGACGAGCTGCTGACCCGTCTCGCCGGGAATGGTCTGGTCGACACGGCCGGTCCGGCCGGCTCGGTCCTGATTTTCGACTGCAACCTGATGCACGGATCCAACAGCAATATCACGCCGTTGCCGCGCTCCAATGCGTTCTTTGTCTATAACGCCGTTTCCAACAGGGTCGGCCGGCCATATTGTCCGCAGCCGCCGCGGCCGGAATTCATCGCTACCCGTGAGGATTTCGAGCCGCTTCAGATCGAACGCTTCAGCGCCGAACAGTTCCGGCCGTGACCTGAACAGGTCTGCCTCATCGTGGTGCTGTGCGTAGCCACAGCACCGCGCATTCGTAATCTTCCACGATCAGGTAAACAGGAAAATTTATGAGCCACACCGTAGAAAAAATCGGTGGCACGTCGATGACGGACTTCGAGGCTGTGCGCGACAACATCATTCTGGGCGGTCGCGCGCCTGCCGATCTCTACAATCGCATCTTCGTCGTTTCGGCATACGGCGGTGTGACCGATCAGCTGCTGGAGTTCAAGCGCAGCGGCAAGCCCGGGGTCTACGCGCTGTTTGCCGGTGACACTGAGACGGGCGATGCGCAAGGCGGCTGGCAGCAACAGCTGGACCGCGTCTTCAATGAGATGCGCGACCACAATGCCCGTTTGTTCAGCAACCCTGCGCTGCGGCTGGAGGCCGATGCCTTTCTGGCCGGGCGCATCGAAGGCGTGCGCAGCTGCCTGGTCGATCTGCAGCGGGTCTGTTCTTACGGTCATTTTCAGATGGAGCAGCATCTGCTGACCGTGCGCGAGCTGCTGGCGTCGCTTGGCGAGGCGCACTCGGCTTATAACACAGCTGCCTTGCTGCAGGCGGAAGGGGTCAATGCCCGTTTTGTCGATCTCTCCGGCTGGCGCGCAACCGAGCTGCTGCCCCTCGACGAGCAGTTACGCGAGACCTTCCGGAGCATCGATCTGACGCGGGAACTGCCCATTGTTACCGGATACTGTCTCTGTCGCGAAGGGCTGATGGCAACCTTTGATCGCGGCTACAGCGAGATGACCTTTGCGCGCATCGCCGTGGTAACGGAAGCGCGCGAAGCAATCATTCATAAGGAGTTCCATCTCAGCTCGGCCGATCCACGCATCGTCGATGCGGAGCGGGTGGTGCCGATGGGGCGCACCAATTATGACGTGGCGGACCAGCTCGCCAATCTGGGGATGGAGGCGATTCATCCACGGGCAGCCAAGGGGCTGCGTCAGCAGAACATTCCGTTGCGCGTGAAGAACACCTTCGAGCCCGAGCATCCCGGCACCCTGATCACCAGCGATTACCGCAGCGCCAAGCCCTGCGTCGAAATCGTGGCGGGGCGCAAGCGCGTATTCGCGATCGAAGTGTTCGACCAGGACATGGTGGGCGCCAATCGCTACGACAGCGCAATTCTCGAAGTCATTCATCGCTTCAAGGCGCGCATCATCACGAAAGATATCAACGCCAATACCATCACCCATTTCCTCGACACCAACCTGAAAACGCTCAAGCGCATTCTGGCGCAGCTGGAACAGGCGTTCCCGAACGCGGAGATCAGTACCCGGAAGGTCGCTATCGTCTCGGCCATCGGTTCCGACATGCAGGTACCCGGGATGCTGGCCAAAACAGTGGCTGCGCTGGCGGATGTCAACGTGAGTGTGCTCGCCATGCACCAGTCGATGCGGCAGGTGGATATGCAGTTCGTGATCGAGGAGAGCGCTTATGAGGCGGCCATCCGCAGCCTGCACGCCCATCTGATCGAGCCGCTCAACCACGGTCAGGCGATCTGCGCTGCCTGAGCTCCGACCGTAACGCCTCGCATGAAAGCCATGGAGGAGCGTGCCTGGCCGTCGTATCATCTGGGGACACGGATCGATACACGCTCATGGGAGGGTGACGATATGAACAGCTATTCCAGAAGGAAAGGTTGGGGTGTCGCAGTGGTGGCGCTGGCGACCGCCCTGCTGGCTGGTTGTCAGACCAGCGGTCCGCGGGAGCGCGAAGTGGCCGCCCAGGCGAGTCACGATGGGCTGGTGCCGGCGGCGAGCCGCTCGATGGACCAGCTCTATCTGAAACCGGGTGTCACCTTTGCCGGCTATGAACGACTCAGGGTCGATCTGACCGAAGTCGCGTTCCGGGCCGACTGGCAGCCCGAGCGCTCGTCGCCGCTCTACCGCATGTCGCCCCCCGACCGGGAACGGATCAAGGAGCGGATGGCCTCGTCCTTCAAGGAGGTCTTCACCACCGAGCTGACCCGCGGCGGCAGTTACACGGTGGTCGAGGAGGCGGGCGAGGATGTGCTGGGAGTGCGGGCATCGCTGCTGGATCTCTATATCAACGCCCCTGATACCCTCAACTACCCCGGCCGGGTGACGCAGTACACCGAGGATACCGGCAGCATGACGCTGGTGCTCGAACTGTATGACTCGATTACCGGGGAGGTGCTGGCGCGGGCAGTTGATCGGGATCGCGGCTATGACCGCGGCTGGCTGCAGCGCACCGATTCGGTGTGGAATCAGGCCGAGGCGGAGCGCACCTTCCGGCGCTGGGCTGCTGCGTTGCGGCAGGGGCTGGAGGAAGCGCGCCGCGCCAGTGCACCGGCGGCGCGCTGAGACGAGTCAGGCGCTGGGAATCCCGGCCTCGGTGAGAGCGCGGCTGTCCAGCAGCCGTTCGAGCGTGGTCTCATCGAGGTCGGTCAGCTCCTGGGCTACCTCCAGAATGGGGCGATTTTCGCTGATCGCCCGTTTAGCGATTTCTGCTGCCGCCTGATAACCGATGGTGGGCGCGAGCGCCGTCACCAGTATCGGATTACGTGCGGCGCGCCGGGCCAGCAGCTCTTCGTTCACGGTGAAGTCGGCGATGGCGCCGCGGCCAGCCAGCTGGCGGGACGCACGGGCCAGCAGGCCGATCATGCTGAGCAGGTTATCGGCCACCAGCGGCAGCATCACATTGAGCTGAAAATTGCCCGACTGGCCGGCCAGGGCGATGGCAGCGTCCAGCCCCACACACTGGGTGGCCGCCATCGCCACTGCCTCCGGCACCACCGGATTGACCTTGCCCGGCATGATGCTGGAGCCTGGCTGCAGGGCGGCCAGCTGAATCTCAGCCAGACCGCAATAGGGTCCGCTGTTCATCCAGCGCAGATCGTTGGCGATCTTGATCAGCGCCAGCGCCAGACCGCGCAGCTGACCCGACAGTTCGACTGCTGAATCGACTGAGCTGAGCCGCTCGAAGCGGTTGCGGCACGGCTTGAGGTCCAGCCCGGTGGCCCGCGCCAGCCGCGCAATGGCGCGCTCGGCGAACTGCGGGTCGGCATTGACACCGGTACCGACCGCGGTGCCACCCAGCGCCAGCCCGCAAAGCCGATCGAGTGCATCTTCGATACGCTCGCCGGCGTTGCTGATCTGCAGTCGCCAGCCCGACAGCTCCTGATCCATGCGGATCGGCATTGCATCCATCAGGTGGGTGCGGCCGGTTTTCACTACCTGTGCCAGCTCGCTCTCCCGGCGCAGAATGACGCCGGTCAGCTCATCCAGAGATGGCAGCAGCGAGCGGTGGAGTTCCAGCGCCGCGCTCAGATGCAGGGCGGTCGGGATTACGTCGTTGCTGCTCTGGCCCAGATTGACGTGGTCATTCGGGTGCACTGGCTGGCCCAGCTGCGTCGAGGCGATGTGGGCCAGCACCTCGTTCATGTTCATATTAGTGCTGGTCCCTGAGCCGGTCTGATAGACATCGACCGGGAACTGGTCGTCGTGGCGTCCGGCCAGCACCTGGTCGGCAGCAGCAGCGATCGCTTCCGCCACTACATCGTCCAGCAGCCCAAGTTCGCTGTTGGCACGCGCCGCTTCCCGTTTAATCAGGGCGAGTGCACAGATAAAGGCATGCGGCATGGGGCGTCCGGCGATATCGAAATTCTCGACAGCGCGCTGGGTCTGCGCGCCGTAGAGTGCCTGTTCTGGCACCTCGACAACGCCGAGGCTGTCCTGTTCGCGACGTGTGGTAGTCATGGCAACTCCTTAGCGATACGCAGTGACGGTGGGGGGGCATGGCACCCGGCAGACCATATCACTTTCGCTGGCAGGGCCGCAGAGGGCGGTGGCTATCCGCCCAGCTTCGCTATCGACGGCGATTTTCCGGTGCCGGTTCCGCTCGGAACAGCCGTTCGCGGATGACCATCGGCGCGACGAACGGTTGTGCTGCTGGCAACACTGTCGAGTTACTGCTGTCTACCGCGTTCGGGATTCTGTTACTGCACCCGGCAACGGATTCTCCAGGGCTGTTCGGAAGGGCCCTCCCTCATCAGTCTTACCCCACTCTGCCGGCGTGTTCATGGCGCGGCAGGGGGGGTACGGCTCGTTATACTGTGGATCGGATCAGGCGAGGACAGAGCCGTGTGGGAAGCGCTGCAGACATGGACTGCTGCTTATCAGGGGGCGACCCCGGCGGCTTTATCCGTGTGGCTGCAAATCGTTGCCGACGCCCTGATTCTGGTCGCCTGTGTGGCCCTGCCACCAGCGCTGTGGCAGTTCGCGCGGCGGCGGCGCGATCTCCGGTTCCGCTGGCTGCTGCTGCTGATCGCAGCCCTCTTTCTCGCCAGCGGCATGTTGCTGGCGGCCCATATGCTGGTGGCGGAGGCGCCTCTCTGGCTCGGCACGGCGCGTACCGTGGCGGCTGCCACTGTCGCCATCGCGGCCGCCGCCGCGGCCTGGCTGCTGTTGCCGCAGCTGCTTAACACCCGCGATGAGCTGCGCGATGCCTACCGGGCGCTGAGTCAGCGCCACCGCGAGCTGATGGCGAGCCAGAAACGGCAGCGCATGCTGGTCGACACCGCCGCCGAAGGGGTGTGGATGCTTGATCCGGAGGGGCGCACCACGTTCGCCAACAAGGCGATGGCGGAGATGCTGGGCTGCGCCACGCTCAAGGGCCGGACGCTGTTCGACTTCGTCTTTGCCGACGACCAGACCCCGACCGAAGCCTTCCTTGCGCGCTGGATGGCAGGCGACCCGCGCCGCACCGAATTCCGGCTGCGCCGCGCCGATGGCGAGTTGCTGTTCGTGCTGGTGTCGGCCGCGCCAGTCATCGAGGCCGACGGCACCACCTCCGGGGTCTGTGTCATGGTCACCGATATCAGTGAGCGCGAGCGGATGGCGCAGGAGCTGCAGCGACTCAACCTCGAGCTGGGACAGCGGGTTGAGGCGCGCACCCGCGAACTGGAGGAAACCAACCGCGAACTCGCCCGCGAAATGGTGGTGCGTGAATATGTGCAGGCTGAACTGGCGGCCAGCAACGACCGCCTCAATCACTATCTGCAGGCGCTGCGCAATCACACTGAGGATATTCGCCAGCTCAACCAGCTCAGCGATGCACTGCACAGCTGTGATTCACCGGCGGCCATGGTGCCAGTGCTGGCGCGCTTCTGCGACAGCTTCTTCAAAAGCAGAGGCGGGGTACTGTTCCAGTGGCGCGACGGCGAACTGCTGCTGGTGGGCGATGCCTGGGGCGATCCCTGGCGTCATTTCGCCGACCTGGAAGAGCGCGTCCGGGCGGTGCTGGCGCGCAGCGAGACCGTGTTCGAGGCGCATCAGCAGGGTGCGGCCGCGCCGGCCAATCTGCTCTGCATTCCGCTGAATGCGCGCGGCATGGTGGTAGGCGTTCTGGTCGTGACCCGCGAGGATTCATTCTGGAGCGGCGATCCGGTTTCGGACCAGAACACGCAGCAGGTGGTGCGGGCGCTGGCCGAGCACGTGGCGCTGGCAGGCTACAACCTCACGCTGCTGGAGCAGCTGCGCGAACAGTCGTTCGTCGACCCGCTGACCAGTCTCTATAACCGCCGCTATCTGAACGATCACGTCGAACGCGAGATTGCCGCCTATGAGCGCAAGCAGCAGCCCTTTGCGCTGCTGATTCTCGATGTCGACCACTTCAAGCTGGTCAACGACCGCTACGGTCACGATGTCGGCGATGAAGCGCTGCGAGCCATCGCCCAGGTCATTCTCAGCCAGACTCGCAAAACCGACGTCTGCTGCCGGCTCGGCGGTGAAGAGTTTGTGGTGCTGCTGCCGGGCGCGGCGCAGGAGCTGGCACTTGAGCGTGCGGAAATCATCCGCGAGGCCGTTCACAACTGCGCCATTACCGGCCTGCCGAGCAGTCACTCGCTCACCATCTCGATCGGTGTGTCGGTGTTCCCCGATCACGGCTCTGACATGTCCTGCCTGCTGCGCGCCGCCGATCAGGCGCTTTATCGCAGCAAGCGCGGTGGACGCAATCGCACCTCGCTGGCCATGCTGGAGTGCTGAGTCAAAGCTGTCGCCGGGCTCAGCGCAGACCGAGCCGTTTCAGCAGCCGGTGCAGATTGCTGCGGTCCACCCCTGCTGTGCGCGCCGTCGCTGCCAGATTGCCATCGTGCTGAGCCAGCAGCTGGGTCAGCCACTGGCGCTGAAACCGGTCCACCGCTTCCTTGAGCGTCTCCTGCGGCTGCACGGTCACCGGCGGCTCGGGCTGAGCAGGTTCCGCCGGCGCCGCTGACACCGCGCCGAGGCCCAGCTGATCCGGTTCGATGATTACCCAGCCATGCAGGCCGGCGGCCCTCTGCTGGGTCAGCGCGCGCAGCGCGGCGCGGCTGATCACATGCTCCAGCTCCCGCACGTTGCCGGGCCAGTCGTAGCGCAGCAGCGTTTCCCGCGCCGCCTCACTCAGCCGCAGCTGTCTTACCCCAAGACGGTGCCGGTTCTCTTCCAGAAAAGCGCCCGCCAGCAGAATGACGTCGCGGCCGCGCTCGCGCAGCGGCGGCACATGCAGCGGATAGACGCTCAGGCGGTGATAGAGATCGGCCCGGAAGCGTCCGGCGGCAACCTCGCGCCGGAGATCGCGATTGGTGGCGGCGATCACGCGCACGTCCACGCGCAGGGCATCGTCGCTGCCGGGCCGCTGAATCTCGCCATTGGCCAGCACCCGCAACAGCTTGGCCTGAATGCCGAGTGGCAGTTCGCCTACTTCGTCGAGCAGCAGGGTGCCGCCATCGGCCAGCTCGAACTTGCCGCGCCGGTCCTCGGTCGCGCCCGTGAAGGCGCCGCGCCGGTGGCCGAACAGCTCACTTTCCGCGAGATGCTCGGGCAGCGCCCCGCAGTTCACCTGCACCAGCGGTTGCCGGGCGCGCTGCGAGCGCAGATGCAGCTGCTGGGCCACCAGCTCCTTGCCGACGCCGGTTTCACCCAGCACCAGCACCGCCAGATCGGTCGGCGCGACGATGGCCAGCTCTTCTTCCAGCCGGCGCATGGCCGCGCTGCCGGCCAGCAGGCGCCGGTTCTCGTGGGAGCGGCTGACGGCACGTTCCCGATCAAGGTCGAGCCGCAGCGCATCGAGGGTGACCGCAGCGCGCACACACGCTTCGGCCAGCCGCAGGAACGTCGCCAGGGTGCCGGGGTCGACAGAATCAAAGCTGCCTGGCTGCAGCGCATCAAGGGTGATCACGCCCCAGGGCTGGTCGTCCACCGTGAGCGTCGCCCCGAGACAGTCGTGGACCGGCAGCGCATCCGTCTCACTGGTGACGAGGCCGTCATAGGGATCCGGCAGTTCATCATCGGCGAAGCGGACCGGCTGCGGGCTGGCTATTACTTGCGCCAGGCGGGGGTGCTGCTGCAGCACAAACCGGCGCCCGAGCGTCTCCTCGCGCAGGCCATCGACCGCCCGCGGAATCAGGGCTTCGCCTTCGAGCTGAAGCAGGGCGGCGGCATCACAGGGGAACAGGCGGCGCAGTGCTGCCAGCAGGCGGGCGAAACGCGCATCGGGCGTGAGATCGCGAGAGAGGTCGGCAATGAGCTCGACGACCTCGGGCGGTACGGCTGTTGTCATAGTGACCTGCGGCGTTGTCTAGATGACAACAAAAGTGGGCGTGTCTTTTCGACATAAAACCGCAAAACATCAAGCAGAGCAAGGAGTTGAGTGTTGGCACGATTTTCGTAACAGGACGGGTGCTTAGTCACCCCTGGAGTTGAGTTAATGTTGTCTTCCGAAACCATTGCCACCGTCAAAGCCACTGTACCGGTCCTGCAGGAGCAGGGCGAGACGATCACCACCCATTTTTACAAGATCATGTTTCGCGACTATCCTGAGGTGAAAGCCTATTTCAATCAGGCTCACCAGGCGCAGGGAACACAGCCGCGGGCGCTGGCCGGAGCAGTGCTGGCCTATGCCGCGCATATCGACCGGCTGGAGGCGCTGGCCGATGCCCTGCCGGTGATCGTGCAGAAGCACGTGGCGCTCGATATCCGGCCGGAGCACTACCCGATTGTGGGTACCTGTCTGCTGCAGGCGATTCGCGAGGTGCTGGGCGACGCTGCTACTGAACCGGTCATCGCGGCCTGGGGCGAGGCGTACAACTACCTTGCGGAGCTGCTGATCGAGGCCGAAGAGGCTGTCTATCGCGAGCGCGAACAGCAGCCCGGCGGCTGGCGCGGTCCCCGTACCTTCCGCGTGACGCGCAAGGAGCGCGAGAGCGAGATCATCACCTCGTTCTACTTCGAGCCGGTCGATGGTCAGCCGCTGCTTGCCTTCGAGCCGGGCCAGTACATCACCGTGCTGCTCACCGTTGCTGGTCAGCCGCTGCGGCGCACCTATTCACTCTCGAGCAAGCCTGGCACCGGTTTTTACCGGATCAGCGTCAAGCGCGAGGAGGGCGGCGTTGCTTCGCCTTACCTGCATGATCACGTGCAGGTGGGGGATGAGCTGGAATTGCTGCCGCCGGCGGGCCATTTCGTGCTGCGTCAGAACAAGCGGCCGCTGGTACTGCTGACGGCTGGCGTGGGCATTACACCCGCCATCAGCATGCTCGACGCCACGGCGGTGAGCGGTCGCGACATCCGGTTCATTCACTGCGCCATCAACAGCCGGGTGCATGCGTTCCGCGATCATGTCGACGCGATGGCGCAGCTGCATCGCAATGTGCAGCCGCACTACCTTTACAGCGATCCGCTGCCGGGCGATATCGCGCACGGCAAGGGGCTGATCAGTGCCGACGTGCTGGCGCAGCAGTTGCCGGAAGACCGGGATGTCGATCTCTATTTTCTCGGCCCGAAACCGTTCATGCGGTCGGTGTGGCGGCTGGCGCACGAGCTCGGCATTCCGCCGAGCCAGGTCCATTACGAATTCTTCGGTCCGCTCGAAGAGCTGGGAGCGGTCGCCTGAATGGTCGTCTGATAGCCATCTGACCTGCCAGATGGCGGGGGCGGGTATCCGCCCGGGAGCTCACAGGCAGCAACAAAAAACCCCGCCGTAGCGGGGTTTTTCTGCTGCCGGGTCGTCAGACCTGGAAGCGGGCCACAGCACCACTGAGTTCGCCTGCCAGCTGGTTGAGGCGGTGGGCGGTGTTGCTGGCGTGATGGGTCGCTTCGCGGTTCTGGTCGGACATCTGCGCGATGCTTTCGACGTTGCGCGCCACTTCGTCACTGGCCGCGTTCTGCTCCTTGAGGGCGCCGGAGATCTGTTCGACCACCGACAGTACCTGCTCGAAGCTGGCGCGGATGGTATTGATGGCATCACCGGCCCCGCCGGCCCACTCCATGCCCTGATCGACCTCGGCAACCCCGCGTTCCATCTGCGTAACGGCGTCCTGGGTACCGGTCTGAATCTTGGCAATCATGCCTTCGATCTGGTCGGTCGATTCGCTGGTGCGCTGCGCCAGCAGACGAACTTCGTCGGCGACAACCGAGAAGCCGCGACCCTGCTCGCCGGCGCGGGCGGCTTCGATGGCGGCGTTGAGGGCCAGCAGGTTGGTCTGGTCGGCAATCGACTTGATGACGTTGACAATGGACGAAATCTCGCTCGACTGCTCACCCAGCTCTTCAATCAGATGCGAGGCTGAACGAACGGCTTCGGCGATGCGCTGCATGCTCTCGATGGTGTTCTGGATGACGTTGCTGCTCTGCTCGGTGCGGCCGCGCGACTCCTCGGCCACCCGCTGTGCTTCGCCAGCATTGCTGGAAACCTGTTCGATGCTGACGCTGAGCTCTTCCACCGACGCGGCAATCGACGCGGAGCGCTGCGACTGCTCCTTGGCCGACATCGACAGCTGCTCGGCGGTGCTGGCCACCGCGCTGCTGGCTTCGCTCAGGTGGCCTGAGACCCCCTGAATCTGGCTGATCATGCTGCGCAGATCAGACTGCATGCGGGCCATGGTACGCAGCAGGTCGCCGATCTCGTCGCGCCCGCTGGTATCGATAGTGGTGTTGAGCTGGCCGGCAGCGATGGCCTGCACCACGCTGCGCGCCTGTGCCAGGCGGCTGGCCATGGTGCTGCTGAACAGCCAGGCGGCACCGATGGCGATCAGCACCGCGATCACGCTACCGGCGATCAGCACCAGGCGGACGTTGGCCTGAGCAGCGGTGGCGTCGGCGTCGCGCTGGGCCAGCAGCGCCTGCTCTTCCCGGTCAATCTCGGTCAGCAGAGCGCGAATATCGTTCATGTACTGGATGCCGCGCTGCTCGGCCACCTCGGCCAGTACCAGGTTGATCTCGCCTTCGCTGGTGGCATCGCGGCGCGCTTCCACGAAGTAGTCGATGGCGTCCGTCAGCCAGTCGTTGTAGACGCGTTCCAGCCGGGTCAGGCGCTCGCTCTGGCGTGCGTTTTCCCCAGTCAGCTCGCGCAGCTCTTTCAGATGCTGCGCCACGCCCCGCTTGCCGCGGTTATAGCCGTCCAGCAGGTCGCTGTCGCCAGTAATGATGAAGCCGCGCTCGCTGCTCTCGATGTCGAGGATGTTCTGCAGCAGTCGCTCAGTGCTCTGCAGCACTTCGAAGGAGCGGATGTTCAGCTCGAAGGCGCTGTGCACAGTGCGGAGCCCGCTCAGGGTGGTGGTGGCGATGCCCACCGTCAGCGCGATGATGACGCCGAAGGCAATCACCAGTTTTTTTATCAACGTCATTGAAAGGGTCCTCCTGCCGGCCGTGCGGGCCGCGTTTGCACGGGACAAGTCAAGTTGCTGTTCGGCTATACGTCCAGCTGGGCAGGCAACTTTAGCTGCTCAGCGGGGCTTCTCCAAGAAAGCAGCCGCGTGGGTCAGATAGCGGCAGTGTCCGCGGAAACTTGAGCTCGCGGTTCCGGATGGCCTGTACCCGCCGCTGCGCGAATCGGTTATCGTTGCGTTCAGCTTGTCCGATTTCGCCTGATGGAGCCGACGAAATGTCTTCCAGAGAAGCCGCTCTGCGCTATGGGGGTGTCGCCATTGCGCTGCACTGGTTGCTGGCCCTGCTGCTGGTGATCGCGTTTGGCATGGGGATCACCATGGTCGATATCCCCGGGATCACGCCCCAGAAGCTGCGGCTGTTCAACTGGCACAAATGGCTGGGCGTCTCCATCCTGGCGCTGGTGGTACTGCGGCTGCTGTGGCGCCTGACGCATCCCGCGCCGCTGCTGCCCGCCGGCATGCCGGCCTGGCAGCGCCAGCTGGCCGGCGTGACCCACTGGCTGCTGTACCTGCTGATGCTGGCAATTCCGCTGAGCGGCTATTTCTACAGCCTGGCCACCGGCTTTCCCGTTGTCTGGCTGGGGGTGGTACCACTGCCCGTGCTCATCGGCAAGGATCCCGAATTGGCGGAGATCCTGAAGAATGCACACTATTTCCTGAATATGACGCTGCTGGTAGTGGTTATCCTTCACGTGGGCGCCGCGCTCAAGCACCATTTCATCGACCGTGATGATGTATTGCTGCGGATACTGCCGCGCATCGGCCCGCGCCGCGCGAAATGAACCAGAGGGGCGGGGCACGGTCTCGCTCCTGCACCCCAACGCGAAATCGTTCCCGAATAAGGATAAGGAGCTGTTAATGAGCAGAACGCGTTCCCGGATCCATCTGGCCCTGCTGAGCGGGCTGTTCGGATTTGCCGCGCTGGCGGTCGCCAGTGCCGTCTCGCTGGACCCGAAAGCGAGCCGCTTCAGTGTCGTCTTTACGCAGATGGGCGTGCCGGTGGAAGCCGAATTCCGCCGGGTGGACGCCACCATCGCCTTCGATCCGGCCGCGCCTGAGCAGGCCCGGGCCGAGGTGACAGTGGCAGTGGACAGCTTCGATCTGGGGGATCCGAGCTACAACCAGGAGATTCTCAAACCGGAGTGGTTCGACGCGGCGCAATATCCGACCGCCCGTTTCGTTACAGATTCGGTCGAGGCGACCGGGGACCAGCTGGTGGCGCATGGCAAGCTGACCGTCAAGGGCCATACCGAGGCGGTCTCGGTACCGCTGCAGGTCAGCGAGCAGGACGGCCTGCGCCTGTTCAGTGGCGAATTCCCCATCAGCCGCCTCGCTTATGGCATCGGCGCCAATGAATGGAAAGACACCGATCTGGTGGCCGACCAGGTCATCGTGCGTTTCCGCGCGGCGACCACCCAGTGAGCTTTTTAACGCATACATACCGACCGCAAGGAGAAAAGCATGAAGAAACTGTTGTTGGCCGGCATGCTGGCCGCCACCACGGCGGGTGCTGCCATGGCAGCACCGGTGACCTACAACCTCGACCCGGGCCACACCTATCCAAGCTTCGAAGCTGACCACATGGGCGGGCTGTCGACCTGGCGTGGCAAGTTCAACAAGAACAGCGGCAAGGTAGTGCTCGATCGTGAGGCGGGTACGGGCACCGTTGAAGTCGAAATCGACGTCGATTCGATCGATTTCGGCCACGACAAGATGAACGAGCATGCCAAAAAGGGTGAGATGTTCGATGTCGCCAACCATCCGACGGCGACCTACAAGGGTAAGTTTGTTGATTTTCGCGACGGTGCGCCCACCGCAGTGGAAGGAGAGCTGACCCTGCGCGGCGTGACCAGACCAGTGCGGCTCACCATCAATCACTTCCTCTGCAAGGAGCATCCGATGCTGAAGCGGGAAGTGTGTGGTGTCGACGCGGAAGGGAGCTTCCAGCGCGATGAGTTCGGCGTCGACTATGGCAAGCAGATGGGCTTCCTGATGGATGTCAGAATCCTGATTCAGGCCGAAGCGATTCGCGCCGACTGACCTGCACTCCGACCGTTCGGTCGCCAGTGCTGCTACGCTGAGCAGCAGCACCGGTGACTGACAGGACAGGCGTCAGATGGCGCCTGTCTCTGACATATTTTCCAGTTCCGACTTCACGCCCTGCCGGCTGCCCCACCAGGCCATCGCTGACGACACCAGCAGCGGTCGCACCAGACCCCATAACTCCGTTCTGCCGGGCAGTGCCACGCGCGTGGTACGCAGCAGGCCGTAGGTCAGTCCCGCTCCGAAGCTGAGCGCGAGATTGCGCCGGCTGGCCAGCTCCTTGTGCCAGCGGTAGCGGAAGTGGCGCAGACTGAGCTGGGTCAGCTCCTTCTGAACTTCGGTTTCTGCCTGGCGGGCGGCGATCTCAGCCCGCAGTCGATGAACTGGTGTCAGCATGCGGATTCCCCAGCGGTGAAGGCGGCGCAGCTGGTGCGGTGGCCGGGAGCAGCACCTGGCGCAGCGCGGTAAAGCGCAGATTGTCGCTGAGCCAGCGTACCCGCTTCACGCCCAGCAGGACGGCCACAGCAGTCAGCGCACCGAGCAGCAGCAGGGTCCACGGCCACCCGAGGCCGAGCTTGATCAGCGTGGCGGCGATCGCGGCCAGCAGCAGCAGCCAGATGGTGAAGGCCATCAGGCCAATGGCGACCCCGAGTGCCAGCATCTCCACGACACTCAGCGCCGCCAGCCGGGCTTCCAGTGTGGCCAGGTCGAACGTTCGTCCCAGCAGCGTGCGGCCGCTCTGCAGACCATCCAGCAATGACTGGATCAGGCCCGGTTCGGCAGGGTTACGCTTCTCCTCCTGAGGCGCAGTCGTCATCGGTCAGCGCCGCAGGATCGCAGCCAGCAGCAGACCCGCTCCGAAGGCGACACCGAGCGATGTCAGCGGGTGGGCCTGAACGTAGTCGGATATCTGCATGTTGAGTGAGTCAGCGCGTGCCCTGAGCTCATCAGTCGATGCGTGCAGTCGCTCACTGGCGTTATCGCGGGCCGACCGCAGTTTCTCCTCGGCTTGCGCTGCCTGCTCAGCGACACGATCGACAACTTCATGCGCTTTCTGAGCAACGCGGCCGGTGGTACCGCTGCTGGGCTGGTTATTGGGCGCGGTAGTATCCATGGCGAATCTCCTTGACGAGTGCTGCCTCCCTGCCGACCGGCAGGCGGGGTCTCGCTGTTGGTCAGTCGCGGCGCATGAATGGTTCCGCTGCGGCGCGCTGGCTTATATGCAGCCAGGCGTCCCGCAAAAGGAGCGCGGTCAGGACTCCGGGTCAGGCAGCTTTTCTGCTAATGCCGCCTGCCAGGCCGCGATGTCGGTCTGATCGGAGTCGTAAAACTGGAAGCCGGTCCAGTAGCCGTCCTCCGTCTGCCGCTGCCAGCGCACTTCACCGACCAGGAACAGATCATCGGTGGCGCCGCGCAGATGGGTGCAGAGCCGGAGGATGCTGCCCGCGGGCACCGCCTGGTCGATCAGTACCTGCATCCCGCCAGGAGACATGTCGAGCGCCCGGCACAGCACGATGCTGCCCGGTGCGCTGCTGTCGGGCTCGGTGGCCAGACATTCGACGAACACCATGGCCTGTTCCGCCAGTCGCGCTTCTCGGCGGCGATCGCTGCCGTAGGGTTGCTGTTGCAGGTCAGGTGGGGTCATGGCGTTTTGCTCCTGAGCTCGGCTGCCCTCAGCCTCCGGTCATGTTCATGAAGCGGACGATCTGCGGCGGCTCATCCAGCGCGAAGTGATGCCGCTCCGGCTTCAGCGCCATCGCCTCCACAATGGCCTGGCGGAGTGCGTCCTGACCGGCACCGCTGCGCAACACCGCCCGCAGGTCGACCGAATGCTCGTTGCCGAGACAGAGCAGCAGCCGGCCCTCGACCGTGACCCGCACGCGATTACAGAGATGACAGAAATTGTGGCTGTGTGGCGAAATGAAGCCGATGCGGATGCGGCTGTCACT
>JAJUJZ010000064.1 GCA_029265075.1 Gammaproteobacteria bacterium | reverse complement strand
GGCTGCGGCGGTCTGCAGGTGGATGACACCATGCGGCTGGCGGTGGCGGCGCAGGCGGCGCTGCTGCAGCTCCATCGCTGGCGCCGGCCAGAGCCCATCTATCCCGGTCTGCGGTTCATTCTGCTCTACCCGGAAGCCTTTCTGACGCCACGCGTTGAATATCTCGACGGCGGAGTCGAGTTTCACCATGAGGCCGATCTCGAAGGCGAGTCGTGGGACAGCGGCAAAGTAATCCTGTCGTGGGCCGATATCCAGCGTGATCTGGCCGCGCCAGCGGACGGCTACAACGTCGTATTGCACGAATTCGCCCACCAGCTGGACGAGGAGAATGGCAGCACCGATGGGGTGCCATTGCTACCGGACGGGGCTGCCAGCCGCCGCTGGCAGCAGGCGATGCAGCCCGCTTATGAACGCCTCGTGGTGCTGGCCGACGAGCTGGAGCTGGCTGAGGCGGACGTGGCCGACGCGCTGAGGGTGGACGGCGAAGCATTTGTTCTGGACCCCTACGGAGCGACCAGTCCGGCGGAGTTCTTCGCAGTGGCCACGGAAGCGTTTTTCGAAGCGCCCTGGCAACTGGCGACCGCAGAGCCGGCCGTCTTCTCCCGCATGTGCGAGTTTTATCAGATGGATCCGCGCGTCTGGTTCAAGGATGTCAGCGAGTCATCCTGCTGTTAAGCGAATAGCCGGAATATCCAGAGACTGATGAGCTTCCCTGTTGCCCTGCTGGAGGGTGCTCCCATGACGCACATGAAGGCGACTTAGCATGGACCGCCGTGCCAGAGCCATTATGAAGTCCGGCTTTCAGCCCAAATGGTTCGCTCGACGGTGACGGTCGCGGATTCGGCCGTAACCAGGCCGATCCCGTCCTGGATGCTGCACTGCAGTGACATGGTGCGCTCTGCCAGGCTGGCGAGCTGGTCGGTAGCCGCCTTGGGCAGCGCCCAGACGGTGAGATTGTCCAGGCGCTGCCAGAAACGCTCGTTCTGTTCCCGCCAGAGCGCTGCCCCGCGACCGCCATAGGCGTAGACCACCACCTGTTGTGCGCGGCCGCTGGCTTTGCGCAGCTTGCGCTCGTCCGGCAGCCCCACCTCGATCCACTGTTCGATCTCGCCGCTCAGCGAATGCTGCCAGAGCGCGGGTTCATCGTCCGTGCTCAGCCCGCGGGAGAACTGCAGCGCCGGATCGGCATGCCAGGCGAACGCCAGCAGGCGCACCATCAGGCGTTCGTCGGTCTCGGAAGGGTGCCGGGCGATCGTCAGCGAATGGTCGCCATAGTAGTGGCGATCCATGTCAGCGACGCCGAGCTCGACCTTGAAGATGGTTGCTTTGAGCGCCACCGGATGCTCCTGTGGATCGACTGTCAGGTATTGATGATCAGCCGCAGCGCCTGCAGCTGCAGTCCGGTCTCGCGGAGTGCGCCACGACTCTGAGCGAGCCGCTCATCGTAGGCGTCGATCTCATCCTGTCGAATGGCCGGGTTGACCTCACGCAGGGCTGCCAGCCGGTCGCGCTCGTCGGTCAGCGTGCTGGTCAGGGTGGTTTCCGCGCGCTTCACCAGTGCCGGCAGCTCCGCCTCAGCCAGCTGCGTCGCCTTGTTCACCAGCTCCCCGATTTCCCTGCCCAGCTGCTTGATGGCAGCTTGCGCCGTGGCACGCGGCAAGGGCTTACAGAGTCCGTTCAGCTTGTCGTGCGGCAGCACGCTGCCGAGCGATTTGCCATTGATGTCGACCACGAAGCGGAGCGGAGAGAGTGGCAGGAAGCGCTGCAGTTGCAGGCGCCGCGGGGCACTGAGCTGCACGCTGAAGATCGCTTCCATCAGCAGCGTGCCGGGCTTCAGTCCTTTGATGCTCATGCTGGCAACAGTGGAGTTGCCGTGTTCGGTGTTGAGGATGAGATCCATGGCGCCCAGCACCATCGGGTGTTCCCAGCTGAGGAAGGCGATATCTTCCCGGCTGAGTGCGCGCTCGCGGTCGAAGGTGACGGTAACGCCATCCAGCGGCAGCTCCGGAAAATCGGGCACCAGCTGGTGATCCGACGGCCGTACTACCTGGGCACCGGCTGAGTGGTGCTCGTGGTCGACGCCGAAATAGTCCCAGACCTGCTCCATGTAACTCTGCAGCAGCTCGGCATTATCGGCATGCTCGAGCTGATCGATCAGCTGCCGGGCTGCCTCCGGCCGGCAGGAGTTGAGTTCGAGCAGCGCATCGCGGCCAGCAGCCAGCTGTTCGCGCATTGACTCGGCGGCTGCCCGCGTGTCAGCCAGCAGCGGTTCCAGTGGCGTGTCCGGGTTGGCCAGCTGCGCTTCCAGCTCAGCACCAAAACGCTCGCGCAGCTCGAACCCGGCAGCAAAGCTGCGCGCCAGGTTGTCGAGGCCCTCGTGATACCAGCGGAACAGTACTTCCTGCGCGGTGCCGGCGAGATATGGCACGTGAATGTCGATGGCTGCGCCCTGACCAATGCGGTCAAGGCGGCCGATGCGCTGCTCGAGCAGGTCAGGGTTGTCAGGCAGATCGAACAGCACCAGCTGGCTGGCGAACTGGAAGTTGCGGCCTTCGCTGCCGATCTCGGAACAGACCAGTGCCTGCGCGCCCATCTCTTCGTCAGCGAACCAGGCCGCAGCGCGGTCTCGCTCGATCAGGCTGAGCCCTTCGTGGAAGGCCGCTGAGCGGATACCGGCGCGCAGGTGCAGATGGTGCTCCAGCGCGATCGCGGTCTCTGCTGAGGCGCATATCACCAGCACCTTGGCGGGACGGACTTTTTTGAGAAAGCTTTCCAGCCAGGTGACGCGCGGGTCGCGCTCCAGCCAGTCACCTTCGGCCAGCTGCCGCTCGGGACAGAGCGCGTCGATGGGGTAATCCTCCGGCGCAAGCAGCGGCTGCGGATGTACCCGGCGCTCGGGGAAGCCGCTGACGGCGGCTCGGGTATTGCGGAATAGCACACGGCCCGTGCCGTGGCGGTCAAGCAGCTGACGCAGCAGCGCTTCGCGATCATCAGCGGTAATCAGGGCCGCCGCACTGTCGCCGAGCCGGCTCTGCACCGCCGCGGCCAGCTCGCCGCTGATCGGCTCTCCGGCCAGAATCGCCTGCGCGACGGTGTTCAGCGCACGGTACTGCTCCTGCTCGGCGCGGAAGGCCTCGAAATCGTGAAAGCGCGAGGGATCGAGCAGCCGCAGGCGCGCAAAGTGGCTTTCTGCGCCGGCCTGTTCCGGCGTGGCGGTGAGCAGCAGCAGGCCGGGAGTGCGTGCGGCCAGCGCTTCGATCAGGGCGTAACCGGAGCCTGGCTGCCCGTCACGCCACTGCAGATGGTGGGCTTCGTCAACGACCAGCATGTCCCAGGGGGCGGCCAGCGCCAGTTCGCGGGCGACCGCGTCGCGCTCGAGCCACTCCTGAGCACACAGCACCAGCTGTTCCGTTTCGAAAGGGTTGACCTCGGGGGCGGCATCGAAATCATCGAGGTCGGCTTCATCCAGCCCGATGCGGGTGGCATCGAACAGCGAGAAGCGCAGGTTGAAGCGGCGCAGCATCTCGACCAGCCACTGATGCAGCAGTGGCTCGGGCACGAGAATCAGCACCCGGTCGGCAACGCCGGTATGGAGGCGCTGGTGGATTATCATGCCGGCTTCGATGGTCTTGCCGAGTCCTACCTCATCAGCCAGCATGACGCGTGGTGCATGACGGCGGGCGACTTCGCCGGCGATGTAGACCTGGTGCGGCAGCAGGCTGGTGCGCGAGCCGAGCAGGCCGGCCACCGGTGACTGCTGCAGACGGTCGGCATGCCGCAGCGTCTCGAAACGCAGCTGGAATGCGGCGGCACTGTCCAGCTGACCGCTTTCCAGCCGTTGCCGCGGCCCCGACAGCTGCACATGGGGGCTCAGATGCAGTTCGGAAACGGCATGTTCCTTACCGTCGCTATCGATACCGATATAGATGAGTAGTCCGTGCAGTTCCTCGACGCCAGTGACCGTCAGCTCGCGATCGTCGTTGAGCCGGATGACGTCGTCGATGCGATAGGCGAGTCGGCTCAGTGGTGCGTTGCGGGTGGCGTAGGTGCGTTCTTCTTCAACGGCGGGGAACAGCAGGGTGACGCGGCGGTCGTCGGCCTCGACCACGGTGCCGAGTCCCAGATCCAGATCGGCCTGGCTGATCCAGCGTTGACCAACAACAAAACTCATCAGGGGGCTTACCTTTGAACGGCGTGGAGCGCGCGCGGCGGCGTGCGGTTGGGCTCCGCTGTGCGAAACGGGGCGCGTATTCTAGCAGGGGGAATCTGGTCGTGCCCGGTCGGATAAGCAGACAATGGCAGGTGGCAGGCAGTGAGTGAAGCGATCAGCGCGAGCGCCGGGGAAAACATCGAATCCAGGCCGTTGCCGCGGTGGCTGGTGTATATCATCGAAGCCACCGACGGCAGCCTTTACACGGGTGTCACAACAGACCTCGCACGGCGCTGGCGCCAGCACACCAGTGGACGCGGTGCCAAATATTTTCGCGGGCGGGCGCCGGCGCGGTTCGTGTACGTGGAAGATGCCCACACCCGCCGCTCCGCCGCCAGCCGGGAGGTGGCCATCAAGCGGCTGTCCCGGGCCGCCAAGCTCGCGCTGGTGAGTGCCCCGGGCAATCGGCTCGCAGCGCTGACAGCGCAGCTGGCTGAAGAGCTGGCGGCGGCGCCACCCGACGCAACGGAACCCGCCACTCAGAAATAGATGCTGATATGGCCATTCATGCCGCCCCGACGATGAGGTGGTGGCAGCGGGTGGCGGTGTGAATGGAAGCCGCGCGGGTAGTAGGCAGGTCCGCGATGATAATAATGGTGGTGCTCCACCCGGGGCGCCTTGTGATAGTGCCGGTGATGCGACTTGTACGCGGGCTTATGATGGTGTCGCTGCCAGCCGGGTGCTTTGTGATGACTGGAGGAGTGACCGGCGTGGTAACTGTCGCGCAGCCGGTCGTGGCCACGATCCCCTGCAGCAGCCCCCAGCGAAACGGCCAGCAGAGCTGCCCCAATGAGTGTCAAACCGAGTCGTTTCATCGTTCTCTCTCCTGCCGACATCCCTGACCGGGTGAGGCTTTCTGAGCCAGTGGTGTTCAGCTTGCATTCCTGAGTCTGAATCCAGCCTGAACAGAGATCATTGGCGGGCGCGAGAGACGCAGCTTGTAAGCCAGGTCACATCAGCTGCGCGGTACAAGCGGCGTACGTTATGATGCGGCCCCTCGCCTTGACGGGTAGCGCCATGCTCAGTTACCGCCACGCCTTCCACGCCGGCAATCACGCCGATCTGCTCAAGCACATCACACTGGTCCTGGCGCTGGAGCATCTGGTGCAGAAAGAGACCCCGCTCTGCTACATCGACACCCATGCCGGCGCCGGCCGCTATCGGCTGGACAGTGCCGAGGCGCAGCAGACAGGAGAGGCACTGCGGGGCGTTGCACAACTCGACGAGCGGCAGGCGCCCGCTGTGCTGGCGACCTGGTTCGCGCTGTTGCGGGGTGTCAACTCAGGCGGACCACAACGCAGTTATCCCGGCTCGCCGCTGTGGGCAGCTTCGCTGTTGCGGCCGGCCGACCGGCTCAGGCTGTTTGAGCTGCACCCCCAGGATCGTCAGCTGCTGCAACGTCAGTTCAGTCGTGACCGGCGGGTGGACGTTCGCGACCAGGATGGCTTTGAGGGGCTTAAGGCACTGCTGCCGCCGCCGTCGCGGCGTGCGCTGGTGCTGATCGATCCCTCGTACGAGATCAAGAGCGATTACAGCCGCATTCCGGCCATCGTCCGGGATGCGCACCGGCGCTTCGCCACGGGGGTCTACATGGTCTGGTATCCGCTGCTCAACCGGCCGGAGGTCAGCCGCTTCACCACCCAGCTGGAGCGCCTCAGGCTGGGTCCTTGGCTGCGGCTGGAGCTGCGGGTGGCAGGGCAGGCGGGCGCGCCAGGCATGTACGGCAGCGGAATGCTGGTGCTCAACCCGCCCTGGAAACTGGCCGGGCAGATGGAAGCCGTGCTGCCGTGGTTGCAGACTGCGCTGGGCGCTGCCGGTGGCAGCTGGCTGGTGCGCGCCGGCGACTGATCCCGATCAGCAGCGCCCTCGCGTCAGCCAGCGATCGAGGACATTGGCAAAGCGTGCTTTATCGGGGGCAGCCATAGCACTCCGGCCGCCGCTGAACTGGCCGGCGTCGCGCATTTCGGCCAGCACTGCACGCACTCGCAGCCGCTCCCGGATGTTCTCTTCATCGAGCACTTCGCCGTGCGGATTCACTACCGCAGCTCCCCGCGCAAGGCACTCCGCCGCCAGCGGCAGGTCCTGCGTGATGACCAGGTCGCCCGGCTGCGCCCGTTCAGCGATATAGCTGTCGGCAGCATCGAAACCGGCCTCCACCTGCACCCGCCGGATGGCAGCCAGAGCCGGCAGCTGAAGCGGTTGCTGCGAGACGAAGGTGAGCTCGCAGCGCTGCCGGCGGGCGGCGTTGATCAGCACCTCGCGCACTGGTCTGGGGCAGGCATCGGCATCGATCCAGATCATCGGACAGGTCTCGGAAAGCGGGATCGCCATCATAACGGGGTCATCGGTGGAAGCAAAAAAGCCGGCCCGAAGGCCGGCAACAGAAACGCCTGCGAGAGGCGGGATGAGATCAGTCGCGTTTGTACTTCTTCTTCATTGAATCGAGGTGGGTCTTGAAGGCCTGCTTCTGCTGATCGGTGAGCAGATCGTTGATCTGATCGTGGGCCTTTTCCATCAGCTCCTTCTTGTCATCCTTGTACTCGTCGTACTCAGCGATGGTGTATTTCTGCTTCAGTGCTTCTTTCTGCTCATGCATCTGCTCGAGAATGCGCTCGACCTCTTTGGTCTGGTTGTCGTTCAGCTGAAGCGTTTCCTGCAGTTTTTCCGCCTTGTCGGATGGGTCCATATCCTTGTTGGCGAACCCCGGGCTGGCCACCAGCGCACTGACGCAGGCTGCTAGCAGTAGTTGCTTCACTTTCATCGGTAACCTCCCTGATTGAATTCTGCCTGGGGCAGCCTGCAGGGAATTGGCGCAGCTATTGCTGCGCTGTCCGGCGCTGGGGTGCTGGCGTTTGCAGACTGTCCGACACAGGGTGTGACCGCATTTCGCGGAAACTACTCACTGCCCAGCTGCGGAATCGTTGCCGGCGGTACTGGCAGGATCGAATTCGAAGCGGTAGCCGGCACCGTAAACCGAGTGGATAAATTCGTACTGCGGCCAGGTTTCAGCCAGCTTGCGGCGCAGCTTTTTGATGTGGCTGTCGATGGTGCGGTCGCTGACTACCCGGTGATCCTGATACATGCCGCCCATGAGCTGATCCCGCGAAAAAATGCGGCCCGGCGCACTGACGAGCTGGCGCAGCAGCTGGAACTCAACCGTGGTCAGGGCGACTGCCTTGTTGTCAAGCTGCATCTCGAGCCGCCCTTCATCGAGCACCACGCCGCCGGTGGCCGCGGTTTCGGTCATGCGGGCACGTCGCAGCACCGCTTTAACGCGTGAGACGACTTCGCGCGGGCTGAAGGGTTTACAGATGTAATCATCGGCACCCAGTTCAAGACCCAGCAACCGGTCCACCTCTTCGATGCGTGCCGTGACGATCAGAATCGGTACCGTGGAAAACTCCCGCAGCTCACGGCAGATGGTGAGGCCATCCTTGCCGGGCAGCATCAGATCGAGCAGCAGGGCATCGGGCGGGCTCTTGCGTACCTGTTCGACCACGGTGTCGCCATGATCAAGAATGGTCGGTTCAAATCCTGCCTGACGCAGATAGTCGGCCAGCAGGCTGGCCAGTTTGGGCTCATCTTCGACGATCAGAACCTTGTCGCTCACCGTTGACCTCTCCTAATTCAGCTGTCAGTGAAGGGGCAGGCGGACGTGCATGCGCAGCCCGCCCAGTGGCGAATGATCCACTGTGATGGTGCCCTGGTGCCCGGCCACGATGCGCTGACAGATGGCCAGCCCCAGGCCGGAACCGCCGGTACCACGATTGCGCGAATGCTCGACCCGGTACAGGTGATCAAACAGCCGCGGCAGCGCCTCGGGCGGAACGCCGGGCGCGCTGTCCTCGACGATCAGGTCGATCCACCCGGTCTGTTGCTGCAGCGCAACCCGCACTGTGCCAGCTGGCTGGGTGTACTTGAGACTGTTATCGAGCAGATTGTCGAGCAGCTGCCGCAGACGGTCTTCATCACCATGGATGAAGACGGGCAGTGTGGGCCATTCCGTCACCAGCTGCAGGCCGGCGCCCTGAAACCGGGCTTCGTGAGCGCCACAGACTTCGCGCCACAGATCGACCACGTCGATATCCTGCTTGCGGTATTGCAGTCCGCCGATATCGGCCATGGTCAGCGCATGGAGATCATCCACCAGCCGGTTCAGATGCTGCACTTCCTGCTGGGCAGACTGCAGGTTTTCGTGCGTCAGCGGACGCACCCCATCCAGCATCGCCTCGATCTCGCCGCGCAGAATGGCCAGCGGGGTGCGCAGCTCATGGGAGATATCGGCCAGCCAGCGCTTGCGGCTGGTGTCGGTCGCCGCGAGCGTATGTGCCAGCTGACTGAAGTCGCGGGCCAGCTCACCCAGTTCGTCCTGCCGGCGGATGGCAGTCGCGAGCTCGCTGCCTTCGCTTGGCAAACGGTAATCCCCCTGGGTCAGGCGGTGTGTGCCATCGGCCAGCGCCCGGATTGGACGCTGCAGGTGTCGCGCCAGCAGGAAGGCCAGCAGCGCAGTGATGGCGATAGTGATACCGGCAATCAGCAGCAGGGTCTGCCGCTGCCGCAGCAGGAACTTCTCCTCGATGCCGCTGCGGATGGCTTTCACCTCCGGCACCAGCAGCCAGCCGACCGCCTGTTCACCGACCACGATGGGAATGCGCATCGTGTGCTCGGCGCGCAGCTGGCCAGCTACGACCATCTGACGATGGTCCAGCAATAGCAGATCCGGCAATACCGTACGCCGCGGACCGAGCAGGGTGTTGGGCGGCGGTTCGATATCGCCCAGACTGCGAACGACGATGTGATAGAGCAGTCGAGGTTGCTGCCGTAGCAGGAACCAGCTGCGCTGGGCGGCATAGAATTGTCCCAGCTCGTTGGCCACCATCCGGGCGCGCTGTTCCTGCCGCTGGTTGACGTACTCCAGCATGCCGCGGTCGACGCTCCACAGCACCATGAATACCACCAGGGTCACCAGCACGAAACTGGTGCCGAGCATTGCCAGAAACAGCTTGTGCTGTATACGCATGCCAGCTTCCTCAAACTTCGGAAGCTAGCCTAGAGCGAAAGCGGCGCGCCGGCTACGGTCGGCTGGGGACCGACTCAGCAATCCATGGTATTTGCACAAACGCTGGCAGGCGTCAGGGCGCCAGCAGCAGTTCCAGCGCTGTGGAGAGCTGCTGCATGGTGAACGGCTTGCGCAGCAGCGGTACGTCGCGTCCCATCACCGCTTCCAGCGCGCCAGTGTCGGCATAGCCTGTAGCAAACACCACCGGCAGGGCCGGCCAGCTGGCGCGCGCCCTGCGTACCACCTCGGCGCCGTTCATGCCGGGCATGGCAAAGTCGATCAGCAGCAGGTCGGGCAGTTCGCGCGCCAGCTCGGCCAGCGCAGCGTGCCCATCGCTGGCCTCGCGCACGGCGTAGCCCATGCTTCGCAGCTGGTCGCTCACTACCGCGCGTACGGCGTGATCATCATCCACCAGCAGAATGGTCGCGGAACCCGGATGCTCTGCTGGCGGCGGCGTTTCCGGTATGGCGCGGACAGGCGGAGTGGTGGCCTCGCGCAGCCACAGGCGAATGGTGGTGCCCTGGCCGCTCACGCTGTCGATGCGGGCAGTGCCGCCGGCCTGACGGGCAAAGCCGTACACCTGCGATAGTCCGAGCCCGGTGCCTTTGCCGGTCGGTTTGGTTGTGAAGAAGGGGTCGAACGCGCGGGCCAGGGTATCCCCCGACATACCAGCGCCGCTGTCGTGGACCGCCAGCTCGATGTAGGCACCTGCCGGCAGCTCGGCATCACGCTCGAGCCTGGGCTGGCGACAGGTGATGGTCAGGCAGCCGCCGGCCGGCATGGCGTCGCGCGCGTTGATGACGAGGTTGAGCAGGGCCGTTTCCAGCTGGGTGCGATCAGCCAGCACCAGGGTATTGTCTGCCAGCGCCAGTTGCACCTCGATGTCCGGACCGAGGGTGCGCTGCACCAGGTCGACCAGCTCCCGTACCAGCCCGGCCACGTCGACAGGCTCAAGCGTCAGCTTCTGCGCTCTTGAAAACGCCAGCAGCTGGGCGGTCAGACGGGTGCCCCGGCGCGACGCCTCCAGCGCGGCATTGATCCAGCGCTCGACATCTGCGGCGTGGTCAGGACGGCGCTGGATCAGCTGCAAATTACCGTCGATCACCTGCAGGAGATTGTTGAAGTCATGCGCCAGCCCGCCGGTGAGCTGACCCACCGCCTCCATTTTCTGAGCCTGGCGCAGCTGTGCTTCGGCAGCGCTCAGGGCTTCCGTCGCTGCCCGCGCATCGGTAATGTCCCGTGCCACGCAGTAGAAGCTGTTCGCCTCGTGGGCCGCGGTCCATGAGAGTACCCGCCAGCTACCGTCAGCATGCCGGAACCGGTTCTCGAACGCGGGCTCCAGCCGGCCGATCATGGGCGGGTCGTCCGGATGAATGAAACTGGTAATGGGCTGGCCCACCAGCGCTTCAGTGCTATAGCCCAGCGTGGCCTGCCACGCGGGATTGACGGCGCCAATGGTGCCATCAAGGTCCATCACCATCAGCATATCGCGCGAGTTACGCCATACCCGGTCGTGCTCGGCCACCGCTTCGGTAACCCGCTGTTCCAGCGTGCGGTTGAGTTCGATCAGGCCGCTGGCCGCACGGGTGGCCTGGGTAACGTCGTTGCCTTCAATGAAGACACCGTTGACCCGGCCATCGCTATCGGTGATGGGCTGGTAGATGAAGTCGACATAACGAAGTTCCGGCCGTGCTCCCGGGTACCGCTGGAACCGGACCGGGCGGCCGCGGCCAATGAACACCTCGCCGCTGCGATAAACGTCATCAAGCAGATCGAGGAAGCCCTGGCTGCTGAGGTCGGGCAGCGCTTCACGCACCGGGCGGCCGGTCAGCTCTTCGCGCCCGACCAGCTGCCGGTAGGCTTCGTTGACCAGCTCGATAATGTGGTCGGGACCGCGCACTACCGCCATGAAACTGGGCGCCTGGTTAAACAGCTGTCGCAGCCGTTCAGCCTCAGCAAGCCGGTCGCGTTCGGCCAGCACCTGAGTGGTAGTCTCGGTGCAGGCACAGAACATGCCTGCCACTGCGCCGGTTTCATCGCGCACTGGCGAGTAGGAGAAAGTAAACCAGGTCTGCTCTTCGTAGCCGTTGCGCCGCATCAGCAGCGGCATGTTTTCGCGAAAACTGGCATTGCCGGCGAGGGCTGCGTCAATCAGCGGGCTGATGTCGTGCCAGATCTCATTCCAGACTTCGTAAAACGGGCGACCCAGCGCACCGGGATGTTTGCTGCCCAGAATGGCGCTGTAACGATCGTTGTAGAGAAAGGCGAGTTCCGGCCCCCAGGCGAGGAACATGGGGAACTCGGAGTTGAGGAGGAGTGACACCACAGCCCGCAGTGATTGGGGCCAGGTGTCTGGTGGTCCCAGTGGCGAAGCCGACCAGTCCCCAGTGCGCATCAGCTCGCCAACGCAGCCGCCGCCACTCAGAAAATCGAGTCGCGGTCCGACTGGCAGCGCAGAGCCGTCGCCCATTTTGTCCCCCGCGTATGGCGGTCGTGCTGCGTGTGACTGTCAGGTACTCAGCCGTAGGTGCAGAGATACGCCGTATCGTGCGTTACTTTCAGCCTGAACCGCGCCTTGCCGGGCACATCGAAGCGTTCGCCTGCCCCAAAGGTCTGCCACTGCTCGGAACCGGGCAGCTGTACCGTGAGGGCGCCGCTGACAACGGTCATGGTCTCGGGCTGATCGGTACCGAACTCGTAATCGCCCGGTGCCATGACACCGACCGTCGCAGGCAGTTGTTCGCCCTGGAAGGCAATCGATTTCACCTTGCCTTCGAAGTATTCGTTGACCTTGAACATTACGATGCGCTCCGAATGCGGAATATGGCAGAGCTTGCCGGTCGCTGCGACGGCCGGCAAGTACTGTTTACCGTTTCAGCGAAAGTCTGCGCACGGGTGCCGACGCTCCGGCTTGCGGACGCCCGCCGCCAGCCGCCGCACGCCGCGGACGCTCATCGCCCCCTTCACGGCGGGGCCGCTGTTCGCTCCGTTCGCGCCGGGGACGATGATCGCCAGGCTCGTCGTGCCAGCGGCGCAGTTCGAGCGGCCGGCCGCGAACGCGTACGCCACGCAGGTGCTCGAACACATCACCCGGCATGCCGGCGGGCAGATCGACCAGCGTGAAGTCATCGTGCAGCTGAATGCGGCCGATGTGCTGGCTGTCGATCCCCGCTTCATTGGCGATGGCGCCGACGATGTCTCCCACCCGCACCTGATGCGTCCGACCTACCGCCAGCCGGTAACGTTCCAGCGCGACATCCGCCGGCAGCTCGCGCCGCGGCCGGCTCGGGTCGCGCTCACGCCGTGGCCGTTCCGCGCTCATGTTTACGGGCGAGATGTTTGGCAGCTTGCGGGTCAGTCCCTGCTGCTGCGCCAGCAGTCCGACCAGGCCAGCCGCGATAACGGCCGGGGGCTGATCAAGCTCTTCGCAGAGCGTATTCAGCAGCGGCTGCCAGCGTTCGACGGCGCCGGTCGGCAGGTGGTCTGCCAGACTCAGCCGGAACCGCTCCAGGCGCGCAGCATCGAGCTCATCGTCGGTCGGCAGCATAAGCTCCTGCAGCGGCTGGCGGGTGGCCTGCTCGAGCATGCGGATCTGGCGGCGCTCACGCGGATCGGCCAGCAGGATCGCCTTGCCGTTGCGACCGGCGCGGCCGGTGCGGCCGATGCGGTGCACATACGTGTCGAAGTCGTGCGGCATATCGTAGTTGATGACGTGACTGATGCGCTCCACATCGAGGCCGCGCGCGGCGACGTCGGTCGCGACCAGCACGTCGATCTTGCCCTGCTTGAGCAGGCTGATGGTCTGCTCGCGCTGCGCCTGGTTGAGGTCGCCATTGATGGCAGCGGTGGCGTGGCCATAGCCACTCAGCACTTCGGCCAGCTCGGTGGTGGCTTCGCGGGTACGGGCAAAAATAATGGTTGCGTCGCAGTTCTCGACGGCCAGCAGCCGTGCGGTGGCAATCGGCTTTTCGCGGCCACGGACCCAGACGACCTGCTGCGTAATGGCGGCGTTAGTACGGGTGGCGGCCGGAATGACTACGTGCTGCGGCTCGCGCAGATAGCGTTCGGCGATCTGCTTGATGCGCGGCGGCATGGTAGCCGAGAACAGTGCGGTCTGCTGGGTGCCGCCGGTGTGACCGAGGATTGCTTCCACGTCATCGATGAAGCCCATGCGCAGCATCTCGTCGGCTTCGTCGAGTACCACCCATTTCAGCGCACTGAGGTCGAGTGACTTGCGCTCCAGGTGGTCGAGCAGACGGCCGGGAGTGCCGACCACGATCTGCACGCCGCGGCTCAGTTCGCGCAGCTGATCGCGCATGCCCTGACCGCCATAGACTGCCAGCACCTTGCAATTGGGCATGTTGGCGCTGTAGCGGGTGAATGCTTCCGCCACCTGCATCGCCAGTTCGCGGGTGGGTGCCAGCACCAGAGCCTGCGGCTTGCGCTGTTCGGGATCGATATTGGCCAGCATCGGCAGCGCGAACGCCGCGGTCTTGCCCGTACCGGTCTGCGCCTGACCGATGAGATCGGACCCGGACAGCAGCGGCGGAATGGCGCGGGCCTGAATGGGGGAAGGTTTCTCGTAGCCGAGTTCGGTTACGGTTTGCAGCAGCAGCTCGGGCAAGCCGAGCCCTGCAAAGGTTTCTGCATCAGTCGTCATGAAGTGCTCTTCAGGTTGGCGCTACGCGATGCCCACGCCCGAACTTGCACGACTGCACAGAGGGGAATTTGGAGGACAGTAGGTAGCGACAGGGTTGGCCGCCGGCCGGAGTGCCGGGGGCGCCGAACGGCATTCTGCCGGTCGAGGGCGCGCAGTCTACGCGAAGCGAGGCCGGAAAGCGATGGGGGAGCGGGGTGGAATGTGCCTATACGCCGGAGCCGGCGTCGCAGGATGACACTCACGACGAGCCAGTGCAGCTTGGCGCCCATTGCGATCCGAGTCGCAGAGCAGGGCGCCGGCTCAGCTTATGCTTCGCCCCACACTGCTCAGGAAGAGCAGATAAGCCGCATCGAGAGGCCTATGGCGTGGCTCATCAAAAGCGGTTGTATGGTCCGGTAGGGGATCGGGTCATCGATGAGTACGAACGGCTCAGGCTCGCTGGCCGGCGGCGGTCTGAAATCATGGCAGGCATGGCTGCGTATATCACGGCGGCAGGGGGCAGAAGGGTGTCAAAGCATGTCGCAGATCCGGCCGCTCTGAACGTCATCGACATCGCGCCAAGCAGTATTTCACCGCACAAAAGACGAAGCTTCGAAGCTGCTGTTGCGGCGGAACAGCGGGTCTCCCGTTTTCTGTATCCGCCTCAGGATCCTGCCTACCATCTCGAAATCCCTCAGCCGCAATGCGATGGGGAAGCCCATGCGTAAAATGTTTGCCGGAGCCTTCGGCGCGCTGCTGTTGAGTAACGTTGTCCTGGCTGGCTGCGTGTTCGACGATAGCGCTATCGATCCCGGGCGGGTGGAAGCGCACCCGGATGTCGTCGTAAGCCGCGCCGACCCAGCAACAGGTCTGGTGCAGGGAGTGCTCAGGAATAACCAGCTTTTCTCGATCCGTTACTGGACCTGCGATCACTATGGGGTGCAGGCGGTGATGATCATCGACCTCAGCGCGGCTGCTTTGCCCAGAGACGCTGAATGAGGCACTGCTGCGATTGGGCGAGCTGCCCTTGTCGGAGGGGAACTGGCTCAGCTAGCCGCAACGCTGGCATCACAGCGGGTGGTGCCTGGTGAGACGGACGTCAAAAGAGCTGTTCCTGCTACTGGGTACGCCGAGTTCTGGTTCTCCGATGTCATCGCCAATGACGTGATCGTGCTGGAGTTGCGAGCGTACCGGAACTAGCGAGGTGAGCTGTAGAGTAGCTCGCTGGCCGGCGGAACCGGAGCACTGTTTGCTGCATGCGGGAGCTGGCTACTCAGCGGTAAT
>JAJUJZ010000012.1 GCA_029265075.1 Gammaproteobacteria bacterium | reverse complement strand
TGACTGTTAATCAGTGGGTCGCTGGTTCGAGCCCAGCAGGCGGAGCCAAATCAACGGCTTAAGAAGCACGAGCGGCTCCTGTCCTGGAACCGGTTCTTAAGTCCTCACATAACGGCTGCCTCCGGGCGGCCGTTTTGCGTTCTGGCGACCAGTGCTTCGATGACAGCTGCGGATCTCGCGGCAGCCGGAGTTGGGGACGCTCAGCCCTGGCAGCACATGCCCCTGCAGGAAGTTCTGCTGCATGATCTCCAGATGACCCATGCGGCCACGTTGCCCCCCCGAAAATTTCGCAACACCGAAACGCTCCATTTCAGCAGGGGACGCAAGTATTCAATTGTTGCCGCGCGCAAACACCCACTTACGGGATCGTTTTGACTGCACAGCTTACCGACCGACAGATCTCATAAGAGGAAGATGCAGCGACAGCAATGAAGGCGCCGTCGCACTCTGAATACCCTGCGGCCCGACCGGGCAAGCGCGAGACCCTACTTTTTTCCTGCTCTGTAGGACGTGCTTCCAGCTCGCGCTCCCAACGCTCTTCAATTTCCTCGTTTATCGCTTCGCCCTCCTGCTTGTCATCCTCGGTGACAGCCTCCTGCGAATCCCCGCGCTCTTGGCGGATTGGTCGCGGATTCTCATCCTGCGCTTCGGCACCGGCATGATCGTGCGCCAGCGTAGCGGGCACGGTATTGATCAGCAAAGCCGCTATCGCAGCTGAGACGGCTTGACGAATGGTCATTGCGGGTCCTCCCTGTCGAATATCTGATGGGACAGGTGGCGGATGCCGCAGGTTCGGCAGAATGGGCAGAAGTGAGCTTGCCTGCAGAGGCAGAGTGGGCGACGGTCACGAGGGCCGCCGCCCGCTCCCTCACTTAAGGGTGATACGGTCGCGATTGGCTTCGACAAGCTTTTCGCCAATGCCACGCACTTCGGTCAGCTGGGCAGCAGCCTTGAAAGGTCCGTTCTGCTCGCGCCAGGCAACGATTGCCTGAGCCTTCGCCGGCCCGACGCCATCGAGCTGGACGAGCTCTTCGGCAGTGGCCGTGTTGATATTGATCGGCTGTGGGGCGTCGGCGGCCCAGACACTGGCAGCACCAGCCAGCGCAGAAGCAAGCAGCAAATGACGAATTGTCCGTTTCATATTCATTTCACAGATCCTTGTGAAAGTGGGTTGAAGGGCTGACCTGGCCTTGCTGTGGAGCGCCGCGAGGTCAGCCGCAAGCCTACTGGCCAGCTCAGGCGTTGCCAACTCCGATTTCAGACATAATCGACGCCAGTGCTGCGGCCGGATTCTCGTTTCGGGTAATTGGTCGCCCAATCACGAGATAATGACTGCCATTAGCCAGCGCCGCGGCCGGCGTGGCGATGCGCTGCTGGTCGTCAGCGGCTGCTGAGGCGGGCCGGATACCGGGCGTCACCAGCACGAACTCACTGCCCCGCTCGCTGCGCAGCTGCGGCGCCTCCTGCGCTGAGCAGACTACGCCGTCGAGGCCGCACTCCTGAGCAAGCCGCGCCAGCCGGCTCACTTGCTCGGCCGGTTCTGCATCAATGCCGGTAGCCGCCAGCTGCGACCGATCCATACTGGTAAGCACCGTTACGGCGATCAGCAGCGGCGCATCAGCGCCGAAGGGGCGCAGGGCTTCCCGCGCCGCCGTCATCATGGCGGGACCACCTGTGGCATGAACGTTGACCATCCATACGCCGAGTTCGGCCGCCGCCGTCACCGCGGCAGCGACGGTGTTGGGAATATCGTGAAATTTGAGATCCAGAAAAAGCTCAAAACCAGCCCCCTGCAGACTGCGCACCAGCTCCGGGCCGCTGCGTGTGAACAGTTCCTTGCCTATCTTTACGCGGCATCTGGCGGGATCGAGCTGGGCGGCGAGCGCCTCGGCCTGCTCGCGACTGCTGTAGTCCAGCGCCACGACAACGGGTGATTTGTTCATAACTACCTCGGAACGGCGTGGGGTCAGTCGCCTTCCACGCCAAGAATGGGCTGCACAGTATTCCAGCTCTTGCACCGTGGACAGAGCCAGTGCAGCTGCCGCCCGGAAAAGCCGCAACTGGTGCAGCGATACGTCGCCTTGGAGGCGACCAGCTTTTCGAGAGCGGTCTGCAGCACAGCCACTGGCCCCGCGGGCACATCGGCACGCGTCTCACGGTAGCAGCGCGTCGCCGCCAGCAGGCTGCGCAACGTCGGACGCAGACGCACCTGTGCGGTAAGAAACTCGAGCGCTGCCTCGCTGCTTTCCTGCAGCGTAATCTCTTCAGCGATGGCGACTACCAGCCGGGATGCTGGTGCCTGCTCCAGACACTCCTCCAGCAGCTGCCGCAACTTGGGTCGCTTGCCGGTGGCGTCGAAGCAGTCGCGCAGCAGTGGCAGCAGCTCGGGTACCATCGCTGGCTGCTGTTCGCGTACGCGCATCAGGGCATCGATAGCGCGCTGATAGTTGCCCGCCCGATACTCGATCTCGCCCTGCAGGAGCGAGGCGCGCACGCTGTTTTTGTCGCGCCGCAGGGCATTTTTCACTTCTCGCCGTGCTTCGTCGAACTCGCCCCGCTCTGCTGCGGTCTGCGCGAGCTCGCAATGGTAGTGCGCCAGCGCTTGTTCCAGCGTCGGGTCCGGGTAGGGAGCGCTGAGAAAGATATTGCGACGTGGCAGCAGCTTGCTGCCCGCTTCGATCGCTTTCCCCCACTCCCGCTCTGCCTGGTAAATCTCCACCAGATGCCGCAGGCAGACCGGCCTCAGCTCTTCGGATTGCTGAACCAGTTCCAGCAGAAGGCTCTCGGCACGATCGTAGAGCCCCGCCCTGATAAAGTCGCGGGCCAGCTCGAGGTGAGCCTGCTGCAACCGTGCCGGCGGCAGATCGGGGCGCGCCAGCAGGTTCTGGTGAATGTGGATCGCCTGTTCCACGGCGCCCTTGGTGCGCAGCATGTTGCCGAGCGCAAGGTGTGTCTCGAAGGTTTCAGGCGTCACCGGCAACGATCTGGTAAAGGCGTCGATTGCCTCGTCAGGTTTGTCGTTGAGGAGGAAGTTGAGTCCGCTGTAATACTGCCGGTAGGCCTGCGCATGACCTTCGCTGAACGGCAGTCCGCCACTGGCGTAGCGACCAAGCAGCCAGCCGCAGCCAATGGCACTGAAAACCAGCAGAAACTCAAAGATGGGCGTCATCAGATCACTGAACAACCGGCATGGTTGAAGCGGGAGCTGTGCTCTTTTCCAGGCGCTCCAGTCGCCGCCTGAGCCGCGCACGGCTGCTCTGCAGGCGGATCAGTGCGACACTGCTCACCAGAACGCCGAGAAAACCACCCAGCGCAAATGCTGTCAGCACCCAGACCGCAAGCGGGCGCTCCGTCAGCTGCACCACCAGTAAGTCAATCGGAACCGGTACGCTGTTCTGCAACGTAAACAGCAGTCCCAGCACCAGCACCAGCAGCAGAACCACGGCTATCATCAGACGCCGTATCAGCCGCATGCAGCCACCTTATTGTTCAACTCACCACTCCTTGTGGAGAGAAAATAAAAAACGGCATGGTCGCTGGACCATACCGTTTCACGAAAACCAAGGCAATGCACTTCCAGCGCCCTTCAGGCCGACTGGAGACTCATGTTCACGCGCTCGCGCAGCTCCTTGCCTGGTTTGAAATGCGGCACGTACTTGCCGGCCAATTGTACCGTTTCGCCGGTTTTGGGGTTACGCCCAAGGCGCGGCTCACGGTAATGGAGAGTGAAGCTGCCGAAGCCGCGGATCTCGATACGCTCACCGGCAGCAAGAGTCTGCGACATCTGCTCCAGCACCGCTTTGACGGCCAGCTCAACGTCCTTCAGGGACAGCTGGGTCTGACGGGCGGCAATGCGTTCGATCAATTCGGACTTGGTCATGCTTATCCCCTTTTATCTACTGACTAAACAGCCAACTGACTCGATAGCACAGTGACGCGGGACGCACAAGCAAGGTCGCCACAGCCTGCGCCGTGGCGACCGGCAGAACCTTACTGGTTCTGCATCTGCTGCTTGATCAGGTCACCGATCGTAGTAGCAGGTGCCTGTTCAGCCTCCTGCTCGCGGTGCGACCGCACGGCTTCCTTCTCGTCTTCTACGTCCTTCGACTTGATCGACAGCGAGATAACGCGGTTCTTGCGATCCACGCTGATGATTTTCGCTTCGATTTCGTCGCCAGCTTTCAGTGCGTTGCGTGCATCTTCAACCTTGTCACGACTGATTTCGGAGGCCTTCAGCACACCTTCAACCTCGTCAGCGAGGGTGATGACGGCGGCTTTCGGTTCAACTTCCTTAACCACGCCCTTGATAACCGAACCCTTATCGTTCAGCGAGACGTAGGTCGTGAACGGATCGGTTTCAAGCTGCTTGATGCCCAGCGAAATACGTTCGCGCTCCGGATCGATCGACAGGATGACCGTCTCGATCTCGTCGCCTTTCTTGAACTTGCGAACGGCTTCTTCGCCGCTCTCGTTCCAGGAGATATCGGAGAGGTGCACCAGACCGTCGATGTTGCCTTCCAGGCCGATGAAGATACCGAAATCGGTGATCGACTTGATGGCACCGGTGATGCGGTCGCCCTTGGCATACTGCCGCGCGAATGCATCCCACGGGTTCTCCTGGCACTGCTTGATGCCGAGCGAGATGCGACGACGCTCTTCGTCGATGTCCAGCACCATGACTTCCACTTCGTCGCCAACCTGAACAACTTTCGACGGGTGGATGTTTTTGTTGGTCCAGTCCATCTCGGAGACGTGCACCAGGCCTTCCACACCCTCTTCCAGCTCAGCGAAGCAGCCGTAGTCGGTGAGGTTGGTGACGCGCGCCTTGACGCGGGTGCCTTCCGGATAGCGGCGGGTGATCTCAACCCACGGATCTGCGCCCAGCTGCTTCAGGCCCAGCGATACGCGGTTGCGCTCGCGGTCGAACTTGAGGATCTTGACTTCGATCTCATCGCCGACGTTGACGATCTCGCTCGGATGCTTGATGCGCTTCCAGGCCATGTCGGTGATGTGCAGCAGACCATCGACGCCGCCCAGATCAACGAACGCACCGTAATCGGTGAGGTTCTTGACGATGCCCTTGACCGCCATGCCTTCCTGCAGGGCAGCGAGCAGCGCTTCGCGCTCTGCACTGTTGGCCTGCTCCAGAACGGCACGACGCGAAACCACAACGTTGTTGCGCTTCTGGTCGAGCTTGATGACCTTGAAGTCGAGCTCTTTGCCTTCCAGGTGAGTGGTGTCACGTACCGGACGTACGTCAACCAGCGAGCCCGGCAGAAATGCACGGATGCTGTTCACGTCGACGGTAAAGCCACCCTTGACCTTGCCATTGATAACACCCTTGACCACGGCTTCGGCTTCGAAGGCTTTCTCGAGCTCTTTCCACGCTTCGGCGCGCTTTGCCTTCTCGCGCGACAGACGGGTTTCGCCCCAGCCGTCTTCGACTGCTTCCAGCGCTACCTGCACTTCGTCGCCGATCTGCAGGCTGAACTCGCCGCGCTCGTTCTCGAACTGGCTGCGGGGGATGATGCCTTCGGACTTGAGGCCGGCATGCACCGTTACCCAGTCGTCGTCGATATCGATTACAACGCCGGTTACGATCGAACCGGGATGCATCTCGATGGTTTTCAGACTTTCTTCAAAAAGTTCGGCAAAGCTTTCGCTCATTGTCAGTACCTGTGGTTTCGGAGCATCGCTGCTCCACCCATGCCACCAGCAGACATGGGGCTGGTTATCCCGCATCGGGCGACAGCTGGTATTTCGCCCGATCCGGTCCCGGCACCTGAATGGCACCGGATTTGAAAATCAAATCATTCGTCTGGCGCGTAATAACCCAAGCACCTGCTGCTCCACCTCATCAATCGGCAGCACGGTGCTGTCGATGATGTGAGCATCAGGTGCCGGCCGCAGCGGGGCGACGACGCGCTCACTGTCGCGCTTATCGCGCGCGCGAATGTCCTCTAAAAGGGTCGCGAGACTAACATTCTCGCCTTTATTTTTCAACTGCTTATAGCGGCGCTGCGCGCGCTCTTCCGCGCTGGCGGTCAGATAGACCTTGAGTGGCGCGTCAGGGAACACCTCGGTGCCCATGTCACGACCATCGGCAACCAGGCCGGGCGGCTGGGCGAAAGCGCGCTGACGCGCCTGCAGGGCGTTGCGGACCGCCTCGAACACCGCGACGCGGGAGGCATAGTAGCCCGCCTGTTCGCTACGAACGTCCTTGCTGATGTCGCGTCCGTCCAGTATGACCGCGGCCGGCTCACCCGGTGCCGAGGCGGCAAAACAGATCGGCAGATGCTCGGCAATGGCCGCCAGCCCCGTCTCATCGTCAAGACCCACACCCTGCTCGACAGCAGCCAGTCCGACCACCCGGTAGAGTGCACCGCTGTCCAGCAAATGCCAGCCGAGCTGACGCGCCAGCCGCTGGGCCAGCGTGCCTTTACCTGAGCCGCTGGGCCCGTCGATGGTGAGAACCGGCACACTACCCTGAGCCATGGTCAGCGTACCGTCAGGCGCAGACCCGCCTCGGCAGCCAGCATGGTGAAGTTGGGGAAGGAAGTCGCCACAACTTCGCAGCCGTGGATGGTAATCGGCGCCGTGGCGCGCAGGCCAGCGATGGCGAAGGACATGGCGATGCGGTGGTCGTGGTGGCTCTCGATCGCACCACCGCCCAGCACGCCGCCCTCGATCACGATTCCGTCCGGCGTCGGTTCGGCGCGAATACCGAGCGTCTGCAGGCCATCAGCCATCACCTGAATGCGATCGCTCTCCTTGACCCGCAGCTCCTCAGCGCCCCGCAATACCGTGGTACCGTCGGCGCAGGCAGCGGCAATAAACAGGGCCGGGAATTCGTCGATGGCCAGCGGCACCTGATCGAGCGGAATCTCGATGCCGTGCAGCGGTGCGTAGCGCACGCGAATATCCGCCACCGGCTCGCCGCCCACCTCGCGTTCATCACTGAGTGTGAGATCAGCACCCATCAGTTTGAGGATGTTGATGACGCCGATGCGGGTAGGGTTAAGCCCGACGTGGGTGAGCGTCAGGTCTGAGCCCGGCGCAATCGCAGCAGCGATCATGAAGAAGGTGGCCGAGGAGATATCCGCCGGCACCTCAATGCGGGTGCCCTGCAGCCGTCCACCCCCCTGTACCGCCACCGTGGCCGGCCCGCGCTGCTCAACAGCATAACCAAAGCCCCGCAGCATCCGCTCCGTGTGATCCCGCGTCGGCGCCGGCTCAGTGACAGAGGTCTCGCCGTCGGCATAGAGCCCGGCCAGCAGCACGCACGACTTCACCTGGGCGCTGGCCATCGGCAGCTCATAATGTATGCCCTTGAGCCGGCTGCCGCCCACCGTCATGGGCGGCGTGCCACCCGGCTGGGTTGTTTCAACCTCGGCGCCCATCAGCCGCAGCGGTCTGGCTACCCGCTCCATCGGCCGTTTGGTGAGCGATGCATCGCCAATCAGAGTGGTCCGGAACGGCTGGCCAGCCAGCAATCCCGCCAGCAGCCGCATGGAGGTGCCGGAGTTACCCATGTCGAGCGCGGCTGCCGGCGCCTTCAGACCGTGCAGGCCGACGCCGTGCACGCGGACCCTGCCTTCGCTGGGGCCTTCGATGTCGACACCCATGGCGCGGAATGCCTGCAGTGTGGAGAGCGCATCCTCACCCTCCAGAAAACCGCTGATATCGGTGACACCTTCGGCGATAGCGCCGAGCATGATGGCGCGATGGGAGATGGATTTGTCGCCCGGGACGCGAACCGTACCCTTGACGACACCGCCCGGCTGCACAACGAATTCCACTGGTGGCTACTCTTGGCTGGTGGTGGCAGCGCGCTGACGTTCCAGCATCACTGCAAACTGGTCTCGCGCCTCCTTGGCGCGCTCGAAGGTCGCCATTATGGCGGGGCCATCCCGGCGGTCAATACTTTCCCGCAATGCCTTCAGGCCAGCGCTGAACTGATCGATCGCCAGCAGCAGCGCATCGCGGTTGGCAAGCGAGATGTCGTGCCACATGGTCGGATCGCTGGAAGCGATGCGGGTGAAATCGCGGAACCCGCCAGCGGCAAAGCGAAAGATGTCGCGCTGAGCCGGATCGCCGGCCAGGCTGTCGACCAGCACATAGGCCAGCGCGTGCGGCAGATGACTGGTGGCTGCCAGCACGGTGTCGTGCCGCTCCACCGACATTTCGACCACCTCAGCATCCACATCGCGCCATAACGCGGTGACGGCTTCCACCGCTGCGGGCGCCGTCTCCGGCAACGGCGTGATGATCACGCGGTGACTGACAAACAGCTCGGCATGGGCGGCTTCCACGCCGCTCTTTTCCGAACCGGCGATCGGATGCGCCAGCACCAGACTGGCCGGCGGCGTGCCAAACAGCTGACGTGCGGCACGCTCGAGATTGCCTTTGACGCTGGCAACGTCGGTGACGATCAGATCATCCCGCCACAGTGGCTTCAGCTCGGCCAGCACCTGCTCGGCAATCAGCGTTGGCGTAGCGATTACCACAATATCGGCCGCCGCCACCGCCTCCTTCAGATCGAGCGTATAGCGATCGATCACACCGAGCTCGACACCACGCTCCAGTGAAGCAGCGCGCCGCCCCCAGCCGATCACCTCCCCCACGAGCCCGCGCTGACGCAGCCCGACCGCCAGCGAGCCACCAATCAGCCCCAGGCCGAGGATGGCGAGGCGTCTGGTGTGCGCCGGAGCAGTCATTCAGCGCACCCGCTTCAGCGCGTCGAGGAAGAAAGCATTCTCTTCCGGCAGGCCGATCGAGACCCGCAGGTGATTCGGCATCTGATAGGGGGCCAGCGGGCGTACGATGACGCCTTCGCGCAGCAGCCGCTGGTAGAGATTGCCGGCATCCGGGCCCACCTCGATGGTGAGGAAGTTGCCAAGCGAAGGGATGTAGGGAATCCCCTGCTCCTCACAGCCCCTGATCAGCTGCTGCATGCCTTCGCGATTGAGCGCACGGCTGCGCTCGAGGTAATCGTCATCGCCCAGCGCGGCAACCGCTGCCGCCAGCGCCACCGAACTGACGTTGAAGGGCGCACGCACACGGTTGAGCAGGTCAGCCAGCTGCGGGCTCGAGACGCTGTAGCCCACACGCAGACCGGCCAGACCGTATGCTTTCGAGAAGGTGCGGAACACCACCAGATTGGGAAACTGCTCGAGCAGTTCAATAGCGTTGGGGAAATCGGGGTCTTCGACGTATTCGGTGTAGGCCTCATCGATCACCACCACCACCGACGCCGGCACCTGCCGCAGAAATGCCAGCAGCTCCTCGCGCCCCACAGCGGTACCGGTGGGGTTATTGGGGTTGGCGACGTAGATGAGACGGGTGTCCTCTTCGACGGCGGCGGCCATCGCCTGCAGGTCATGGCCCCAGTTGCGCGCCGGCACGCTGATGCCACGCGCATTGCAGGCCTGAATTGCCAGCGCATAGATGGCGAAGCCGTACTGCGAATAGATACCGGAGGTATCCGGGCCCAGGAACACCTTGGCGATCAGATCGATCAGGTCATTGGAACCGTTGCCCAGTGTGAGCTGCGCCGGCGCCACATTCAGCTTCGCCGCCAGCGCTGCCTTGAGCTCGAAACCGTTGCTGTCGGGATAGCGGATGATTTCCGCCAGCTCGGCACGGCACGCTTCAATCACGGCGGGACTGGGGCCCATCGGGTTCTCGTTGCTGGCGAGCTTGACGATATGCGTCAGCCCCAGCTCACGCTGCAGCTCCTCGATCGGCTTGCCGGCCTGGTAAGGGTGGAGACGCTGGACGCCGGGATTGGCCAGCTCAATGAAATCACAACTCAAGGTTCCGCTCCATTTTCAACGAATACCGACCGCGTGCCGGGCTTCTGTGTCAGCCCACCCTGTGAGCTGCGGCGAACCGCGCACTAGCCTCACTATCGCTGCGCAGGCAGCGAACTCTGTTCCAGCCACCTGGATTCCCTGAGCGCGATCCTGCCGCGCCGGCTGGGCTGACGCGGGTCGCCCGCCTCTTCTCAGATCACCGCGCGGGGATATGATCCCAGCGGCTTCAGCATCAGCGATTTTTCTTCGATTTCACTCAGAATCGCCCTGATCGGCGCATCCTCCTGGTGGCCTTCGAATTCGATGAAGAATACGTAGGCCCAGTTCTGTGTCCGCGACGGCCGCGTATCGATCCGCGTGAGGCTGATGCCGGCCTTTTCAAACGGCTCCAGCAGGCGGTACAGCGCGCCCGGCCGGTTGTGGGTCGAGACAATGATGGAGGTCTTGTCGCGGCCGCTGGGCGGCACCCACTCCTTGCCGATCACCAGAAACCGCGTGGTGTTGTTGGCGTAATCTTCGATATTGGTCGCCAGCTTCGACAACTGGTACTGGTCTGCCGCCATGTCGCCAGCCACTGCTGCGACGCCATCCTCGGCGGCCGCCATGCGCGCCCCTTCGGCATTGCTGGCCACCGCTACCCGCTCTACCAGTGGCCAGTTGGCGTCGAGCCAGTTACGCGCCTGGGCCAGCGCCTGCTGATGGGCAACGATTTTTCTGACCTTAGACGCATCGGTACGCGCGTTGACGAGCAGATGGAGCTGGATCCGCACTTCGACTTCGCCACAGATCTTGAGCGGCGAATTCATGAAGTTGTCGATGGTGTGATTGACCATGCCCTCGGTGGAGTTCTCCACCGGCACCACGCCGTACTGACACTGGCCCGATTCCACCTGGGTAAACACATGCGCGATGCTCGGCGACGGAATGGCGATGACGGAGTTGCCAAAATGTTTGAGCGTGGCAGCGTGAGTGAAGGTGCCTTCCGGGCCAAAATAGGCAACCTCCATGGGCCGCTCCAGCGCCAGACAGGCCGACATCACTTCCCGAAAAATACGCGCCACCGCCTCGTCCGGCAGTGGTCCGGGATTGGCGTCCATGATGCGGCGCAGTACCTGTGCTTCGCGCTCGGGCCGGTAGAACATCACCTTGGTGAGATCCACCTTGCCATCCTGTTCCTCGATTTCGCGCAGCTTCACCTCAGCCACCTGCTGGGCGCAACGCGCACGCTGCGACAGCAGACGCAGCATCTCGCTGTCGATGGCATCGATCTGCTGGCGCAGTTTGTCGAGATCGCCGTTACTCATGCATCGCCTCTCAGCCGTTACGCGCCGCAAAATCCTTCATGAAGTCGATCAGGGCGTCGACTGCCTCTTCCGTCACCGCGTTGTAGATGCTGGCACGCATGCCACCAACCGAGCGATGACCGGCCAGATTGAAAAGCCCGGCCGCATTCGCTTCTTCGAGGAAGCGTTTGTCGAGCGAGGCATCGGCCAGCACGAACGGTACGTTCATCAGCGAACGGCTCTGCGGCTCGACCGGATTACTGTAGAAGCCACTGCTGTCGATGTAGCTGTAGAGTTTCTCTGCCTTACGCCGGTTGATCTGCTCCATCGCAGTGAGGCCGCCCAGCTCTTTCAGCCAGCGGAACACCAGGCCTGCCAGATACCAGCCGAAGGTCGGCGGAGTGTTGTACATCGAGCCGTTGTCGGCAGCGACCTTGTAGCTGAGCATGGTGGGACAGACCGCCCGGGCCCGCCCCAGCAGATCCTTGCGCACGATGACGATGGTGAGACCGGCTGGCCCGATATTCTTCTGCGCCCCTGCATAGATCACCCCGAACTTCGATACATCGATGGGGCGCGACAGGATGGTCGAAGACATGTCCGCCACCAGCGGTGCCTTCACGTCCGGCGTCCAGAAGAACTCCAGGCCGCCGATGGTTTCGTTGGGCGTGTAGTGCAGGTAAGCGGCATCATCGCTGAGCTGCCAGCTCTCCTGCGGCGGAATGGTGGAGAAGTTAGTGGCTTCGCTGCTGGCAACAACATTGACGCGGCCGTAGCGCTGCGCTTCCTTGATCGCCTTCATGGACCACTGGCCGGTGTTGACATAGTCCGCCACGCCTCCTTCCGGCAGCAGGTTAAGCGGCACCGCGGCGAATTGCTGGCTGGCGCCGCCCTGCACGAACAGCACGGCGTAATCGTCACTGATATTCAGCAAGTCGCGGAAATCGCGCTCGGCTGTTTCAGCTACGCCGACAAACTCTTTCGAGCGGTGGCTCATCTCCATGATGGAGAGGCCGTGTCCCTGCCAGTCTGGCAGTTCGGCCTGAGCCTGTTGTAATACGGCGTCCGGCAGAGCCGCCGGTCCGGCACAGAAGTTGTATTTGCGAGTCATGGTCGCCATGCCTGGTTGAAGAAAACTGCGGGCGTTATCAGGACGCATCGCTGTCGCCAGCGTCCTGCTCGCCACTTTCATCAGACGCTTCGCCGGTCACCGGGAGATCCGCACCCGCTACACTGCTGCCCGGCGTCGGCGCGCTCTCGTCACTTTCCGGATCAAGTGGCGCCTCGTCACCTTTGGTGGCGGCCTCATCCACGCGGGCTACACCCACCAGCTGCTCGCCCTCCTTGAGACGGATGATGCGCACGCCCTGGGTATTGCGCGACAGCTCGGAAATCTCTTCGGTGCGGGTACGGACCAGGGTGCCCTGATCGGTGATCAGCATCAGCTCATCGCCTTCAAAGACCTGAACAGCCCCAACCAGAGCGCCATTGCGCTCGCTGAGCTGCATGGCGATGACACCCATGGTGCCGCGACCTTTGGTCGGGAAGTCTTCGATCGGCGTCCGCTTGCCGTAACCGTTCTCGCTCACCGTCAGCACCCGCCCGCCTTCGGCGGGGATGATCAGCGAGATCATCTGCTGCCCCTCTTCGAGACGAATGCCACGCACCCCACGGGCGGTGCGGCTCAGCGGGCGTACCTCCTGTTCGCTGAAGCGCACGGCCTTGTTGGCATTTGAGAACAGCATGATGTCGCGCTTGCCGTCAGTGATGGCGGTGCCAACCAGCACATCGCCCTCATCGAGATCGAGCGCGCGCAGACCAACGCTGCGCGGCCGCGAGAACTCCGTCAGCGCGGTCTTTTTCACCGTACCATTGGCGGTTGCCATGACGATGTAGTGGTCCTCGAGATAGTCGCGCACCGGCAGAATCGAAGTAATTCGTTCGCCTTCATCCAGCGAGAGCAGGTTGACCACCGGTCGTCCGCGGGAGTTACGGCTGGCAATCGGAATCTGATACACCTTCAGCCAGTAAACCTTGCCGAGGTTGGTGAAGCAGAGCACCGTGTCATGCGAGCTGGCAACCAGCAGATGCTCAACGTAATCCTCGTCCTTCACTGCGGTCGCCGAGCGACCCATGCCGCCGCGACGCTGTGCCTGATAATCGGCCAGCGGCTGCGATTTGGCGTAACCGCCATGCGAAATGGTGACAACGCGATCTTCTTCGGCAATCAGGTCCTCGATGGAGATATCCATCTGCGAGGTCACGATCTCGGTGCGACGGGCATCGCCGTAGTCGGCAACGACCTTGTCCAGCTCGTCGCGGATGACCGCCTTGAGCTTCTCCGGGCTCGCAAGGATATGCAGATATTCGGCAATCTCGTCGAGCTTGGTCTGGTACTCCTCAAGCAGCTTTTCATGCTCGAGGCCGGTCAGTTTCTGCAGCCGCAGATCGAGGATGGCCTGCACCTGCTCGACTGACAGACGGTATTTGCCATCGCGGAAACCGAGCTCTGCCGGCAGTTCATCCGGACGACAGGCATCGGCGCCCGCCCGCTCCAGCATCGCCAGCACCGAACCCGGCTCCCAGGCCTGGGCAAGCAGCTTCTCGCGCGCCTCAGCCGTCGTGGCTGAGGCCCGGATCAGTTCGATCACCGGATCGATGTTGGCGATGGCAATCGCCAGCCCTTCGAGAATATGGCCGCGCTCACGCGCTTTGCGCAGCAGGTAGACCGTGCGGCGGGTAACTACCTCGCGCCGGTGGCGGATAAAGGCTTCCAGCAGCTCTTTCAGGTTGAGCAGCCGCGGCCGGCCGTCGAGCAGCGCCACGATGTTGATGCCGAAGACGCTTTCCATCTGCGTCTGGGCGTAGAGATTATTGAGTACCACCTCGCCCATTTCGCCGCGCTTGATCTCAATGACTACGCGCAGGCCATCCTTGTCGGACTCGTCGCGCAGCTCGGAGATGCCTTCAAGCTTCTTCTCCTTGACCAGCTCGGCGATCTTTTCGATCAGGCGCGCCTTGTTGACCTGATAGGGCAGCTCGCTGACCACGATGGTTTCGCGATTGGTCTTCGGATCGACCTCGACCTCGGCGCGGGCACGGACATAGATGCGGCCACGACCGGTGCGATAAGCCTCGACGATGCCAGCCCGGCCATTGATGATGCCCGCGGTCGGGAAGTCGGGCCCGGGGATATGCTCCATCAGTTCGTCGATGGTGGCGTCGGGATTATCGATCAGCGCCAGGCAGGCGTTGACCACTTCGGTCAGGTTGTGCGGCGGAATATTGGTCGCCATGCCGACCGCAATACCCGAGGAGCCGTTCACCAGCAGGTTGGGAATGCGGGTTGGCAGGACTTCGGGAATCTGTTCGGTGCCGTCATAGTTGGGCACCCAGTCGACCGTCTCCTTATCGAGATCGGCGAGCAGATCGTGCGAAATCTTCGCCATGCGGATTTCGGTGTAACGCATCGCCGCTGCGGAGTCGCCGTCGATCGAGCCGAAGTTGCCCTGCCCGTCCACCAGCATGTAGCGCAGCGAAAACGGCTGCGCCATCCGCACGATGGTGTCGTAGACCGCCGAGTCGCCATGCGGGTGATATTTACCGATGACGTCACCGACCACCCGCGCCGATTTCTTGTATGCCTTGTTCCAGTCGTTGCCGAGTTCGCTCATGGCGAACAGCACCCTGCGGTGGACCGGCTTGAGCCCGTCGCGCACATCCGGGAGCGCGCGGCCGACGATGACGCTCATGGCATAGTCGAGATACGACTGCTTGAGCTCGTCCTCGAGACTGACCGGCACAATTTCTCTGGCTAACTCGCCCATAGCGGCTAGTGCTTCCTTTAGTTGTTAGATATCGATCGCTGCAGAATCGATGCGAAAACCGAGAGCGCCGCAGCTGGCGACGCGCAGCGCTGCGCCAGGACGGGAGATCGACCGGGCTACTGCGTCAGACCGGCAGGGAACCGCTCACCCAGCGAGCGGGACCGGCTGAAACAAAGTGCTGAATCATATCATCAAAGGGGCCTTTCCGACAGTCAGCAGGCCGTCTGGGAGGCCCCAGAAGCGCCGCAGGGCACTTGCCACGCCTCCTCCAGGGTCCCCTATTCCGCCGGTCGGCGCCGCTGCTCCCAGCGGGTATACTGCCTGCCCCATCAACAAACCCGGATTGCCGCATGAGCGACACCGCCACCGCCATCGATACCCTGCTGTTTCCCCGCTGGATTTTGCCGATTGCCCCCGCCGGTCTGCTGGAGCAGCATGCGCTGGCCATTGCCGGCGGCCGCATTGTGGGCCTGCTGCCCGCAGCGGACGCGCGCCGCCTTGCCGCGCGCCAGGTGATCGAGCTGCCGGATCATCTGCTGATGCCGGGCCTGGTCAATGCCCACAGCCATGCGCCGATGACCCTGCTGCGCGGCTTTGCCGATGACCTGCCGCTGCAGGAGTGGCTGAACGAACAGATCTGGCCGGCCGAAGCCGCATGGGTGGGTGAAGAGTTCGTGCGCGACGGCACCCGGCTGGCGCTGGCGGAGATGCTGCTCAGCGGTACCACCTGCTTTGCTGACATGTACTTTTTCCCGGACGTGATCGCGCAGACCGCGCTTGACGCTGGCATGCGCGCCCGGCTCCACTTCCCGATCTTCGATTTTCCGTCGGCCTGGGGCAGCGGCGCCGAGGACTACATTCATAAAGGAGTGACTCTCTACGACCATTACAAGCCGAGCGGCCTGATCAGTGTCGGCTTCGGCCCCCACGCGCCCTACACCATCAGCGATGGTCCGCTGGAGAAGGTGGCCATGCTGGCCGCTGAGCTCGACGCCCCGATTCAGATTCACCTGCACGAAACGCAGCAGGAGGTGGACGACAGCCTGCGCCAGTTTGGCGAGCGGCCGCTGGCCCGTCTTGCCCGCCTCGGCCTCGTCGGCCCCCGCACCCAGTGCGTTCACGCCACCGCCCTCGATGACGATGACATCGCCTGCCTGACGCGCGCCAATGCGCATGTCATTCATTGCCCTGAATCCAACCTGAAACTGGCCTCCGGTTTCTGTCCGGTGCAGAAACTGCTGGATGCCGGCGTCAACGTCGGACTTGGCACCGATGGCGCTGCTTCTAACAATGATCTCGACCTGTTCGGGGAGCTGCGCACCGCCGCGCTGCTGGCCAAGGCCGTTGCCGGCAACGCGGCTGCGCTCCCGGCCGAGGCAGCACTGCGCATGGCGACGCTCGATTCGGCGCGAGCACTGGGACTCGACGGGGAAATCGGCAGCCTTGAAACCGGCAAGTGGGCCGATGTGATTGCCCTCGATCTGAGCGCACTGCCCCAGCAGCCGCTGTATCATCCGGCCTCCCAGCTGGTCTATGGCAATGTATCCGCATGCGTCACCCATGCCTGGGTGGCCGGCCGGCTGCTGCTTGAAAATCGCCAGCTGCTCACCCTCAACCCGCTGGCAATCGGCGAACGCGCACGTGACTGGCAGCGTCGGATCGCCGGCGGCAAAACCGCGGTGCAGGCGGCGAGCTGAGTGCTTGCGAGGCTAGATTTCCGCCCGCGCGGGCGTGGCGAGGCAGCAATTCGTTTTCGCCCGGGCGCCCAGACGAATTCACCATTGGACGAGGTCATCCATGAACACGCGCAATATCGATCCGGCAGAGATCGCCAAGTTCGAAGAGCTGGCCCACCGCTGGTGGGATCGCGACAGTGAATTCAAGCCACTGCACGATCTCAATCCGCTGCGAGCCAACTACATCGACCAGCATTCGCCGGTGGCCGGCAAGCGGCTGCTCGATGTCGGCTGCGGTGGCGGCATTCTGTCCGAGGCCATGGCGCAGCGCGGTGCCACCGTCACCGGTATCGATATGGGCGAGGCGCCGCTGGGCGTAGCGCAGCTGCACCAGCTCGAATCGGGTCTCGACATCGAATACCGCCAGATCACCGCCGAAGCACTGGCTGAGGAGCGCCCCGGGCAGTACGACATCGTCACCTGCATGGAGATGCTCGAGCACGTGCCTGACCCCGCGTCGGTGATTCGCGCCTGTGCGCAGCTCTGCAAGCCTGGCGGCACGCTCTATTTCTCGACGCTAAACCGCAACCCCAAGTCGTATCTGTTCGCCATCATTGGCGCGGAGTACCTGCTGAACATGCTGCCGCGCGGCACGCATGAGTACGGCAAGTTCATTCGCCCTTCCGAGCTGGCCGGCTGGATCCGTCAGGCAGGCCTGAACATGGAAGGTATCTGCGGCGTCACCTACAACCCGCTGACCCGCAACTACCGGCTGGCACCCAACGACGTGTCGGTCAATTACATGGTCCGGGCCAGCAAGCCGCTGCCCGTAAGCTGAGGATCAAGCCATGTCGCCAACGCGCGCCGTGTTGTTCGATCTCGACGGCACCCTGATCGATACCGCGCCTGATTTCGTGGTGGTGCTCAATCGTCTGCTGGAGCGCCACGGTCAGCAGCCGCTCGCCGCCGAGCGCATCCGCCAGACCGTGTCAGATGGCGCCGGTGCGCTGGTGACGCTGGGCTTCGGCGTGACGGCGGAGGACCCCCGCCACGAACCGCTGCGGCAGCAGCTCCTCGAGCTGTACGGCACCCATCTCGCCGTAGAGAGCCAGCTGTTCGCCGGCATGGAGCAGCTGCTTGATGCGCTCGACGCCGCCCGCATCGCCTGGGGTGTGGTCACCAACAAGCCGCTGCTTTACGCCGACCCGCTGATGCGTGCGCTGGCGCTCGATACGCGCTGCGGCACCCTGATCTGTCCTGATCACGTCCAGCGCCGCAAGCCCGATCCCGAGGCGCTGCTGCTGGCCTGCGAGCGGCTGGGCGCCAGCCCGGTGCACAGCATCTACGTCGGCGATCACCGTCGCGATATCGAAGCAGGTCAGCGCGCGGGCATGGTGACCATCGCCTGTACCTACGGCTACATCCTTGCGCACGATCCCTGCCATGGCTGGGGTGCCGATTACGTCATCGATACCCCGAACGACCTGTTTGAATTGCTGGGCAACGAGCTTCGCCTCAGCGTCGCCCATCGAGGAGTTTCATTGTGACCGAGATTCACCGGATACCCGCCGACTATCAGCCGGCTGCGGACCTGCTGCGCGACCGCATCATTCTGGTCACCGGCGCTGGCGCCGGCATCGGCCGCGCCGTTGCCATCGCCTGCGCGCGGCATGGTGCCACCGTGATTCTGCTTGGCAAGACGGTGGCGCATCTGGAAGAAACTTACGATGCGATCGAGCAGGCCGGCGGCCCGCAGCCGGCCATCTACCCGTTCAATCTCGCGACTGCAGCTGTGAAGGAATACACCGACCTGCACGATACGCTGTCGCGTGAGTTCGGTCGCCTCGACGGCGTGTTGCTCAATGCCGGTGTGCTGGGTGAGCGCAAAAGCGTGGAGCAGACCAGTGTCGAGGACTGGGATCTGGTCATGCAGGTCAATGTCACTGCCAACTTCCTGCTCACCAGGAGTCTGCTGCCACTGCTGCGGCAGAGCGACGCCGGCTCCCTGCTGTTCACCTCGTCGAGCGTCGGCCGCAAAGGACGCGCTTACTGGGGGGCTTATGCGGTATCGAAGTTTGCGGTGGAAGGGCTGACGCAGGTGCTGGCCGACGAGCTGGAGAACATCTCCGCCATTCGGGTAAATGCCATCAACCCGGGCGCGACCAACACCGAGATGCGCCGCAAGGCCTACCCCGGTGAAGAGCCGTCGCGCAATCCGCTGCCGGAGGAGATTGTCACCCCCTATCTCTATCTGCTGGGCCCGGCCAGCGCCGGCATCACCGGCAAAAGCTTTGACGCTCAGCCACCGCGCTGAGCAGCATCACTGCGAATGGGCGGGCAGTGGCAGCTGCCACACCTCGCCCTTGCCGGACTCGGTGATGAAGAGATGCTGGCCGTCGCTGGTGACATTGGTCGTCACTGGGCCCGCCTGTTCCGGCAACGGAATCGTCTGTTCCAGCATCGCATCTGACGAGTAGACCAGCAGCTCGCCCCGCTCCAGATTGGCCACATAGAGCCGGCCATCCGCGCCGAGGTGGATGCCGTCCGGCCCTACCCCGCCGGCAGTCCGGGCCCAGACGTAAGTCACGTTAAACGGGCTCTCCTTGCCAACGGCGGGCACTGCGAGAATCCGCTTCATCATCATCTCGGCAACCAGAATGCGCTGCCCATCCGCGCTCACCGCGATGCCATTGGGATAGGAGAGTCCGCTGGCTACCTGCACCGGCTCGCCACCACCGGGCGGCAGATAGAACACCCGGCCCCGGGGATTAAACAGATCACCCTGCGGCACGGTGACATAAAGCCCGCCTTCGGCATCGAACGCGAGATCATTGGCACCTTTGATCGGTTCGCCCTGATAGTCACCGGCGACCACCCGCAGTGTGTTCTGCTCGGGGTCATAGACCATTACGCCGTGGCCCTGACTGGCGATGAAGACCCGGCCGTCTGGCGCAAGAGCCAGTCCATTCGGCCCGCCGGGTGCATCGACTACCTTCTCACAGTGGCCCGCGTGATCGCTGCGTTTGATCGCCCCGCCCGTCACATCAACCAGCCAGATCCGGCCCTGCTGGTCCACGACCGGTCCTTCCAGAAAACCGCCACAACTGGCCCGCAGGGTAATTTCACACGCTTCGCAGCGCTCCGCCGCAATGGCAGTGGCTGCGCCGGAGAGCAGCCACAGCGTGGCCGAAAGTAGCGTGATCAATCGGTGGGCGGACCGCCTGGCTGGCCGGGTCATCAGAAAGCTCCTTCCTGCATTTGGGGCGCCGGCTGCCGCGGCTGCCGGGCTCGCATGGGTGTTATTTGTATTGCTACCGCAGACAACTGACGGGTAGTGCTGGTCAGCCGGCTCGTATCGCGCCGCCCTCCACAAAAATGGACTGCGCCGTGATCCTGCCAGCCGCCTCGGCGGCAAGCAGTTGTGGCGAGCGGCATTCAGGTTAAGGCGGATTCGGAACTGACTCCCCGGCCCCGCTACACTTCCGGTCACGCCGAGTGCAGTACCTGTTCTTGTGAGTCCAGGGACGCGCGAACAGTGCGCACTGCCTGCGACATAAACATCTCACTTATTATTGTGACCGTTAGTTCTCTATCGCGTGGTCGTTGCCATCCTAAGCAGCAGCTGTCATGACCGTCAAGGTTCGGCGAACGGCTGCGGTAATGCCGCTTGCGGACAGCGAGCAGCACCGGTCAGCGGCTGCGATTGCGCTCCATGCACTGCAGAAACTCCTGCATCACCAGCGTGTAAAGCTCCTCACCCAGAAACTTGTCTTCCACGCCCCGATCAATGCTCGGATTGTCGTTTACCTCGATGACCACAGCACGACTGCCCTGCTGTTTGAGATCGACGCCATACAGGCCGTCGCCGATGGGCTGCGTTGCCTTGACCGCCGCCTCCAGCACCACCTTCGGCACTTCATAGGTTGGCAGCGTATCGAAGCCGCCGCTGGCCGAGTTGGCGCCATCGTGCTTGTAGATCTGCCAGTGCTTTTTGACCATGTAGTAACGACAGGCATAAATCGGGCGGTGGTTGAGCACGCCGATGCGCCAGTCGTAATCGGTGTACATGTATTCCTGTGCCAGCAACAGCGCGGAATCAGCGAACAGCCGCTCCGCTTCTGCCTGCAGCTGCAGCGGCGTTTCCGCTTTCACGACACCGCGGGAAAACGCACCATCCGGAATCTTGAGCACCACCGGATAGCCGATCTGGTCGGCCACCAGCCGTTCCAGTCCGCTCTGCTCACGGCTCAGCAGCAGCGTGCGCGGCGCCGGCACCTTGCTGGCGCGGAACAGATCGGCCAGATAGATCTTGTTGGTACAGCGGAGAATGGAGCGCGGATCGTCGATGACCACCATGCCCTCTGCCTCGGCTTTCTTGGCGAAATGGTAGGTGTGATGGTCGATTGCAGTAGTCTCACGAATAAAGAGCCCGTCATATTCTGTGAGGCGGATATAGTCCCGTTTACCGATCAGCTCGACATTGATCTGCAATTCCCGACCCGCGCGGATGAACTGCCGGAGGGCAGGAGGATTGCTTGGCGGCAGCTGTTCTGCCGGATCCACCAGAATGGCGAGGTCGAAACGATAACGCCGGCGCGATTTCACCGGGCGCCACACTTTGCGGCTGAAGTGATCCAGTGCCTCTGCAAACGCGGTCTGCTCGTCGTCGGTCAGCCGGGCCGGCGTCAGCGGACGGATACGGTTGATCACCCAGCCCTTGCGGCGCTTCAGCTCGACATCGAGGATCGGGCAGGGGAACCGTTCAAACAGCAAACGCGCCAGCTGCTGCATGCCCGGCTGAGGCGATTCGCCAAAATAGATTTGGACATGGACCTGTTCGCTGCCGCCCTGCTCCTGGGCCACCCGCTCCGCTTCCTTGTGAAAATCGGGCAGCGCGAGCGAATAGAGCGTGCGGCTGCGCAGGTCATTCAGCGTCTCAACCGTGGGTATCACTTTGTGGCCCCGTGCTTCCGCCAGCAGTGAGCAGTAGTAGCCCTTGCTCAGGTAGCGGGACAGGGGGCAGAGGTTGATGACGCGAGCGTTGCGCATGTCACCCTGTTCGGCCAGCGCAAGGTAGTCCTGAAAGGTAATGACCTTTTCGCTCGGATAAAACGGGTTCCACTCCTTGCGGTTCTCGACCACCAGATACATCGTCGACACGCGATCGCTCCAACTTCGAAATTGCCGAAGGCCTGTTGTCAGCACGCGAACCCGGCTTCGATAATAGACCTCGCACTCTCGCCACTCCAGCAGCCCCGCTGCCTCTGCGAGTACCTGTCTGATGACTGCCTCCGACCCGTCGGTCACCCCCCCGCCACCCGCCAGCGGCGCTGTGCCCGGCCTGTCGGCGCCGGCGCGGCTGCGCAAGGCTGTGCGTGCTGATGTGGCAGCGCTGGTAACACTGGAAGAGCGCTGTTTTGAGACTGACCGCCTGAGCCGGCGAAGTTTCAATCGTCTGGTGCAGAGCGACACTGCCTGGCTGGTGCTGGCGGAGAGCGAGACGCCGGGGGCGCTGCTGGGTTATGCCGTGGTGCTGTTCCATCGCGGTACCAGTCTGGCGCGTCTCTACTCGATCGCAGTTGCTGAGGACGCTCGCGGCCAGCGCATTGCCGAACAGCTGTTATCTGCCTGTGAGCAGGAAGCGACTGCCCGCGGCAAGGTCTTCATGCGTCTGGAAGTTCACCCTGCCAATACCGCAGCACTGCGCCTCTATGAGCGGCTCGGCTACCGCCGGTTCGGGGTCTATCACGACTACTACGAGGATCACGCGGACGCACTGCGGCTGGAGAAGCGGGTGCTGCACTACCCGCACGACGCCGCGCACCGCGCCATCCCGTTCTATCAGCAGACCACCGAATTCAGCTGTGGTCCGGCGGCACTGATGATGGCCATGGCCGCCCTCAGCCGCGGCTATCGCCCCAACCGCAGTGACGAGCTGCGCATCTGGCGGGAAGCGACCACCATTTTCATGACGTCAGGCCATGGCGGCTGCGGGCCCCACGGGCTGGCACTGGCTGCCTGGCGACGCGGCTACCAGGCACGTGTATTTGTTAGTCAGGAAGGCCCGCTGTTTCTGGAGGGGGTGCGCCAGCCGGGCAAGAAGTCTGTGCTGCAGCAGGTTCATGCCGACTTCCTCACGGATCTTGCCGCTACCGATGTGGAGGTGACGCTGAGCGGTATCGATCTGCCGACCCTGCGGCAGGCACTGGCGCGCGGTGAAATCCCGGTGGTACTGATCAGCACCTGGCGCTTCGACCAGCGCAAGGCGCCGCACTGGGTCACAGTCACGGCGGTGGATGACCGCTTTGTGTACATCCATGACCCCGATGTCGATGAGAGCGAGCACCGCTCAGCCTTCGACAACCAGTACCTGCCGATCGAACTCGCCAGCTTCGGCAAAAGCATGCAGTTCGGGCAGCAGCGCCTGCGGGCAGCGCTCATCATCGCGCGGCGGCGACCAGAAGAGTGACCGCCATCGTGCCGGATTACCTACCGATCGCGACGGCGGACCGTACGACGTTCGGTCGGACCGCGATCGGTCGGACCGCGTCTGGTCGCGCTTCGTCCCGTCGGACTGCGTTCGCTCTTGCGCTGCGGTGCTGCTGACCGCTGACTGCGCGCACCCGGCGGCTGCGGAGCCGGCCGTTTGCGGTGCTGCCGCTCGACTTTGGCCCGCTCCTCCGGCGCCAGACTACGAACCGGCGGCGGCTGCAGGCCAGCCATCTGGTAGACCACCTGCAGCTCCTGCGGCGTCAGCTCCTGCCACTGGCCCTGCTTAAGGCGGGACGGCAGGAAAATCTGACCGAAGCGCACGCGCTTGAGCCGGCTGACCATCACCTCCTGTGATTCCCACAGGCGCCGCACCTCGCGATTGCGGCCTTCGGTCAGGCAGACGTAGTACCAGTGGTTCGCCCCCGAACCGCCGCCGTCAGTGATGTCAGTGAAGCGCGCCATGCCATCGTCCAGCAGCACCCCCTCTTTGAGGCGTTCCAGCACCTGGTCATCGACGTCACCCAGTACCCGACAGAGGTATTCGCGGTCGATATTGGAGGACGGGTGCATCAGCCCATTGGCCAGCTCGCCATCATTGGTGAACAGCAGCAGGCCGCTGGTGTTGAAATCGAGCCGCCCGACGCAGATCCAGCGCTCACCTTTCAGGTGCGGCAACCGGTCGAAGACGGTGGGCCGGCCTTCAGGATCGCGGGCGCTGCAGATCTCGCCCTCAGGCTTGTTGTAGATCAGCACGCGCTTGCGCAGCTCGTCGGCTGACTTCACTACCAGCGGTTTACCGTCGATGGCGATGCGAGCATCCGGCTCGACGCGGTCGCCCAGCAGTGCCACCTGACCATTGACGGTCACGCGTCCTTCGGCAATCAGCCGTTCCATATCGCGGCGCGAACCAGCGCCTGCGCGGGCCAGTACTTTCTGAAGCTTTTCGGAGTTACTGATATCTGTCATGTGTCCGCCGGGGCGTCCCCTTGATACTTGTGGTCTTCCGCAGCGGTTTCCTCTCCGCGCTCGGGCTCGTTTGCGCTTTCCTGGTCTGGCTCAGGGGTCGTCTCGCGCGCAGCGGACTCACCCTCCGATGACAGATGATCTGCCTCACCGGCAGCGGCGTCATCCGCTGGCATATCGTGCGCCGACGGGGTGGCGGCACCTTGCTCATCCGAAGCGCCGGCCCCGCCCACCGCTTCCGTGTCGACACCTTCCAGCGCCAGTTCGCCGGTGAATGTGTCCAGGTCGCGAATCTCGGCGAGGGTTGGCAGCTCGTCGAGGTTCTTCAGATTGAAGTAATCGAGAAACTTGCGTGTGGTCGCGTAGAGGGCAGGCCGGCCCGGCACATCCTTATGGCCAACGACTCGCACCCATTCCCGCTCCAGCAGGGTCTTCATGATGTTGGTCGCCACCGCCACGCCGCGAATCTCTTCGATATCGCCGCGCGTAATGGGCTGGCGATACGCGATCAGCGCCAGGGTCTCCAGCAGCGCGCGTGAGTAGCGCTGCGGTTTCTCCTCCCACAGCCGTGCAATCCAGGGCGCCACTTCCTGTGCGACCTGAAAACGAAAGCCACTGGCTACCTCTTTCAGCTCGAAGCCGCGCCCCGCGCACTGTTCACCGATCGCCGCCAGCGCCCGGCGAATGGCATCGCTGGAGGGTCGCTCATGGCTCTCGAACAGCGCGGCGAGGTCCGCCACCGCCAGCGGCTTGCCCGCCGCCAGCAAGGCGCCTTCGACGATGCGCTGCAGCAGCGCTTCCGGGACCTCCGCACAGCCCTCTTCGACCGCAACCGGCTCGTCGGCCAGTGCGGATTCGCCAGCCTCCGCCGGCACCGATTGCTCCTGATCCGGAGCAACATAGTCAGGGGTGTCGCTCATCAGTTTGCTCGCGCCTTGACGTGGATCGGGCCAAACGCTTCGGTCTGCACGATCTCGATTAACGACTCTTTGACCAGCTCCATCACGGCCAGGAAGGTGACGACCACGCCGAGCCGTCCCTCCTCCGCCCGGAACAGGGCGACAAACGGCGTAAACCGATTCGGCGACAACCGCGCCAGTACCTCTGTCATCCGCTCACGAGTGGAGAGTTTCTCCTTCTGCACGTGATGGCTCTCGAACATATCCGCCCGCCGCAGTACTTCGGCGAGTGCCAGCATCAGCTCGCGGAGATTCACCTCCGGTTCTGGCCGGCTGCGATCAAGGTCGGGCGGCTCCGCCGAGGCGATATGAATCTCGCGCCCGACCCGTGGCAGCTCATCGATATCTTCAGCTGCCTTTTTGAAGCGCTCGTACTCCTGCAGCCGCCGGATCAGCTGGGCGCGCGGATCCTCCTCGTCCTCCTCTTCAGTGGAAGAGCGCGGCAGCAGCATGCGCGACTTGATCTCCGCCAGCATCGCCGCCATCAGCAGGTACTCTGCTGCCAGCTCGAACTGCAGGGCGCTCATCATGTTGACGTACTGCATGTACTGCTCGGTGATCTCCGCCACGTTGATCTCGAGAATGTCGATGTTCTGACGGCGGATGAGATAGAGCAGCAGGTCGAGCGGCCCCTCGAACGCTTCGAGGAATACTTCCAGCGCTTCCGGCGGGATGTAGAGATCCTTGGGCAGCTCGGTGATGGGCTTGCCCTGAACGATGGCAAACGGCATTTCGCCCTGCTGGGCACCGATACGGCGGGCCTCCTGAAGGGTTACGGCCTCGCCGGCATCTGCAGCAGCCGCTGCCTCAGCCTGGGACGGAAGCGCATCAGCTTCCGTCAGCTCGGCAGTGGCTACGTCAGCCTGTTCGTAATCGTCGTTCACGCGCACCTGTTTTATTGGATACCCGACCGTCAGCGCCTGAAGCGACAGCCGGGTTGACGGGCAAAGGCGGCATTATAGCTGCGCGGACGGCGGCCCGACAGCCGGCCGGCGGGACTGCCGGCAACCAGCTCAGGCCTGCTCGAACTCCGAGACGTCGCCGAGGCCACGCCGGACGATAACCGGCGCCTCGTCAGACAGGTCGACGACACTGGTCGGCTCCATGCCGCAATAGCCGCCATCGATGACCAGATCGAGCTCGTGTTCGAGTGTCTGGCGGATATCATAGGGATCGGTCAGCGGCAGTTCATCGCCTGGCATGATCAGCGAGACGCTCATCAGGGGCTCGCCCATCGCTTCGAGCAGGGCCAGCGCGATGCGGTTTTCGGGGACCCGCAGACCGATAGTGCGTCGTTTGGGATGCAGCAACCGCCGCGGTACCTCGGCAGTTGCCTTAAGAATGAAGGTATAGGGGCCGGGCGTGTGATTACGGATCAGCCGGTAGGCGATGTTGTCGACCCGGGCATAGGTACCCAGCTCTGACAGGTCACGGCACACCAGGGTGAAGTTGTGATTGTCATCCAGCCGCCGGATTCGCCGGATGCGCTCCAGCGCGCTCTTGTTGCCGAGCTGACACCCCAGCGCGTAGGCCGAGTCCGTCGGATAGGCAATAACGCCTCCCTTGCGAACGATTTCCGCCGCCTGATTAACCAGCCGCGCCTGCGGATTGAGCGGATGGATCTGGAAGAACTGGCTCATATTTACCTCTGACATCTCAGTTCAGCCATCGCTCCCAGACTGGTTGGCAGCCAGCGGGCAGCGGGGCTACTTCGCCCACTTCGGCCCAGAACTGTCCTGGCTGATGAAAATCGCTGCCGGCTGACGCCTCCAGCGCATACGTATGACAGAGCCGCACCAGCGGAGCCAGCAGATCGGGCTGCGGCCGCCCGGTAACCACTTCGATGGCCCCGCCGCCCGCCGCTTTGAACTCCTCGACCAGTAGCCGCAGCCGCGTCGCAGTGAGCTTGTATTTGAGCGGATGCGCCAGCACTGCCACTCCGCCCGCCTGGCAGATCCAGCGGGTGACCTCAGCCAGATCCGGCCACAGTGCCCTGACGTCACCAGGCTTACCCGCGCCCAGATAGCGATCGAAAGCTTCGCTCGGCGAAGCGACGGCACCGCGCTCCACCAGCACCTGGGCAAAATGCGGCCGTCCTACCTGACTGTCGCCGGCGAGCGCTATTGCTTCCTCCGCCGTATCGGAGAAACCCAGCCGGGCCAGCCGCTGATCGATGATGCGCGCGCGCTCGATCCGGCTCCGCTGCAGACGCGCAAAACCGTCGCGACAGGCGATGTGATCCGGATCGATGCCCAGCCCCACCACGTGGATGGCGGCATTGCGCCACTGACAGGAGAACTCCGCCGCAGGGATCAGCTGGGGCCGCCGCGTAAGCGCTTCGGCCGCACGCCAGCCAGCGCAGGTATCGTGGTCGGTGATTGCCAGCAGCTCGACACCACGCGCCAGCGCCCGCTCGCAGAGTGCCTGCGGCGTCAGCGCGCCGTCGGACGCCGTGGTATGAGTGTGAAGATCGATGCGCACAGTACGCCTGCCGCCCTCCGCTCTGGGTGCCTGAGCCGGCCCGCGCTGTCCTGGCTGCGGGCAACGCAGTATATTAGCGCGATCACTCATCGTATAGCCGGGTTTACTGTGAGCGCTGCCAGCCAGCCGTAAACATCTGAAAGCGCGGCAGTACCGGCGCCGGAGAAATTTGTGAGCAGCACTTCGGATCGGGCCGCACCGCGCAAACGCTCGGGCGTCCTCGCCAACATCGGCTTTAACATTGTCATTCCCACGCTGATTCTGACCAAGCTCAGTAGTGAGGAGTATCTGGGACCCGCCTGGGGCATCGTCATCGCCCTCGCCTTCCCGGTCGGCTATGGCCTGCGCGACTGGCTGCAGACGCGGCGCCACAACTTCTTTTCGATTCTCGGGATCGTCAGTGTTGTGCTTACCGGCAGCATGAGTCTGCTGCAGCTCGATCCGGCCTATATCGCCATCAAGGAAGCAGCCATCCCCGGTCTGCTGGGGCTGGCGACACTGATCTCAGCCTACACGCGCTGGCCACTGGCCAAGATCTTCCTCTACAACGAACAGGTGATGCGCGTAGAGCGCGTGAAAGCCGCGCTGGAGCGCCATCAGGCGGAAACCGCGTTCGAGCAGCGCCTGCGCAACGCCTCTTTCATGGTCGCCGCATCGTTCTTCCTGTCGTCGGTGCTCAATTACATGCTCGCCAGGCTGCTGCTGGTGAGCCCGCCCGGCACACCGGAGTACGCTGCCGAACTTGGCAAGATGACAGCGCTCAGTTTTCCGGTCATCGCAGTGCCCAGCACCATTGTGCTGATGGGCGCGATGTTTTATCTGCTGTCGGGTATCCGGAAGCTTACCCACCTCACTTTTGAAGAGATTTTTCAGGAGCTTTAAATCATGCTGTATCTCATCGTCGCCGAAGATAATCCGGGCACACTGGCACAGCGGCGGGCGGTGCGCCCGGAGCACCTGGGTCGGCTCGAGGAGCTGCAGCAGCAGGGCCGCCTGGTATTGGCCGGACCGATGCCGGCCATCGATTCGCCCGACCCCGGCGAGGCAGGCTTTATCGGCAGCGCCATCGTCGCTGAATTCGACAGCCTCGAAGCTGCCGAGGCCTGGGCTCAGCAGGACCCCTATGTTGCTGCCGGCGTCTATCGCTCGGTGACGGTGCGTCCTTACATCCGCGCGCTGCCGTGATTCATCACTTTGCCCGCCCGCCCAAATCCTTTAGATTTGGGCCCTTTAGTTAACAAAGCTAACGCTTAAGGATCACTGTGAGCCGAAGCAAAGCGCTGTGCGCTCTGTTGATTACCGCCGGTTTCGCCCTGCCTGCCGGTGTTTATGCGCAGGACACTACCTCTGCCCCCGCCGACACGCGCTATGTTCGTGACTGGCTAACCGTATCGCTGCGTCAGGAACCGTCGGCGACGGCGCCGGTGGTGCGGCAGCTCGAGACCGGCACGCGGCTCACGCCGCTGCGCGAGAGTGACGGGTTCGTGCAGGTGCGAACTGACGCCGGGGTAACGGGCTGGATTCCAGCACGTTTTCTCAGCGACGAACGGCCTGCTCGCGAGCAGCTCAAAGAGACATCCGCCGAACTGGAGCGCCTCGGCGCCGCCTATGCCGAACTGCAGCAGCGGCACGCCTCACTGCCGGAGGACATGGGCGCAGCCGCCGAGCGTATCGCCGAGCTGCAGGAGCAAAACGCCGCGCTTGCCGCAGAGCTGGAGACACTGCAGAGCGTGCCCGACGATGTGGCCGTACTGCGAGCCAGTAACATCGAACTGGAGCGCAGTAACGAGGCGCTGCAGCAGCAGATCAGTGACCTGACGCGCGAGGTGGCGGACCACCGAGCCGGCACCCAGCGTCAGCAGTTCATCAATGGCGCCGCGGCCGTGGGTGCCGGCATGATCGGCACGCTGCTGATCGCCTGGCTGTGGCCGCGCAAAAAACGTTCGGAGTGGTAGTAACAATGCGTTTCTTCTCTGCGCTTCTGATGGTTTTCGCTCTGGCCGCCCCGGCGGGGGCAGACGATGCCACCGAGGTCATCCTCCACACCACGAAGGGCCCGATTCATATCGAGCTCTATCCCGACAAAGCGCCGGTGACAGTCGCCAACTTTCTGCAGTATGCGCGCGACGGCTTTTATGACGGCACGATTTTCCACCGTGTCATCCCCCGCTTCATGATTCAGGGCGGCGGTTTTACCGCTGAGCTCGAAGAGAAAGAGACCCGCGACCCGATTCCGAACGAATCCGGCAATCGCCTCAATAACGATCGCTGGACCGTAGCGATGGCGCGCACCGATGACCCCGACAGCGCAACCAGCCAGTTCTTTATCAACCTCAGGATCAATGCGGAGCTGGATCGTCGGGCCGGTAAAGCCGGCTATGCGGTATTCGGCAAAGTCACTGAAGGCCAGCATGTGGTGCGCGAAATCTCGCTGGTGAAAACGCAGTCCGTCGGTCCGCTGGATGACGTGCCCGTCGAGCCCATCATCATCGAATCGGTAGAGATTGTGGAATGAACCGGAAAAAGCTCACCGATCTCAGCATCAACCTCAACAAGATCGCGCTGATTCGCAACTCGCGTGACACCGACTATCCGAGTGTCACCGAGCACGCGCAGATGTGCATCGACGCTGGCGCTGACGGCATTACTGTTCATCCGCGCCCCGATCAGCGCCATATCCGCGCCAGCGACTGCGACGAGCTGGCCGCCATGCTGACGGTGGAATTCAATATCGAAGGCAACCCCTTCGCCGGTCCGCAGCGCTCCGATCGGGACGGGGTCAGCGATTATCCCGGGTTCATGGCCATCGTCGAACGCACGCGTCCGGCCCAGTGCACACTGGTGCCGGACAGCACCGATCAACTGACCTCCGACCACGGCTTCGACCTGACGAACAGCGCCGACCGGCTGGCACCGGTTGTCGAGCAACTGCAGGCGTGGGGCTGCCGGGTCAGCCTGTTCATGGATCCGGTGCCCGAGCAGATCAGGCTGGCTGCGCAGCTGGGAGCAGACCGGATCGAGCTGTATACCGGCCCTTACGCGGAAGCTTTCCAGCGCGGCGGTGCAGAAGCGGAAGCAGTATTCTCGCGCTATCAACGCGCTGCAGAGGTTGCCGCTGAAGTCGGACTCGGCCTAAATGCTGGCCACGATCTCAATCTCGACAACCTGCCGCAGTTTGCGACCATCCCGAACCTGCTCGAGGTTTCCATCGGCCACGCGTTTACGGTCGATGCGCTCCGGCTGGGCCTGGCCGCTGCGGTCGCTGCCTACCAGCGTTGTCTCGGTAAATAACCGTCACCCTCAGTGCCGCAACGGCGGTGGCGTATCGCTGCCGCTACGCGGTGCTGCCTGACTGGCGGCAACTGGTGTAGCAACGCCTGCGCCTGGCGCAGCTGGCAGAGCACGGGCTGCCACACCACGCATCGCCTGCGGCGACTGCCGGAAGCCGCTGCGATCACTGTAGTCGTGGGTGGGCGCGCGCGCTGGCCAGCGTCTGCCCTGCAGCCGGCGAGCCGTAATCAGATCCAGCGCCGTAATACCGGCGACCGCTGCGAACGCCACCAGCGCGACCTTGCGGCCCCGCCGCCCGCGCCGTGCGAGTGCAGCCAGAGCAGCCAGGTCGGCGGCATCGCCAGCCGAGCGCATCCACAGCCACGGCGCCGGTCGGCGCGTAGCGAACAGTCCCAGTCCGGCAGCCACTTCACGCGCGCCACAGCTTCGCGTCATCTATTTTTTGCCCGACACACCGAGCGCGCGATTCAGGGTACCCGGCATCAGCAGCTGCGCGGCTCCCAGCCCCAGGCTGAACCAGCCAAGCTTGCGGGCCGTCGAGTAAGCAGGCAGCTGAGGCGCAGCACGGCTTGCAGAGTTCTGTTCCATCGTTCTCTCCCTCACCACATGCTAACGAACGTTCGGGTTATGGCTTGATCACCACTTTTATGCAGCCGTCCTTCTTGTCACGGAAGGTCTTATACATCTCCGGTCCCTGCTCCAGCGAGACACTGTGCGTGACGACAAATGAAGGATCGATCTGACCTTCCTGAATGCGCCGCAGCAGATCATCGGTCCAGCGATTCACATGAGTCTGACCGGTGCGCACCGTCAGCCCCTTGTTCATCAGCGCACCGAACGGAACCTTGTCGATCAGACCACCGTAAACTCCTGGAACGGAGAGGATGCCGGCAGGACGACAGACATAGATCATCTCGCGCAGCACATGCGGACGATCCGACTCCATCATGGTCGCCTGTTTGGCGCGGTCATAGAGCGAATCGATCGAGCGTGTGGCATGCGCTTCCATACCGACAGCATCGATACATTTCTCGGGTCCCTTACCATTAGTCAGCTCATTGAGACGTTCGACGACGCTGTCCGCGTCAAAATTGATCGCGATCGCCCCGCCGGCCTCCGCCATGCCCAGCCGTTCGGGCACGTTATCGATGGCGACGACCTGTTTCGCGCCCATCATGAGGGCGCTGCGAATGGCAAACTGGCCGACCGGCCCTGCGCCCCAGACCACAACAGTATCGGTCGGCTCAATCTCGCAGGCTGCCGCGGCCTGCCAGCCAGTCGGGAAGATATCTCCCAGAAACAGCACCTGCTCGTCCGTGAGACCATCGGGAATCACCACCGCGCTGGCGTCGGCGAATGGCACCCTGACGAATTCCGCCTGCCCGCCGGCATATCCGCCAGTCAGGTGCGTGTAGCCGAACAGCCCCGCCGTGCTGTGGCCAAACAGTTTGCTGGCGACATCAGCGTTACGATTACTCCGTTCGCACACTGAAAAATTACCCCGGCGGCACTGCTCACACTCGCCGCAGATGATGGTGAACGGTACCACCACCCGATCGCCCACTTTGAGGCGCTTGTTGCCGTGACCGACCTCGACCACTTCGCCCATGAACTCATGGCCCATGATGTCGCCATGCTCCATGCCCGGCATGAAGCCGTCATAGAGATGGAGGTCGGAGCCGCAGATGGCACACGACGACACCTTCACGATGACATCGCGGCCATCCTCGATGGAGGGCTCGGGCACATGATTGTCGCAACGGATATCCTTCTTGCCATGCCAGCGCAGTGCTCTCATCCATCACTCCTTGCTGATCAGCCAGGGGACGACTCACCTGTGCAGCTGGCGACTTTCACGCCGCCGGAAGGCGAGCATGCAACCCCTATCAGGAGGCAAGTGAGCAAGGATAGTTCCCGTGCATGAGCGCGCACGAGGGGAAACGCCTTATGCCTAACAAGTCACAAATGGCGCGACAACTGGAAGCTATTTTTTCAGAACGGGGCCAGTTGAAGAATCGACTGGAGGAAGGGAAAGTCGTCCCGCCGGCAATGGCGGGACGACAGCTGCTTACAGCTTGAACAGCTTCTCGGCGTTGGTCTGATAGAACGCCTTCAGGTCTTCCGGGCTCATATCCATATTGTCGAGGTCAGCCACCTCCTGCGGCACATACTGGTACGGATAGTCCATGGCGTACATCACCCGATCCTTGCCCAGCACTTCCTGCGCATACTTGATGGCTGGCTCGAACTGCTGGCCGCTGGTAGTGATCCAGACGTTTTCCTTGAGGTAATCGCTGGGCTTCTTCTTGAGCGGCTTGAGCGATTCATAACGCTTGGAACGTACCGTCGCCTCATGCATGTAGTCGATACGCCACATCCAGTACTGCAGCGCTTCTCCCAGATGCCCCAGCACGAACTTGAGGTTGGGGAAGCGATCCAGCGCTCCGGAGGTGATGATGCGCAGCATGTGGAAGCTGGTCTCGACACCGAAGCCGAAAATCGCCCCATCCAGCCCGCACTCGATAAACGGCTCAACCATCCCTTTCGGCAGCGTGTTGGGGTGCAGATAGATCGGCGCATCACACGCTTCCGCAGCTTCCAGAATCGGCCAGAATTTCTGGTCACTCAGGTATTCGCCCTGCGTGTGGGAGTTGATGATCACGCCCTTGAAACCGAGCTCCTTGATGCCGCGCTCAAGCTCCTTAGCTGCCTCTTCCGGTGCCTGCGGCGCTACCGCGACCAGGCCGGCAAAACGGTCAGGATACTTGCGCACAGCATCGGCCAGCTGATCATTCGCCAGTCGCGCCTGGGCAATCGCCAGATCGCGCGGCAGAATCTGTACGCCGGGTGAGGTCAGCGACAGGATCGCCACATCAATGCCGGCAGCGTCCATATCGGCGATGCGGCGTTCGCCGATATCCTGCAACCGCTCGTTGATAATCCGCGGCCGCTCAGCCTGGAGATTGGTCGCATAGAAGCCCCACAGACTGCCAAAACCGGGGTCGTCGTGGCTGCCCTCTTTGAGCATCTTCACGTAGATGTCGAGCAGCTCCCTGGTGATGAATGCCTCTTCGGTCGCAATGCGCTTGTAACCGACGTCTGTGCGGATGCCATTTTTATTGGTCTGACCAGTCATGGTGCCCTCCTGTTGGTCGTTGTGTACTCATCTAAAATTGTTTGTGTAGCATACAGCATAAGCAGCCCACAGCGGTTGCGTAAACAGAGGTGATCACCGGCCGCTCTGCAGTGGCCGCCCGCCCAGCCACAGTTTCGGCGCGAGGCCTTGAAAATCAACGTTTTGGATTTATCGCACAGATCATCTGAGGGGACATTGCCGTTTGTTAATGTAGCTCGGTCAAAGGGGATTCAGCCGTGACACAGCCCGACCGCTGTGGGTAAACTGCCCAGCTCAGTCGGCTTCATAACAACCATGGATAAAGATCAGCACGTGCAGCAGCCCGCTATCGATCAGGTCACCGATAGTGAGGAGTTCATGCAATCCTCGATTGGCTATCATCTGCGGCAGGCACACCTGATGACCTTTCGCCGGTTCGCGCGTAGTGAGGCCGAGCCGATCACCCCGACACAGTTCATGATTCTGCTGCACATCGATGTGCATCCCCGACTGTCGCAGAGTGACCTCGGCAATTTTCTGGGCCTTGACCGTGCCACTACCATGGCCATCGTGCGCAAGCTGCAGGCGCGCGATCTGCTGCAACGGCATCACTCCACCGCTGATCGCCGCAAATACGAGCTGGATCTGACACCTAGCGGCAGAACCACACTGCGCAAATTCCTGGCGCTGCAGGCGGGTGTCGAGGCGGAACTGACATCCCGGCTCAATGCCCGCGAACAGGCACAATTGCTGAAACTGCTTAAAAAGCTCACGTCGGAGACCGACGGACTGGCCTGACCGTGCGTGGGGCGCAGGAAACTTGCCGCGCCATCGCTCATCCAAACGCCACCGGCACCTGCTGCGGAGCGACCTCGCGTCGGCAGAACCATGAGCGAATGGCTGATATTCGAGACGCCGATCCGGGAGCTCATCGCTCGCGGCACGCTCGTCTATCTGGCGGTTGCAGTCATCCTGCGTATCATGCCCAAGCGCCAGACCGGCGACCTGGCACCGAATGACCTCATCGCGCTGGTCGTCGTCGGCACGCTAACGGGCGATGCAATTCTGGGTGACATCACAGCCGCTCCCGATATTCTGCTGCTGATCGCCGTCGTCCTTGCCTGGGACTACCTTTCTAATCTGTTCGAATACCACTTCCCCCGCTTCCATCACGTCGCGCAGTACTCACCGACGCTGCTGATCCACAATGGTGAGGTACTGAAGAAGAATCTCGCGCGCGAGAAATTAACGGAGGACGAACTGCAGGCAAGCCTGCGCAAGCAGGGTATTGAAGAGTTCGCCGCAGTACGGCTGGCGGTGCTGGAAGTAGACGGTCAGATCAGTGTCATTCCGGCGGAGAAGCCGTAATCACCTGCAGCGGGCCCTGATCAGCATCGGCGTGTTATTCCGGAGGATGAATCGGTCTGGCGTTGCCAGACCGACCCCTGCGGGGCTTCGCCGCGACGCGGCTCGTTGCCAAATGCTGCGCATTTGGTCGAACCTGAAGAGGTTCTTGCCGCCCGGAACAGCAGATATGAAAAGGCCCGCTTACAGCGGGCCTTTTCATATCTGGCGCGCCCGAGAGGATTCGAACCTCTGACCTCTGCCTCCGGAGGGGGATCGGCCGTCCTTGCGAATCAACGGCCTACCAATAAAATCAATCAGTTATAATCCGGTTGAGTCCCGTCAAACGGTACCGTATAGTGCTTTTTGCTGTCACCCTGCTGTCACGGTTAAGCAATGAAAGCAAAGATCACACAAAAGCTGCTATTGAACGGCTTGCAGCCGAAGACGAAACCGTACCGCGTCCATGATACTGCGCAGCCCGGCCTATCCATAAGAGTTCTATCTAGCGGCCACGCCAGCTACATGGTGACATGGGCCAGGAACAAGACCGCCACTCTGGGGCGTGTCGGGGTAATCACGCTCGACCAAGCCCGTCGAGAGACAGCCCGGTATCTTGCCGAAGCGCGCGAGTACGGCGAACCTCTTGCCGTTACGCAAGGCCGCAAGAGTGCCGGCACCCCTACCCTCTCCGACTTTCTGACCGATAGCTTCGAAACGTGGGCGAAAGCCCATCAACGAGACGCCGACAACAGTCTGCGTGCGATCCGCAAGAACTTCGCGCCCCTTCTCCGCTGCCGGCTAGATGAGATCACCCCGAAAGCCGTCGAGGAACTGCGCACGAGCTGGCTCGCTGCTGGACTCGCTCCTGCGACCGCAAACCGAAGCATCACGAGGCTAAAAGGCGTGCTCTCCCGCGCCGTTGAATGGGGCCTCCTAGCGGACCATCCGCTCAGCCGCCTAAAACGCCTCAAGGTCGATAAGCTGGGTCGCGTGCGCCATCTCCTGCCCGACGAAGAGGAACGCCTCAAAGCGGCTCTGGATGAGCGAGAGGAGAAAATCAGAGCGGAGCGTGACAGCGCCAACCGGTGGCGCCTTGAGCGCGACCAGCAACCCCTGTCCGACCTCCGCCAGGTAGCCTTCGCCGATCACCTCAAGCCACTGGTGCTGCTGTCGCTCAATACAGGAATGCGCCGCGGCGAGGTATTCAACCTGCACTGGCGTGACGTGGACCTTAAGAATAAGGTGCTCACAGTGGAGGGGGCTACGTCTAAGTCGGGGCAGACACGACACATACCCCTCAACCGCCCGGCGCTGGAGACGCTGAAGGCATGGAAAATGCAGAGTAGCGGACGCTACGTCTTCCCCGGCAAGGACGGGGGGCGCCTGAATAACATCAAGAACTCGTGGACTGCGCTGCTGGCCCGGGCCGGCATCACAGACTTTCGCTGGCACGACCTACGCCACACCTTCGCCTCAAAGCTGGTAATGACTGGCGCGCCTCTAAATACCGTACGTGAACTGCTGGGGCATTCTGACATTGCGATGACGCTGCGCTATGCCCACCTTGCCTCAGACAGCAAAGCAGCTGCCGTTGAACTACTCGGATAATTCGTCCTGCTCTCCTTCCTTTCGCTGGCGCTTCCCGGCCAGTTCAAGATAAGTCGGATAATCAATTGCAATTTCCACATCCGACCGCTGTGAATTGTGGGAGACGAATTGCGCATAAGCTTTCAAGCTAGGCATGTGCTGCGAAAGCTTCTGCACGTCGAATAACGGAACATCGTCAACTCCCGGATCGGGGAACGGAACAAATAATGGATGACTCCCAGCGAATATCGCAGGATTCGCTACAACTGCTTCGCATATCGTGCGCTCTCTATCGGTTAGGCCTTTGGGGAACAAGTAGAACAGCCTGAGCATTGTAATCTCAGGCAGATGGTGCTGGACGAAATATAGAATTTTAGAGATAGGGACGCTTCCCCTTTCTGCGTGAGCATCGGCTAGGCGCCCATGGACGTCGCTCGCTGAAACTCTGGTCGTCTGAATACTCGCCACCAGCGCCTGCTCCATAACTGTCGCCATCGATTCGCCGGAATAGTTTGCCGCAATCGAAAGACCGGCCTTCACCTCTCGGTTAATCCGAACTGAAAGTGTCTCCTTTCGCGGTTCCCTTTTACTCATTAGCCCCTCCGTTCAACCCAATGCCGTTAACGCATCCAATCGTAACAGATTCACCCGCAATGTACTACAAAGATACGTCCTGCACCGTTATGTGTTGCATTTTTTTGTGTTGCCTGTATACTATTGCTGCTGCCAACGCTCGACCGCAGCCAACTGGACGACTGGAGACCGGGACATGAATCGATTAGCACTGCAACCGCTCGCCGTGAGTACGGAAGACGCCGCCCGCGCGTCCGGCACCACCCGAAGCTCAGTTTATGAGGCCATCGGCCGCGGCGACCTCATCTCTTTCAAATCCGGCAGGCGCCGGCTGATCTTGGTGAAGGAACTGGAAGCATGGGTGAACCGGATGGCTAACGCCAACACCCGATGAGCCTCGAAGCAAGCGCACCCATCGCCGCAAACCAGGCCTATTTGGCCGACAGATGACGCACCGACGACAAAGGCACCTCCATGTTAGTCAAGACCAGCGTTTATGTTAGCTCCACCTCGATAAGGTCCAGCCTTTACGATCTCCGCCGCTAGGGACTGAAATATTCTTCATGCGCCATCGATCTTCCGATGGCTCGCCCGCGGCTTCTGATCACCAGTACAAATGGACATACATCGCTTATACGGCGAGACAGTCGCTCGCCAAATCAAGCGCATGTATCGGGTCCTTAAGGCTCTTCGACAGCCCTACCGGCAAGCCCACCGTCTTTGGCTGTGCTCGGACTGATGAATGCGAGGTATTAAATGGCGAGGAAAAAATATAAACACGACTGGGGGTCACAGGGCGCATGGGCAATTCCAAAGGCGCTAATGCGTCATCCTGACTTTAAACAACTTTCATTTTCCGCCGTGAAGGTCCTCGTGGTGCTAGGCGAACAATACAATGGCCGCAACAATGGCAACCTAGCAGCGACTCACACGATGCTTCGCCAGTGGGGCGGAATGGCCAAAGGCACACTAGCTGCCGCGCTTCGGGAACTCCAGGCGCGCAACCTTATCATCAAAACACGGGACTATAACCGGAGCCGTGACGGCGCATCGCCCACATTATATGCACTGACATGGGTAAATGTGGATGATTGCCCTGGAAAGATGCTGGAAGTATCTCCGACAGCCAAACCACGCCGCTCGCTCGCCAGCTAGTTCATTTTTTAAGTCTACAATTTTTGGCAAAAGGCAGTCCATTTTCCGGACTGCCGATCCAAAGTTTTAGTCGGATTTATACTCCGGGTCACCGCCTACTGAAGAGTGACCCCCAGGGTCAGCCTTACGTCGGCGGTGACAAATCCGAATATCGGATACTCTGCTAAGCAAAAGGAAAAAGCCCCATAAGCATCTTCTTTCACTGGGCAGCCGCCTTATTCGGGACCGCCCAGCCTCATCACGCTTATCTTCTCACCACCCGTCCGAAGACCCGATCCAGCTGACAGCGCATGGTGTTCAGAATTCAGCGGGCGTACGATTATCACATCAATGCTTCTTCGTTTTCCCGGACAGCACAGTGAGGCATGGCCCTCAGCTATGAGCAGCTGTCCACACGCGCATCGCAGCGCCCAAGTGGAGCGTACCGATGGTATATAATCCAGGCGGTCAATCAGAGGCCGGCCATCGCGTAGGGCAACCTATGAAGCGCTGGCAAATTCGCCCCTATGAAGGCCGATGACTGAACCTGTCCCGCCAGAGCGGACGCCAAGAAGCGGCGGGTCAAGCAGCTTGCTTAAGTCTCCTTGCATAGTCGTTGGGTGACAAGTATCCGAGGGCCGAGTGCAGCCGTGAGTGGTTGTAAAAGCCATGGATGTAGCTGG
>JAJUJZ010000083.1 GCA_029265075.1 Gammaproteobacteria bacterium | reverse complement strand
AGGAGCCTGCCCTGCAGGCGAATACCTTAACCCTGCGAGCGCGCACTCTCGAGGTGCGCCTGGATCTCGGCATTGTCCGGGGCGGCCGAGGCAGCGCGTTCGAGGTACCTGAGACCCTCATCGCGCTGACCCCGCTGCACCAGAATCCAGCCATAGGTATCCAGCACCGCAGGATTATTGGGCGCCAGGTCCGCGGCCCGTCGCGCCAGTTCGACCGCATTGTCGCTGCCCGCTTCGAACTCCAGCCAGGCCAGGTTGTTCAGCACCAGTGCGTTATTGCCGTTGAGGACCAGTGCGCGCTGGTAGTAGTCACGCGCGTCGTCATTATTGCCCTGTGCCTGCGCTTCCATGCCGAGGAAGGTCAGCGGCCGAACGTCCTGCGGGAACCGTTCTGCCCAGGCCTGCAGGGCCGGGATGGGATCGCCGTTATGCTGCTTGATCAGCATGTAGCGGTGATTGCCCAGGTCCGGCGTGGGCGAGCGCTCCCACTGCTGATCCAGCAGTGCCAGCGCTTCCTGCCATTGCCCCTGTTTGTTGAGCATGACAGCCCGCAGCAGGGCGGCGGACTGTGCCCCAGCTGCACCGGTCTCCATCCGGGCCAGAATCTTCTCGGCTTCTTCGAGCTGACCGGTATCGATCTCAAGCGCCGCCAGCTGGCTGAGCAGCGGCAGACTGTTGGGGATCAGCTCAAGGGCATCGACCAGCAGGCGCCGCGCCTGGTCCGGGTCGCCGGCGCTGAGTGCCTTCTCTGCCAGCGTGCGATAGGTCTGAGCGGCAACACCCCGCACGTACCGGTTGTCACTCGCACCAGCCACTGCCTGGTCTGCCAGCTCGCGCGCTTCTTCCGGTTTGCCATTCAGGACGTAGTAGTGCGCGAGCACGGCGTTTGCCGTGGGCGCCTTGGCAGCGTCTTTCGACAGCTCCTTCAGTCTTGCCAGTCCCTGCTCGACGGTCTGCGCTGACTCATGAGCGGTAATGATGCCTTTGTAGGCCTGGTCGAGATCCGGGCGCAGGTCGGCCGCGCGTTCAAAATAACGCGCGGCATTGTTCCACTCACGCTGCTGCAGGGCGAGCTGTGCCAGGCCAAGCAGCGGGGCCGGCTCACGCGGTGCCAGTGCTGCTGCTTTGGTGAGCTGCTGGAGGGCGGCTGCAAAGTCCTGGCTGGCCATGCTGACCTGTGCCGATAGCAGCCAGACGAACGCTTCGTTCTCGACGGTCTCCTGCAGTTGCGAGGTAACAATCCTGGCCTGGGCGGTATTGCCCTGACGCAGCAGTGCGCCCACATAGGCACGCTGCACCACAAAATTGCCGGGTGCCGCTTCCGAAGCCGTCTGCAATTGAGCCAGCGCCTGCTCGGGCAGGTTTTTGCGGAAATAGTAGTCGGCCAGCGCAACGCGGAGATTCACCTTTTCAGGGCTCTGGGCGATCGCTTTCTGCAACGCCAGCAGTCCGTCCTCCTCTGCGCCGGGAATGCTGAGCGCCGTGAGCCCGTATACCGCCAGCACGTCCGCGTCATTGGGACGGTCTTTGGCAGCTTCGCGCAGGATGCGCAGCGCCTCTTCAGGGCGGTTCTTCTGCAGATTGGCCAGCGATGCGGCCCGAATCATCTCGGGGGAGGCGGTTTCGGGGTCGAGATGCTGTTCGAACAGCTCGAGCGCCTCGTCCAGCTGCCCTTTCTGCAGGTTGACGAGGCCCAGGAACAGACCGCTGCTGTCGTTGCCGCGATTGCGTTCATAAAGTTCGCTGAGGGTTTTTTCCGCCTCGTCGAGATTGCCAGAGCGGAAATAGGTAACGGCGTCGCTGTACTGCTGACGCATCTCGATGGCATCAGGATTGGCCTCGGCCAGCAGGCGCTTGTAGACCAGTGCCTCGGTGGTGCGCCCCTGCTGGGTGAGCACATCTGACAGCAGGTTGAGGACGCGCGCCTTGAGTGGAGTCAGGACATCGGTCTGCGGCAGTCGTGACAGCGCGTTGGTGAGATGCTCCTCGACGGCGACTACATCCTGCTGCGCCCCGGCGATTTCGGCGTAGACAAATTGTGCTTCCGGCCGGTCCTGGTGACGCTGCAGGACTTCGCTGGCACGCGCCGCAGCCGCTTCGGCACCGTCGCGCTGCAGGGTGAGTTCGATCAGCGCGGCGGCTGCCTTGACGTGATCGGGCTCATTTTTGACCGCTGCTTCCAGCAGCCGCTCGGCTTCGGTCAGGTCGCCATCGCGCCCGATAATGCGCGCCCTTGCAATCAGATACTCGGCACTCTGCCGCTGAGCCGCATCGAGGTCAGCCTGGCTGAGGGTCTCGTCCGCCGAAGCGAACTTGCCGTGGCCGAGATAGGCGGTCGCCAGCGGCAGGGCGGTTTTCTCGGGCTCGAGCTCATGTACCCGCTCCAGCACCTCGGCTGCGGCGCGGCTGTTCCCCAGCTCTGTATAAACCCGGGCCAGTGCCAGTGACGCATCGACGTCATTCGGGGCCAGTTGTACCGCATTGCGCGCCTCGATCAGCGCGGCCCGGTACTGGCCCTGGTCACGATAGGCCTGACTGCTGGCGATATGTACTCTGGCCTGTTCGGCGTTGGCCTGTTCACCGTTGCCGCAGCCGGCGAGCAGCAGCGAGCTGGCAGCTACCGCGAGGGCCAGGCGGCGAATCCGTTTGGCAAAAGGTGCTTCCATGAATCTCTCCCATCGTGGCTGGCCGCGGGGCGGCATTAGCTTGCGATCTCGTACTTCTTCACCAGGTCGTAAAGGGTGGGGCGGGTAATACCCAGCAACCGTGCGGCAGCCGAGTAGTTGTTCTCGGCCATCGACAGCGCCTGCTTGATGGCGTTTTTCTCGGCCTCCTGCCGCACATGCCGGAGGTTAATCGACAATGAGGGGCCTACCGACAGCGCGAGGTCGACCGGCGTAATGTACTTGTCCTCGCACATGATCACCGCGCGCTTGATCTTGTTTTCCATCTCGCGGATGTTGCCGGGCCAGCGGTGGGCCTCGATCGCCTCGACTGCCTCCTGCGTGAAGCCGCTGATCTTGCGGTTGTGTTCGGCAGTGAACTTCTGCAGGAAATGGCGGGCCAGCAGGATCTTGTCACCCGGGCGTTCCCGCAGCGGCGGGATATCGATCACCATTTCACAGATGCGGTAGTAAAGATCTTCGCGGAACTCGCCGCTGGCGGACATCGCTTCGAGGTTCTTGTTGGTGGCGCAGATGACGCGGACATCGACGGCGATTTCTTCGCGACCGCCGACCCGCTCGATCACCCGTTCCTGAAGGAAGCGCAGGAGCTTGGCCTGCAGGGCCAGTGGCATGTCGCCGATCTCATCCAGGAACAGGGTACCGTTGTGGGCCAGCTCGACCTTACCGATGGTGCGCTTGTTGGCGCCGGTGAAGGCGCCCTTCTCGTAGCCAAACAGCTCGCTCTCCATCAGGTTTTCCGGCACTGCGGCGCAGTTGATGGCAACAAAGCGATTGTCGACGCGCGGACTGGCATTGTGGATCGCGCGCGCCAGTACCTCCTTGCCGGTGCCGCTCTCGCCCAGTAGCGTGCAGGTGACGCTGGTGGGGGCGACTTTTTCGATGGTGCGGCAGATCTTGAGCATCTGCGGGTCGGACGCGATCAGGCCGGAGAGGGGCGCCTGGCGCTGTTCCTGGAGGCGGCGATTCTGCTCTTCCAGTTCATGAATATGATGGGCGCGCTGAACAATGAGATCGAGCGTGTCGGGATTGATCGGTTTCTGATAGAAGTCGTAGGCGCCCAGAGCCACTGCGCGCACGGCGTTTTCATAGTCGTGATTGCCAGTGATGACGATGATCTTGGTGGCCGGCGCGAGCCTGATGATCTCCTGGACGCAGCGGAAACCTTCTTCGACGCCTTCCTCGTCCGGTGGCAGACCCAGATCCTGCAGCACCACCGCAGGCTCGTGCAGCCGCAGAGCGGCAATGGCCTCTTCGCGGTTGCCGGCGATGACCACATTGTACTGGTCGAAGTGCCAGCGCAGCTGGCTTTGCAGCCCTTTGTCATCCTCGACGACAAGCAGGGTCTGCTGGGGGGCTTCTTTGCTCATGTCACATCCATTTGTTCCGGATGCCCTGGATTGGCATCGTGCCCGGCGTCGACCCGTTTTTGCTTTTGTTATGTGGTCCGTGCCCGGGCGAACGCGAGTTATGATGGCATTATTGCCGAGGTGGCGAAAGGGGAGCGGCGGTCTCTTCCTTTTGCCTCAGCCGGCAGCTGCCGGAATACGCAGAATAAAGGTGGTGCCTTCACCGGGTGCACTGTCGACTTCCACGCCGCCACCCAGCGAGGAGATGAACTCGCGGGTCTGATACGCCCCGATGCCCATCCCCTTGCCTGACTTGGTAGTAACGAACGGCCGGAACAGCTGGCTTTTGACGAACTCGGCCTCCATGCCGCTGCCATTGTCCTCTACGGTGATCACCGCTTCGGTGCCCTCCCGCCGCAACGTGATATCGACGAACCCGCCCTCGTCGGTGGCATCCTGGGCGTTCTTGATCACATGGGTCAGCGTCATGATCAGCCGGTCATAATCCGCATCGACCCGGATATCCGTGGCCTCGAGTCGCAGTGAAGGTGTCGGCCGCTGGTCCTTGCAGCGCTTGACCGCCTCCATCACCACCTTATGCAGCTCCAGACTGCGGAGTTCGCTGGGTTCGCTCTGCTGAAGCTTCCGCAGCAGATTGCTCATGCGATTCACCGAGTTGTCGATGGTCTGGATGGCATCCTCGAAGAAATCCGGATTGTCGCGGTGCTTGGCGGCGTTCCTGACCACCAGCGCCTGTTGCGCGATGAGATTCTTGAGGTCATGCATGATGAACGCCGTCAGCTTGTTGAAGGCGTCGAACTGACGCGACTCCGCCAGCAGTTCGGCCGCTTCATGGCGATCCAGATACGACGCTACCTGTCGGCCCACTGTTTTCAGAAGATCGAGATCTTCCCAGGTAAGGGATGAGTCGAGAGGCTCTGCCAGCACCATGAATCCCAGCAGCTCCGATTCGGTGAGGAGCGGCAGCACGAGCCACAACCCTTCGACCTGGTTGATCCATTCCGGCAGCCGTTCATTGAAGGCGCTGAGCCGGTCGTGCTCGGGCGAACGCGGCGAGAACACCCATTCGTGATCGCGCAGCGCTTCGCAGAAGGGCGTGGAGACCGGCTCGTCGACACAGGTATCAGGCAGCTCCAGCTGCCAGGCCAGCACCGGCCGGTAAAAGTTGTCCTGGCGCAGCCACAGTACGCCGCCCGGGCTCCGGAAGATCGATGCCACTGCCCGGATCACACGTTCGTGGAAATTCTCCGACTCGGCCGGCCGCGACAGCGAGTTGATCAGTTTCAGCCATTCGACCCGGTAGTCGTACTTATGGTGGAAGAAGTGTTTGTTGATCCAGACATTGAGGCGCGAGCGCACAGTGCGCGACACGGCAACAATGGCGACAGTAACCAGTGCCAGGAACAGCACTGCAATCTGCACCATCGAGCCCCAGGTGCCCCCGTAAATCTGCAGGTAGTAACCACCCAGGGCCATCAGCGCCAGGAAGCTGCCCGCCATAGTCAGGCTGGTGGTGTAGAACACCACCGGGCGCGAAACCGCAAACCGGGCCGGCTGCATGTTGTGGTTGGCGATGGCGATGGTACCGACCGTCATAATCAGTGCGGCAATAGTGTTGACCCCGCCGCGCGCATACCACAGGTCGGGGTCGATCCGTTTGAAGATAAGGCTGTGCGAAAACAGATAGAGGTCGTAGACGAACAGTGCGCCGATGGTGATCGCCAGCAGCTTGATCAGGCGATGCTGGTGGGTGTTGCGATAGAGCTGTTCCACGGCGACCAGCCCGACCACTGCGAGAATCAGGCCCGCCCAGGCCAGCACGTCGGTAGTGGCGGCACCGGATGAGTCGAACAGCAGCCACGCCACAGCACCGACCATGGCACCGATCCAGATGGCATGGATGCCCCAGCGAACCTGGTTGGGCAGTGTGCGCCCGGCCGCAAATTTCAGCGACCCGAGCAGCGCGTTGATCCAGGCACCATCGCGGGCGATTTCCAGTAACAGAATGGCGGGCTTGCCGAGCGGAACCCAGCGGTAATGCGTGGCAATGGCGACATGCCAGACGACCGATACAACCGCTGCCAGCAGCAGGGAGAAATGGATGCTGCGCTGCCGCCACAGCCATGCAAACAGGCCGCCGAGGATGAAGAAAAGGCAGCCCCCGATCAGGTTGCTGAAAAACGCGATCTGGTCCTGGCCCATTTTCTAGATGCTGGCTCCGTTGCCTGACGCCCGGCTGTGTGACCGGGCGGCAATCCATTCAGTGGTGGGCTGAGCGATGCTGCGACTCAGCCGGCAGTCTTGTTGAGCTGCCTGAGATTGACCACGATATTTTCCATGGCGCGATCGAACAGCATGCCGGTCGGCAGGATCGTGGCCCGACGCTGCTGCATATCGTACGCAAAATCCTTGCGGGATTTTTCCATGACCTTGAAGCCGAACCGGTTGACGAACACGTAGGTGTCCGACACATCGATCCTGGCTGCCAGCTTGCAGCGCAGGATACGCCCGCGCCGGCTGTCTTCGTAAGAGAGCCAGGTGCCGATCGGTACTGCTTCCGCCTTGCGGATGTACTCGTATGTAAGTGCGCGATAGCGGGCCTGCTGACGTTCCAGGGCTGTCATCTCCTGCCAGGTCTTGCTGCCACTGCCGGGCGTATGGCCCAGCGCTATCGCCTGCTCGGCCGTTACCGGACGAAACTCGATCTCGGTCTGGGTTTGCAGCTGATCCAGTACCTCGCCCAGGCTCCGGATCATGCTCTGTGACGCTTCCGGGGTGGTGGCAATCTTGCTGAGCCCGGCGGCAATCCGCTGCAGCAGATCAGGCTTGATCTTGCTGAGCCGCTGCAGCGAACGAGCGTCCTCATGCTTGCGGCAGGCCCAGATCAGATCATCAATGAGCTGCACGGCTTCCAGCCACTCGGGGCTCTCCTCACCGTACTTGAGGTGAGTGAGCACCAGCAACTGCTGCCACTGTTCGATCAGAAAACTGCTGACTACCGGCGGCAGCTGCAGTTGCTCGAGGCGGCCGAACAGCAGCTGCTGAACCACCGCGCGCGCCTGCTGGGTACGAGCCTGACCCTCGATCGACTGGCTCGTGCGGCGCTCCACCAGCGCCGTGCGGTGCTGTTCCTGCTGTACATACTCCTGCAGCTCTGTCAGGTGGCGCTGAAAGATCTCCACCGGATCGGCATCGTTGAACTGTTCGTTGATCGCCTGCACGATTTCGAAGATCTTGTTGTACAGCTTGTCTTTCTTCGGCTGATCCGATTCATCCCAGCCGATACTGGCGTCCGCGATGACATTGATCAGTCTGCGTGCCGGGTGCGAGGCTACGTTGAAGAAGCTCTTGTCCTTCAGCGCAACCTTGAGAATGGGCATTTGCAACCGGCTGATCAGTGCCTGGATCGGCACGGGCAGATTGCGATCATCGAGCACGAAATCGAAGAACATTGCCACCAGATTGATGACGTCTTCATCGGGTTGCTGCAATGCCGGCGGCGAGCCCGGATTGGCGGCGGCCAGCAGGTTCTGCACCAGCAGACGCAGGTCGATGGGGGGCTGGTCGGAGCCGAGGTCCGGAATGGACCAGTCCTGACTCGCGAGCAAGGTCAGCAGCTCGGTACTGGAAAGCGCCGGACCGGGGTTGCGGCTGAAGGCACTGTAATTCGGCATCGCGGCCGGGTGCTGGATGCGCAGCGTAGCCAGCAGGTTGCTCAGTTCGGAGAAGTCGAACTGGACCTGCCCGTTACTTTCGCCAGAGCCGGATGATTCCTCAGTGCCGTGGACAGCTGCGTCCGGCTGTCTGTTGACTACGCGGCTGATGCGGGGCAGCACGCCCGCGTTAATGAGCAGCTCGTTGGCGGCGGAATAGACCTTGATGAGCCGGCTGGCCACGAGCCGGTCGAACTGTTTGAAGATGATGATTCTGGCTTTGATGCTGACTTCGAACAGCTCGCAGGCGTCTGCGAAGGCACCGCAGATCTGGGCGGGGTCGAGCGGATTGTTGTCCTGATCGATCGATACTTTCGGAATCAGAAAGTCCAGGCGCGTGGTCAGGTGATAAAGCGGCTCCTGGCAATTGGCGCGCGCCTTGGTAACCATTCCGGATATCGCGACCTGCTGCTCGAGCTGATCGTGCTGTACCAGCGACAGTGATTCGGTGTCCGGCTGATTGAGCGTAGCCGGCGTGCCGCTGGCGAGTATCAGAAAGTTGTTCTCGAAGTGCTGCCGGAAGGCGGCGATGACGGCGGTTTTCTTGAACCGCAGCTCGCGCATCGATTCAAAATAGAGATTCTGCTCGGTGTTGCTGACGGCGCGGCTCGAAAGATCGAAAAAGAGATCGTCGCAGTTGCTGAACAGATCCTCAATGCAATTGAGCAGAATCGTCAGCGCATCATCCTTGATCTGACGGACAAGAGGCGGCAGGGCTGCCCAGCTTTTCGCCGAGCTTTCCACCATTTTCAGATAGTCTTTTTCTGTTGACATGCGCACGCCACCCCTCGTGCTTCTGGCCTTTGCGCCGCTCCCTGCGTAAGGCTGCCCGGCAAACGGGCAAGGCCCGCCGCGCTGGACGCTGGCGGGCTTAACTTGCTGTGAACACCCATCATACAGGGCTTACATCACATGTAGTCTGCGGACGGGTCGATCATAGTTGAAACAAGGTGTAAATGATAGGTGTCTGAATTGTCAGCTTTTTTTACACCTCTAGCGCGAAACGACGACAGACACGGTGTTGGAGAGCGGGCTTTTCAGGTCGTCCAGGTCGATGACCGCTACTGCGAAGTGCCAGGTGCCAACTTCGTCCAGGGTCACTTCGTAGCTGGTGGGCGAGCCGGGGACTGCGACCGTGGTGCCCGATCCTTCAGGTTCGCAGTCATCCTTGCAGTAGTAGATTTCATAGCCTTTGATCTCGCTCGCCAGCAGCGGGGTGCCGTTCTCGCGTGAGCTCGGCGCGGTCCATTTCAGCGTCACCGTCGTGTTGACGGGGGCTTCATCTTCCGGCTCGGTGGTCGGCTGGTCGGGGGCTACCGGCGTTTCCGGCACCGGCTGAACCGGGGCAGGAGCGGGCTCGGACGGGGCCGGCGGCACGGGAGTCGGCGCGGGCGGCGGTGTGGTGGTGACCGGCGGGAGGGATTCGACCGGTGTGGCCGGGCTGCTCGATTCGTCCTCGCAACCAGCGAGGAACACCGGAACGAGCAGGCCAACAACCAGAATTCTTAACCAAGACATGGAAACTACTCCTGACGACCGTTCGCCAAAGGTGGCGCTATGACTGGAGTGTAGTCAGGCAGCGCCGGCTTGCAGGTCATCGTGGGCGGAATAAGGCTGAGTTTTCCAGAAACGTGAGGCTGGTCACTCGCTCAGTATGCGCTGTACCCCAGTCTCGCCCCTGCTCGTTAACTGTCGCGGTTTACCGCCAGCTCGGCGAGCGACAGCATGGCCTCCACGTGGCGGGAATCGCCCAGCTCGGCAATAGCCGCAGCGGCAAGCTGGCTCTGTTCGCGCGCGCGGTCGAGGGTGTAGTCGAGTGCGCCGGTGCGCTCGATAGCGCGCAGGATGTCGGGCAGGCGGCTGCTGTCCCGCTCGGTGATCGCCTGCGTCACCAGAGCTTTCTCTTCCGCACTGCCGGTTTTGAGGATGTGGATGAGCGGCAGGGTCGGCTTGCCTTCTCCGAGATCATCGCCAACGTTTTTGCCCATGGTGTCGGCGTCACCGCGGTAGTCGAGCGCGTCATCCGCCATCTGGAAGGCGATGCCGAGATGCAGGCCGTAGCGATAGAGGCTGTCGCCGGCTGTATCATCCGCGTTCGACAGCATGGCAGCCCCGCGGGCAGCAGCAGCAAACAGCACGGCTGTCTTGCGCTCGATAACCTCGAGATACGCGGCTTCGCTGGTGTCCGGGTTGCCGGCTTTGGTGAGCTGCAGCACTTCGCCTTCAGCGATGGTATTGGTTGTGTCAGCCATCAGCCGCATCAGCGGCATGCTGTCGAGCTCGACCAGCATCTGGAAGGCGCGGGAATAAAGGAAGTCGCCCACCAGCACGCTCGATGCGTTACCCCATTTGGCGTTAGCGGTGGGGCGGCCGCGCCGCAATGTCGAGACGTCGACAACGTCGTCATGCAGGAGCGTGGATGTGTGGATGAACTCGATGACGCCAGCCAGTGCGATGTGCGAGGGCTGAATGGTGCCGACGCTGCCGGCGGCCAGCAGTGCCAGCAACGGGCGCAACCGCTTGCCGCCGGCTTCAATCAGGTAGTAGCCGATATTTTCCGCGAGCGGCACATTGGAATGGAGCTGGCGCACGATCAGCTCATTGACCTGCGTGAACTCCGCCGCTACCAAAGCCTTTATATGCTGCATGCGTCACCATCCGCGAAAACTGCGGCATGCTAGGGAGCGGCTGCCTCTGCTGTCAACTCCGGCCAGAGCCGAAGGCTGTCAGTGCTGGTGCCGTTTGCAGGACTTTGCTTCTGTGGGACTGGGCCCGTGTTCGGTCCGGCCACGCCGGGTCCCCGGGAGGCCGCGGAATACGTGAATTTTGCCTGACAGCAGGCTTGTCTCGCGGGCCTCGATTGCGTAGAATCTGCCGCCCTTTATCAGTAAAGCGCCCGCCCTGACCGGCTGGTGCTGCCTGTGATTGCCCCGGCCGCACCGGCCCGAAAGTGAAAACCTGGCAAGCAGGCTCTTACGGAGTCAGACAGATGAGTTACGCGATTATCGAAGCGGGTGGCAAGCAGCACCGCGTCCAGCCCGGCGAAACCCTCAAGATCGAGAAGATCGAGGCAGCGACCGGTGACACGATCAGCTTTGATCAGGTACTGCTGGTCAGCGACGGCGAGAACGTAAAGATTGGCGCCCCGTTTGTTGAAGGCGGCAAAGTGACTGCCGAAGTGATCGCGCAGGGTCGTCATGACAAGATCCAGATCATCAAATTCCGTCGCCGCAAGCACCACATGAAGCGCGCTGGCCATCGCCAGTGGTACACCGAAATCAAGATCACCGATATCAGCGCGTAAGGCTGGAGGAGAGAAACAATGGCTCACAAAAAAGCTGGTGGCAGCACTCGCAACGGTCGCGACTCACAGGCCAAACGCCTCGGCGTCAAGCGTTATGGTGGTCAGGTGGTTGAGGCGGGCAGCATCATCGTGCGCCAGCGCGGCACCCAGTTCCACCCGGGCGAGAACGTCGGTCTCGGCAAGGACCACACGCTGTTTGCCACGGCTCGCGGCGTCGTAAGCTTCCAGGTCAAAGGCCCGCAGAAGCGCAAGTTCGTGAGCATCGTGCCTGCCTGATAAGGTGTGGGCCGCGAGGCCTGACTGATCACAGCAGAAAGCCTCGTCCGGCCGGACGGGGCTTTTTTGTTTTGAATCGCAGCCGGTTTGCCCCTGACGCTGGTCCGTGTCGGGACGGTGCAGGAGAAGCCAGTAAAGCTGAGGTGACAGATGAAATTCGTTGATGAAGTCTCCATTCGCGTCCAGGCCGGGCGGGGTGGCAACGGCTGCCTCAGCTTCCGGCGGGAAAAATTTGTTCCGCGTGGGGGGCCGGACGGGGGTGATGGCGGCGACGGTGGCAGCATCTGGCTGCT
>JAJUJZ010000149.1 GCA_029265075.1 Gammaproteobacteria bacterium | reverse complement strand
ATCTTTCTTCCCATCGCCGTCGATCTCGGCTACAGCCCGATCTGGTTCGGCATCTTTCTGGTGCGCGCAATGGAGGTCGGGTTCATCACCCCGCCGCTGGGGCTGAACGCCTATGTGTTGCAGGGCATCAGCAAGGACATTCCGCTGGGCACGATTTTCCGCGGCATCGGGCCGTTTCTGATCGCGGATATGTTTCACCTGGCACTGATCATCGCCGTGCCGGCGGTGGTCCTGTGGCTGCCGGCGCTGACGAGGGTGTGACCATGGGTATCCACCGCCACATCATAACGGTCGCAATGGTTTTGCTGCTGAGCAGCTGTGGCCAGCAGAAAGACGACGCCGCGTACGTCCTTTCGTTCGCCAGTCCGTATCCGCCGTCGCATCCGTTCAGCGTCGCTGATCGCGAATGGATGGCAGTGGTCAGCGAGCGCGCCGGTGGCCAGATCCGCTTCAAGCCCTTCTGGTCCGGATCACTGATCAGCTCCGACATGAGCATGCTGGAGATTGCCCGCGGCGTGGCTGATATCGGTCTCATTACGCCGATCTATACGCGCGGCGGCGCCCATGCCCTGCGCGCTCAGGCTGGTTTCTACAGTGGTGTCGGGACGATCGAAGAGCAGGTCGCAATTTACGACTGTCTGGCGCAGCAATTTCCGGCTTTTGCCCGCGAGCTGGAGGGTCTGCGCGTGCTCGCCGTGCAGGGTGGCAACTTCCCGGGCATTCTGACGCGCGACCGACCAGTCCAAAAACTGGAGGATCTGCGCGGCCTGCGACTGCGTGCGCCGACCGAGACAGTCAGTGTGCTGCGCCGACTGGGTGCCGATCCGGTCAACATGCCGATGGGCGAGGTCTACTCGGCGCTTGCCAAGGGCGTGATCGATGGCGTGGTAGCGCCGGCCGACACCTTTCACAGCCTCCACTTTTCTGAAGTTGCCGAACATTTCACCACGCTGCGCTTTCCACGCGGTGCCTATCCGGCGCGCGCAATGTCCGCACGCACCTGGGAACAACTGCCGCCCGACCTGCAACAGCTGATCGCCGCTTCGCGCACGGTGTGGGAGGCTGCGCTGAGCCGTGAACTCAGACAGGCCGAAGCGGCGGGCACGGAATATGGCAAGACCCACGGCATCCAGTTTCACGCCATTTCCAGCGCTGAGCAGGCACAGTTCGATGCGATCTACGAAGCTGTGGCGCTCGAAGAAGCGCGCGAACTTGCCACGCTCGGCATAGAAGGCGAAGCAATGTTCCGCACCGTGCAGGCGCTGATCGCCACACCGGGCCCCAGAGATTGCAAAGGAGACGACGCATGACGCTGCCGCTCGCCGACGTGAAAATCGCCGACTTCTCCTGGGTAGGCGCCGGACCGCGTGCGACCAAGGACCTCGCGGACCTGGGCGCTACAGTGGTCAAGATCGAGTCTCGCAAAAGGCTTGATCTCGGCCGTCTCAGTCCGCCGTTCGCCAATGACCGACGCGACCCGGACGGCTCGGCCTTCTTCGCCCTCACCAATACCAGCAAGCTCAGCGTCACTATTAACCTGAGCGACGAGCGCGGTGTGGCGGTGGCCAGGAAGCTGGTCGCTTGGGCCGATGTGGTGGTGGAAAACTTCAGCCCCGGCTACATGGAGCGCATCGGTCTCGCCTACGAGACATTACGCGAGATCAAACCCGATCTCATCATGGCCAGCGTCAGTGTGGCGGGACGCAGCGGGCCACTCGGCACCATGCGCGGCTATGGCAACTCGGCGGCGGCGCTGTCGGGGCTCGCCGCCCTCTCCGGCTGGCCGGATCGCGATCCCCATATGCCGCCGTTCGCCTATGGCGATGTGGTTGCACCGATGTTCGCCACGGTGGCAATTCTCGCCGCGCTGGCGCATCGCCGCCAGACCGGCGAAGGCCAGCACATCGATATCAGTCAGGTGGAGCCGCTCATTCACACCATGGCCGATTGTTATGCCCGCCAGCCGGCCGGCATCGGCACCAGGTCAGCTAACCGGTCACCTCATGCCGCGCCTCACGGCGCGTTCCCGACCCGGGGCCATGACCAGTACATTGCGATCGCCGTGCGCACGGATGCGGAGTGGCAGCGGCTCGCCGAATGCATGAAGTGCACCGACGCCCGGTTCGCCACGCTGGCCGGCCGTAAACAGCATGAGACCGAGCTGGAAGCCCTGCTCGCTGCCTGGACCAGCCGCTTTGACAAACATCAGCTGGCCGATCACCTGAATGCACTCGGCATTGCCGCAGAAGCGGTTGCCGACGGGCGCGATGTGTTCACCGACCCCGAGCTGCAGCGCGGACACTATCACCACGTCGAACACAGCAAACTGGGGCGCTGCGATCTGCCCGGCCCGCCGCTCCGTTTTTCTGAATCCAGCCTGCGGGTCGAGCCACCGCCGCGCCTTGGCGAGCATCAGGAGCAGGTACTGGTCGGGATGCTGGGCATGAGTCGCGAAGAGATCGCGGCGCTGACCGACGCTGGCGCGCTGCGTTAATCCGGCAAACGGCAAAGAAGGGGAAGCAACATGCTCAGACATCTGCGGGTACTCGATCTCACCAGCGAGCTGGGTGCGTTCGCAGGCCGGATGCTGGCCGAGCTGGGCGCAGAGGTCATCAAGGTAGAGGCGCCTGACGGTGATCCTCAGCGGCGTGACACAGCAACATTTGCGACCTGGAATCATGGCAAGCGCTCGGTGGTGGCCGAGCCGGGAACGGCCGCGTTTGAGCAGCTGCTGACTGGCGCCGACATCCTGCTGCGCAACCCCGGCCTCGACCATAAACAGCTGGCGGCGCACAACCCGCGCCTGATCGATGTCGTTATCGCACCATTTCTGCCGGGTAGCCCCAACGATGCGCGCCAGGTCAGTGATCTTTCATTGATGGCGCGTTCCGGCCTGATGAGCGTTTGCGGCGACCCTGATCGGCCGCCACTGACGATGCCGGGTGCACAGGCGTATGCCCTGGCCGCCATTCAGGCGGTGACCGGCGCGCTTACCGCGCTGCATGCCCGAGCCACTACCGGCCGCGGGCAACTGGTCGAAGTCTCTGCATTGCAGGCGGCGGTACTCGCCAACTATCGCGATCCGCTCACCTGGGAGTGGACCGGCCGCATTGGCAGGCGCACCGGCAATCTGCTGATCCGCGGCAAATCCGGTGTCCGGCAGATATGGCCCTGCGCCGATGGTTTCGTCACCTGGGCCCTGGTCGACAACCCGCCAATGATGCGCAGCATGGCACGGGTAATGGGCGAGCAAGCCGGGCCGCTGGCCAGCATTGCATGGGATGACATTCTGGTCGCCGACCTGCCGCGCGAAACGCTTGCCGAGTGGGAAGAGCAAATCGCGGCCTTCTTTCTGCAACATACGCGCGCGCAGCTGCGCGAGCTGTCGCTGGCGAACGGCCTCGGTCTCTCCTGGATCGACGCACCTGAGGACGTTTTACAGAGCCCGCAATGGCAAGCACGCAAGCTCTGGGTCGATATCGACGACCGGCGCCTGCCGGGACCGCTCTGGGTCTCCACCGTCCAGCCCGCGTCCGTGCGGCGCATGGTGCCGGCACTCGGTGAAGCCAATGCCGAACTGCTGGGAGGCGGACAATGAGCGGTGCATTGCACGGTCTGCGAGTCATCGACTTCAGCAAGTTCCTGCCCGGTCCCTACTGCACCTGGATGCTGGCCGAACTCGGTGCTGAAGTGATCCGCATCGAGAACCCCCGCGAGCTGGCCAAACAACGCAAGGTGTTCGGCTGGGACAAGCTCGATGAACAGCAGCAGGCGCTGCTGCGCGCCCGCGATATTTTCGCGCGTGGCAAGCGCAGCGTGCTGCTCGATCCCGGTCATCCGCGAGCGCAGGCCGCGCTGCATGAGCTGATTCGCAGTGCTGACATTCTGGTCGAGGATTATCGGCCCGGCGTGATGGCGAGCATGGGCTATGGGTACGAAGCGATGCAGACGCTCAACCCCCGCCTGATTTATTGCGCCGTTACGCTCTGCGGCCAGACCGGGCCGGAAGCTTCCAAGCCGGGCCACGACCCGGTCGCACTGGCACTGGCCGGCGCGCTGTCCCGCATCGGCGAAAACCCCGATGCGCCCTCTTTCCCGGGCGTGCCGGTGGCCGATCTGCTGAGCGGCTCCAATGCGGTCATCGGGGTACTGGCGGCCGTGATCGCACGCGCCGCCAGCGGCAAAGGCCAGCTGGTCGATATCGCCATGAGCGATGCTGCCATGGCACTGATCGCTACTACTATCTCGCGCCACGCCGATCTCGAGCGACTGCCACCGCGCGGGCTGCCGCGTGCAGACAGCGGCATCTGGCGCACCGCCGACGGCCGCCACATTGTAACGACCGACATGGAGCCGCGTTACTGGCAGCGCTTTTGCGCCGTCATCGGCCGTCCTGATCTGGTCGAGGCGCAACTGGATAGCGCGCGCTGGCCAGCCATCAAGGCCGAGATCGCCGCCATCATCGCGACCCGCACCCAGGCCGAATGGCTGGCACTGTTCGAACAGGCGGGTACGCAATTTGCGCCAGTGCTATCGGTCGCCGAAGCCCTGGCCCACCCCCACAACCGGGCGCGCGGCATGGT
>JAJUJZ010000142.1 GCA_029265075.1 Gammaproteobacteria bacterium | reverse complement strand
GCTGCGTCAGGCCGTCCGCATCAACAGCGTCTCCGGCATCTGTCTCACCAAGCTCGATGTGCTGGATGGTCTTGATGTCGTGAAGATCTGTGTTGCCTACGAGGACAAGAATGGCAACCCGGCCCCGCCCGCGCTGGACGCGGAGGATTACGAAGGTCTGGTGCCGGTGTATGAGGAGATGCCGGGCTGGACCGACTCCACGCTGGGTGTCAGAGAACTCGACCAGCTGCCCGCCAATGCGCGTGCCTACATTCGCCGTCTGGAGGAGCTGGTGGGCGCGCCGATCGACATCATCTCCACGGGTCCTGATCGCGTGGAGACCATCGTTCTGCGCCATCCGTTTGGCTGACGGTTCAGACGGAAACAAAAAACCCCGCCGCGGCGGGGTTTTTTATTGCTCGCTGTCAGCTCTGTAGGCGGCGGGCGGCGGCCAGTCCGGCCAGGCCGATACCGAGCAGAGCGAGCGTTTCCGGCTCTGGAATCTGGGCCGCGCCGCGCTTTGCCTCGGCGCTCCAGAGCTTGTCGCCCTGCGCGCGCAGGCCGACGGCGTAAAAGTCGTCCAGAGTCAGGTCATTGGCAAGGAAAGAGAAGCTGCCTTCGCTGAGCCGGTTGTTGCCCGACCCCTGGCCATCAACCCGGAATACCAGGTCCCACACCGGATTCTGCGAACCGTTGATGCTGATGCCGTTCAGGTTGCTGTCGCCCCGGCCACAGCTGCGACCGTCCAGGCAGACATCCATGACGATGCCGCCGGCGTCTGCCAGAGGGCTGCTGATAAAGGGATTAGCGGTACCGAACGAAGGCGAGAAATTGAAAAACAGGCCGGTAATGTTCGCTGTCTGATTGTCTGCGCGAAACGTGACATCGAATGTCGTTGCGCTATTCCGGGTGCCTTCGCTGACCGTAACGACATAATTGCCGGGGCCGTTCTGCCAGCTGTCGAACGTGATTGAAGCAGCGTGGGCGCTACTGGCGAGTGTCGATGCCAGGAAAACAGCTACGAAAATTTTGCGCATGAAACGGCCTCTGCTTCTGGTCACGGCTTCACATATTGAACAATAAAGCTCAGCCGTAAAGCCATACGTAGTTTCGCGGCTGCAAGTGTGGCCGGCTTTTGCGCACCATGGTGAGGCTTTCGAACCAGGCGGGCCGCCTGTTACGGGTCGGCGGTCAAGCGAGGGCCGGGCGGTTATCGCCGTTGGCGAAACCTTGGTGGTCCTCCTCTTTTTGCTGCGCGCCAGCATCTGCCATTCTCGTCGTGGGGCGAGGATACGAACGAATAAAGCAAGTGAACTGTCAGCCAGCTGCCAGAGCGGTGTGCCCATTACGGGCGCGAGCTGCGGGCGGTGGAGGCTGGCACCTCTTTTTATCGTCAGTCCTGTGGACCGGGCGCTGGCGATGCTCGCAATGCAGTACGCTGCGGGAGTTTGATATGCGTGAAAATTTTCCCGTGACCGGCCGTAGCGTCGATCTGTCGCCGGACGCGAACATTCTCTCGACTACCACGCCCGACAGCCACATTACCCATGTCAATCCCGACTTCATCGAGATCAGCGGCTTCACCGAAGAGGAGCTGCTGGGGCAGCCACACAACATCGTCAGACACCCGGACATGCCGCCGGCGGTTTTTGGCCAGATGTGGGCCACCCTGAAAGCGGGGCAATCGTGGATGGGGCTGGTCAAAAATCGCTGCAAAAACGGCGACCACTACTGGGTGAGCGCCTATGTCACCCCCATTACCCGAGATGGAACCCCGATCGAGTTCCAGTCGGTTCGTACCCGGCCGGAACCCGAGCATGTCAACGCGGCAGAGACGCTCTACGCGCGGATCCGGTCCGGCAAGGCAATGCCACGCAGCCGCTTCCTGTCCTTCGGCCTCAAGCTGCAGTTGCTGATATGGGGCGGCGTGCTCACGGGTTTGCTGGCAGCCGCGGCACTGACGCCGCTGTCAATCCGCGGGGCTCTGGTGGCAGGGCTGGTCGCGGGCGGGGTGGTTGCCGCCGGGACGGCAGTATTGCTGGCACCGTTCCGGCGCCTGGTGCGCAGAGCGCGGGCGGTCGCCGTCAACCCGCTCAGTCAGCTGCTGTACACCGGGCGCGGGGACGAATTTGGTCAGATCGAGTTTGCACTGCGCATGATGCAGGCCGAAACTGGTGCCATCGTCGGCCGCATCAGCGACGCCGCCAATCGTCTCGGCGAACATGCCCGGCGCCTGCTGCACGATATCGAATCGACCAAACAGCTCTCCGTCGAGCAGCGCGCGGACACGGAGCAGGTCGCGGCTGCGGTGGGCCAGCTGGCAGAAAGCATTCAGGTAGTCGCGCAGAATACGATGCGGGCCGCGGCAGCCGCGGGTGCTGTCGACAGTGAAACAGCGTCGGGGCAACAGCTGGTAGCGGCCACCAGCAACTCGATGACGGAACTGGAAGAGGAGATCCGCCGGGCAGTGGAGGTGATTGGTGAGCTCGAGGCCCAGAGCAACGAGATCACAGGAGTGCTCGATGTCATCCAGGAAATCACCGAGCAGACCAGCCTGCTGGCGCTCAACGCGGCCATAGAGGCGGCGCGCGCCGGCGAGCAGGGGCGCGGCTTTGCGGTAGTCGCTGATGAAGTCCGCAATCTGGCGGCACGCACTCAGCACTCCACCATGGATATTCAGACGATGATCGCGACGTTGCAGGAACGCGCCCGATCCGCCGTGGCGGCGATGGAAAACAGCAGCTATCAGGCGGCGGCCAGTGTCAGCCATGCCCGCGAGGCGGCTGAGGCCCTGCAAGGTATCAGCACCCGGATCAGTGAAATCACGGAGATGAGTGCGCACATCGCCGACGCCGTGGAGCAGCAGCGCGCAGTGAGTGAAGAGATCAATCAGAGCATCGGCAATATCCGGGATGCGGCGGAAGGCAATGAGCAAACGGGACAAAGCAACGTGCGGCGTGCTACCTCAGTAGCGCGGCTCGCCGCTGCGCTCAGCGAGCTGGCAGGTCAGTTCTGGGATCGGCGTAACTGAATTAAACAACCCCGCCGCGGCGGGGTTGTTTAACGGAGACATCAGGCTGCTTCGGGACGCCGCCGCGCAGCAACCAGTCCGGCGAGCCCCAGACCCAGCAGGGCGAGTGTCGCGGGCTCAGGCACTTCGGTGCCGGGATTGGGTTCGAGGCTCCACGCTTTGTCGCTGCCTGGACCGGGCGAGGTCGATTGCGCACGGACCCCGGCTGCATAGAAGTCATCCAGCGTCAGGCCCCCTGCCAGGAACGAGAAACTGCCCTCGGTAATGGCACCGCCGCCCTGACCCTGCTCATCGATTTGGAATGCAAGGTCCCATGTCGGGTTTTGCACGCCGTTGATGTTGATGCCGTTCATGTTGTTGCCGCCACCACAGCTGACCGCCTCCAGACATACCTGCGTCACGACACCACCGTCATCGACCAGCGGGTTGGCGCCATACGGATTGGCAGGCCCGAATATCGATGAGAAGTTGAAATAGATTCCCAAAATGTCAGCCTGGCCGCTCGCCACCTTGAAGGTGACATCAAATGTGGCGTTGCCGTTATCCATGCCGTCACTGATGGTGACTTCATAGTCCGGGCCCACGCCTTCATTGTGCTGCCAGGTGTCAAAGGTAATTGATGCTGCGTTGGCGCCGACGCTCATGAAGGCACCGATAAACATTAATGCCCCAACTTTTCTCAGCATGACGTTTTCCCCTTCTGGGATGGTGGAGGTCATTCTGTAAGCAAAAGCTGAGCCAGCAGCTCAACCATATGTTCCGCCTCAGATTTTTCTGACGAGGAAGATTGGTGGTGTAGGCAAGCTCGACGGTGGCGCGGGTACGGAGGGTCCGGGGTGCTATGAAAACAGTGTCAGGGACGCCGCCACAGCACGTTATGGATGACCCGGTGGCGCACTGAGCTGGCCAGCCCGCGCTCACGATAACGGCGTCCAGGCTGGCGGAAGAGCTGCATTCCAGCAGCTTACCGGGGGTGTTAATCAGCGCTGAGGGCGTTTCCTTCCCGTGCGTTCGGGGTGGCGTGGCCGCTGCGGAGCGGCGCGTTGGTCGCCGTGCTGCAAGGGGTGGCGCAGCTGATAAAGGAGTCGACACCCGCTTGCAGCAGTGCGCGCCCCAGCTCCGGCTGATCACCTTCGCGGAAGCGAAGAAAAGAAAATCAGGTTGGCGACGCGAAAAAAAGGGGGTTGTGTCAACGTCGCGGCTGGCCCACTAAGTGCCACGAGGTAGCGCTGCAGGATCTGCTGCCGCGATCAGGAGATCGGGGTTTCCCCTGCAGGCGGCGGTCAGTCGGGAAGCTACAGCTTTGATCCAGATCACTTCGCGACGATGAGCACTGTCTGCAGTGAACGATCCGGATAAGAGAAGAGTGGTGCCCAGGAGAGGACTTGAACCTCCACGGCCGCAAGGCCACTAACACCTGAAGCTAGCGTGTCTACCAATTTCACCACCTGGGCACAGGGGCATTGCTTCAGAGCCGCGCAATTTACTCATGTCGCTCTGTGTTGTCAATCCTTGCGTATAATGGACGTGAAAATTTTCTCTCGACCATAAGGCGAAACGGCGCATGCCCAAAAAGACTCCACCGCACGACCCCTTTGCAGAACGCGAAGCGGAGCGGTACGAGCGTCCCATTCCCAGTCGCGAATTGATTATGCAAGTGCTCGAGGAGGCTGATGGCCCCCTCGATCACGGCAAGCTCTGTCAGCGGCTCAATCTTTCCGATGATGAGCAGGTCGAGGCGTTGCGGCGGCGGCTCAACGCCATGGAGCGCGACGGTCAGCTGATTCGTAACCGCCGCAATGCCTACTGTCTGATTTCGCGACTCGACCTTATCCGGGGGCGGGTCCACGGCCATAAGGATGGCTTCGGCTTTG
>JAJUJZ010000147.1 GCA_029265075.1 Gammaproteobacteria bacterium | reverse complement strand
GCCAGCCAGAGGTAAGCAAGCGTTACGATCTCCTGTTCCCGCTCCATCTCGCCACTGACGTAAACCGCATCAATCGCTGCCAGCTGCTTGCGCTCCTGCTGCGCCTCACCGTACATCTGGGACAGCTGCAGCCAGTAATCGCGTTTCGAGAAGTGCGTTGCCAGCTCTTCCAGAATCTCGATCGCCTTGTCGTACTGCTTCTTCTCCCAGTAGAGATAGCGCAGCAGACCCAGCCACTGTTCGCGCGGCTGCTTGCCTTCGGCCCGTACCATTGCCACCGCTTTCTCGGCATTGGTAAGGGCGTTGTCATACTGTTCGAGCTGGTAATAGCCTTGCGCGAACAGTACATAGACATCCGCGTTAACCTTTTCCTGAGTCTTCACCCACTCCTGCAGCATCTGAATGCCTTCTCTCCACTTCTCCTGCACAAAGTAGAGCTGGGCAATTGTGTAGCGGGTGCCATCTTCCATAGCCACCGGAATATCCGGCTGCTCGATGACCTTGCGGTAGTACTCAAGCGCTTTGGCGTAATTTTCCTGGCTGTAGTAGATGAAGGCGTACATGTTGTAAATGTTCGCCAGTTCATAACTGTTGGGCGCATTGCGGCCGCCAGTCATGCCATTCAGCGTATTGATCGCCTCCTGGTATTTCTTCTCATCCACCAGCGTCTGAACGGCGCTCAGCTTTTCGTAGACCGCGTTGCTGAGGGCCGGCGTACGCCGCGTCTCGCGCTGATCCGGCTGCTGTTGCTGAGCTTGAGCAATGCCCGGCAGGTCAGCCTGGACGTAGGGCTGCAGCAACCCCGATCCGATGCTCGTCATGGCGAGCACCGGCACACTGACCAGCAGTGCGCGGCACCAACGTTTTGCCACTGGGAAACTCTTCATACGCTCACCCACGTGTCGACTTACTGCTCAAGCGAGTAAGTGAACTTGTTTTGTACACCCGCTACCTCGATGGGGTTGCCATCTACTACACGCGGACGGTACTTGAACTTCATCGCCGCCTGTACCGAAGCATTCTCGAAGTAGCCCTGCGGTTGGCAATCAACCGGCCGCGGATCACGGATCGCACCGGAGGTGGTCACGGTGTACTCAACAATGCAGTACCCCTCCACTCCGCGCGACTGCGCCCGCCGCGGATAGATCGGCGCCACCTTGACGATCGGCAGATACTCACCGTCGCTCGACGCCATTCCGCTGCTATCAATGTTGACATCAACGCGTTGCTGGCCTGGTGAAATGTTCACCATATTGGTCGTGTCGATGTCAGGATTGCTCAGGTCCGGTTGCACAAGATCAGGTGGCGGCTGATCAGGCTCTGCCGGCTTCTCCGGCTTCACTTCGTCAACCCGCGTTTCGATCTCGGTTTGCGGCATAAAAATGTCCGCCAGTTTCGTACGCGGCCGCTCATCCAGTGACTTGTCCGCTGTCTCGATGAGAGCGGGCATCAGGATGAACAGCAGCGCCGTAACGACGAACGCCAGTGCTGCACTGATTATCAAGCGACCTAGATTCATGATGCCTATTGTTCGTCGGTGGCCAAAGAAACGTCGACAATGCCGACGGCACGTGCGGCGTCGATAACCGCCGTAACAACATCCGTGGTCGATTTGGCATCAGCCTGCACGACTACGGCACCCTTCGGGTTCTCGGCATGCATCCTTTCAATGACGGAGCGTACCGAGCGTTCATCAACGCGACGCTGATCGATCCAGATCTCGTTGTTGGCGCTGACCGCAACCAGGATGTTGACGTTTTCCTTCGGGTTAGCCGTCGATGCCTCCGGACGGTTGACTTCAATCCCTGCTTCCTTGACGAACGATGCGGTCACTATGAAGAAGATCAACATGATGAACACAACGTCAAGCATTGGGGTCAGGTCGATCTGCGCCTGCTCCTCTGCTTCTTTCTTCACAAAATTACGTGCCATTTTGTCTGATTCTCTTAGTGATCGGTTGTCAGATGGTCTTCCAGCAGCTTGCTTTCGCGGTTCGCGATATTCCGGATGTAGGTGTTGACCGCCACACCCGACAGTGCTGCCACCATCCCTGCCATGGTCGGGATGGTTGCCTTGGAGACACCACCCGCCATCGACTTGGCATCACCGCCGCCGGTTACTGCCATGATGTGGAAGACCTCGATCATCCCGGTAACCGTACCGAGCAGACCCAGCAGAGGACAGAGCGTCACCAGTGTCTGGATCATCGGCAGATTATGGTTAATGCGCTCATTGACCTCGGAGAGGAGCTTCGCGCGGATCTGCCGGGCATGCCAGGAACGACGTTCGGGACGCTTCGACCAGGTGGCTACCACAGCGTCGACATCACGCCGCAGACTGGTGCGGAAGTACCAGAACCGTTCGAAGGCCAGCGTCCACATGACGAAGGTGAGGATGGCGATGAGCCAAAGCACATCGCCCCCTGCCTCCATGAAGCGCCTGATGATTCCGATGCCTTCATCGAGGTAATACAACATTTAGGCTTTCCCCAGTTGCGCCTCGGTGTGCTCGGCAACCAGACCGGTGGTGCGCTCTTCCAGCACCTCGATGACACGCTTGGCACGCGAGTTCACCAGGGTGTGCAGCAGAACCATCGGGATTGCGACACAGAGACCTTGTACCGTCGTGATCAGAGCCGTCGAGATACCGCCTGCCATCGCCTTGGGATCGCCCGCACCGAAGATGGTGATGGCCTGGAAGGTGATGATCATACCGGTAACCGTACCGAGCAGACCGAGCAGCGGTGCGACGGTCGCGATGATCTTGAGGAAGTTGAGACCGAACTCGAGTTTCGGCACCTCCTTGAGAACCTGCTCGGACAGCTTGAGCTCCAGCGTTTCGGTATCGATGTTCGGATGCTTCTCGTGAACCAGCAGCACACGACCCAGCGGGTTGTTGGGGTTAGCCTTGTCACTCTTGATCTGAGCCTGAACGCGCGAGCTGACCACAAACAGTACAACCATGCGCCAGATCGCCAGCAGCAGACCAACAACACCCAGGCCAATGATGATATAGCCGATGGTGCCGCCCTGGTGGACACGCTCCGAGAAGGTCGGCGTATCGATCAGAGCCGACAGGAAGGTGCCGCCCGTAGGACCAGTCGGGTCGAGACCTACACGATGCAGACCGTCCTGAGCACGGGCCAGATCCTTCGCCCAGCCGAGGTACTTGCCTGCCGGCTGACGAGCCAGCTCGGTCAGAGCACCGGTTTCCGGTACGAACTGCAGGTAACGGCCGTCTTCGGAGAAGATGTTGAAGGTACCGACGCGAATGACGCGGGTGTCCTCACGCTCACCATCGACCGCGATGACAGGCGCCTGGAAGGCCGCCACTTCACCGCCTTCTTTCATTTCGCGCAGCATTTCATACCAGACGCGCTCGATCTCCTCGATGCTCGGCAGCTGCTCGCTGCCACTCATCTTGTTGATGAGGTCGTTGATGAACTCTTCGCGATTGGGGTACTGGGCGCTGACCAGCGACGTCTGCAGCGTGGAGCGCAGATCACCAGCGGCTGCAGTCATATGACCGAACAGCTCGGTCAGTGAACCCATGCGCTCGCGCAGCTGACGCTGCTTGTCAACAACCAGCAGCTCGTTTTCTTCGAACTGGCGCTCGAGCTCAGTCGAGCGCTGCTCTGCCTGGTCGCGCTGACGCTTGGCCTGGGCGAGCAAGTTGGCCTGCTCGTTCTTGTTGGCGACAAACCGGCGCTCACGCTCTGCGTAATCGCGCTGATCGGCCAGACGGCCCTGCTTGACGCGCTCGAGGAGCTGATCAATGGACTGGGCTTCCTGAGCCATGGTCACGCTGGCGCTCAGAGCCAGCGCACCGCCGATCGCAAGAACAGCGGCTTTCAAAAACTTGTTACTCATCACTGCGCAGCCTCCGGAGCCAGAACAGGAACTTCAAGAATGTCGATCGATGCTTGACGGCGGGCGATACGCAGACCGTTCTGAACAGCGCTGCGATATGAACCGGCGTCCAGTTTTTCCCACTGACGGGTTTTGTTGTTCCACGCGCCTACCTGGTTCAGGTCAGTGGTCTGATAGAGCAGGGCGACCCGGCCGATGCGGAAAAAGCTGACTTCGCGCTCCTGCCCGTCGATCTCGATGTTCCCTTTGTAGGCGTCGATTTTGCGACCGTATTCAATTTCGATCTTGTAGGCTTCGAGCGCCTGACGGAATTTTTCCGCCACGCTGATATCGGAGCGGTCCAGGTTGCGGCGCAGCATCTCCACGCGACGCTCACGCTCTTCCTTGTGGAAAGGCACATCCAGTGCAACGAACTCTTCCAGACCGTCGATCATGCGCATAACGAGAGGCGTAATCTGGCGCTGGATGACAGTCACGTCCTCAATCGACTTCTCCAGGTCCTGCACCCGACGCATCTGGTTGGCAATCTGCCGTTCCAGACGCTGGTTATACACATCCAGGCCGGCAATCTGCTTGTTGACAGTGCGGTAGTCCTGCAGCAGGTCAGAGGTTTCACTGGCCAGCTTATCAACACGCTTCTGGGACTGCTGGCCGTCTTCCACTTTTGCCTGGCCGACCTGCAGAACATCGTTAACCGTTGCGGCGAGGACACCGGCACTCATCGTCAGCGCGCCGGCTGAGACAGCCGCCAGCGCAAACGTTTTCATTCGATGCATTTTCATGGGGATGGCACTTCCTGGGTTAAGGACGTTTGGTGAATT
>JAJUJZ010000159.1 GCA_029265075.1 Gammaproteobacteria bacterium | reverse complement strand
TTCATTGCACTGCCGTTCGGCCAGCCAGAGTGCCAGCGCGGGCAAGTCGACACGCCCATGACTGGCCGGCAGCGACACCACCTCGGCGCCTGCATCCAGCAGCGGCTGCCAGGCACGTTCATCGGTACGCGCTGTCACCACCACCAGCTGCCCGCCGGGGCCAAAAATACGTGCCGGCGGCCGCAGCCGCAGATTGGAGTCGAGTACCACCCGCAGCGGCTGACGGACCGGCTCTGCCAGCGGCTCCTCCAGTGCCATCTCACCGACGCGGACATTGAGCGCCGAGTTGTCGGCCAGTACCGACTCGATGCCACTGACGATGGCACAGCTGCGCGCACGCAGCCGCTGCACATCGGAGCGAGCGGCGATGCCCGTCAGCCACTTCGACTCACCGGATGCCATGGCGGTGCGGCCATCGAGACTGCTGGCCAGCTTCAGCCGGAACCAGGGGCGGCGCCGTTCCATGCGACTGACGAAACCGATATTGAGTTCGCGCGCCAGATCGCCCAGCAGCCCCTCTTCCACCGCGATGCCGTGGCCGCGCAGATGGTCGCTGCCGCGCCCAGCCACCAGCGGATTGGGGTCGCGCATCGCCACGACCACCCGCGCGACGCCGGCCGCAACCAACGCCTCGCAGCAGGGCGGCGTGCGCCCGTGGTGACTGCACGGCTCGAGCGTCAGGTAGACGGTCGCTCCCTGCGCGGCAGCACCTGCGTCACGCAGCGCCAGCACTTCGGCATGCGGCTCTCCGGCCCGTTCATGCCAGCCGCGGCCGACGATGTGGCCATTGCGCACGATGACGCAGCCGACCCGCGGGTTGGGCGACGTGGAGTAAAGACCGCGCCGCGCCAGCCGCAGCGCTTCGGTCATGAAGCGGCGGTCAGCGACGGGGTCGTTCACGTGCGGGCTCCGTCGGGCGCCGTTGCGTCGGGCGCCGTTGCGTCGGGCGCAACGTCATCCGACTCGCGTGACAGCCGGTCGATCTCGGCACGAAATTCGTTGAGATCCTGGAAACTGCGGTAGACCGAGGCAAACCGCACATAGGCAACGTGGTCGAGCGATTTCAGTGCTTCCATCACCCGTTCACCGATAGCGCGCGAGGCCAGCTCACGCTCACCGGAAGCCTGCAGCCCACGCTTGATCTGATTGATAACCCCTTCAACCTTCTCGATGCTGACCGGGCGCTTTTCCAGCGCCCGCATAACGCCGGCACGAAGCTTGTTTTCGTCAAAAGGTTCGCGGATGCCATTGTTCTTGATGACCCGCGGCATCACCAGTTCGGCAGTTTCGAAAGTGGTGAAGCGCTCGGCACACGCCAGGCACTCACGCCGGCGCCGTACCTGGCCACCCTCGGCAGCCAGCCGCGAATCGATCACCTTGGTGTCTTCGAAGTTGCAGAACGGGCAGCGCACGGCGAGCCCTCCTTAATGGCGGGGCGGCCGGGCCGCCCGCTCGCTGTCAGTCAGGCGCCGTAGACCGGGAACCGGCCACAGAGCTCCAGCACTTTATCACGCACGGCAGTGACCACCTCAGCGTGGTTACTCTGGCCGATCGAATCCAGCACATCACAGATCCAGTGTGTCAGCTGCTCGCACTCCGCCTCCTTAAAGCCGCGGGTGGTCACCGCCGGAGTGCCAACCCGCAGGCCGGAAGTGACCGCAGCCGGACGGGGATCGTTGGGCACCGAGTTCTTATTGACGGTGATATAGGCCTCACCCAGTGCGGCGTCAGCATCTTTCCCGGTATAGGGCTTATCGATCAGGTCGATCAGCATCAGGTGGTTGTCGGTGCCGCCCGAGACTACCTTGAACCCGCGCTGTTGGAAGGTGGCTGCCATGGCCCGGGCGTTGTTCAGCACCTGCTGCTGATAGGTCCGGAACTCCGGCTGCAGCGCTTCGAGGAAGGCCACCGCCTTGGCGGCGATGACGTGCATCAGCGGGCCGCCCTGAGTGCCGGGGAAGACCGCAGAGTTGAGTTTCCTGGTGATCTCGTCGTTGCGCCGCGCCAGAATCAGGCCGCCGCGGGGGCCGCGCAGCGTCTTGTGCGTGGTGGTCGTGACCACATCGGCCAGCGGTACCGGGTTCGGGTAGAGCCCTGCCGCTACCAGCCCCGCCACGTGCGCCATGTCGACGAACAGATAGGCGCCGACTTTGTCTGCAATTTCGCGGAAACGAGGAAAATCAAGCACTTGCGAATAAGCAGAGAAGCCGGCTACGATCATTTTCGGGTTGTGCTCCAGCGCCAGACGCTCGACTTCGTCGTAGTCGATCAGGCCGTTGGCGTCGATGCCGTACTGGACCGCGTTGTAGAGCTTGCCGGATGAGCTCACTTTGGCACCGTGTGTGAGGTGACCACCGTGCGCCAGGCTCATGCCGAGGATGGTATCGCCGGGCTGCAGCAGTGCCAGATAAACGGCCGCATTGGCCTGCGAACCGGAGTGCGGCTGCACGTTGGCGTAATCGGCACCGAACAGCTGGCAGGCGCGGTCGATGGCGAGCTGCTCAGCCACATCGACGTACTCGCAGCCACCGTAGTAGCGCTTGCCCGGATAACCTTCGGCATATTTGTTGGTAAGGGCCGTGCCCTGTGCCAGCAGCACGCGCGGGCTGGCGTAGTTTTCCGACGCAATCAGCTCGATGTGCTCTTCCTGGCGGCGTTCCTCGTCGCCGATGGCAGCCCACAGCTCATCGTCGAAGCCTTGAATGGTCATCTTTTTGCTGAACATCGGAAACACCGCCTCTAATGAATGGAAAACCGAAGGAAATGCCGCACAATGGCCGCTGTCGTAACGGGCCCGCCGCGCGGTGACCGGACCGGCCTGACGCGCCGGACTAAAAAAGGGCGGCAATTGTATCGCATCCGGGGCGTTCCGACACCTTACGCTGTTCGGGTACACTCGCCCTATTTCCGCGCCGCCGGACGGCGCTGCACGACCCCGAACCCCCTGAGAATCAGACCGGCCGGACTGCCCTGCGGTGCAGGCCGCGGCCCTGACCGGACTGTTCTCGATCAGCAACGCAATGGAGCACTCAGCAGGCAATGGCTCAATACGTCTTCACGATGAATCGCGTGAGTAAAGTCGTCCCGCCCAAGCGGGAGATTCTCACCGACATCTCGCTCTCGTTCTTCCCGGGCGCCAAGATCGGCGTGCTCGGCCTCAACGGCGCCGGCAAATCGACGCTCCTGCGCATCATGGCGGGCGTCGACACCGAATACAGCGGCGAGGCGCGGCCGCAGCCCGGCATCAAGATCGGTTACCTGCCGCAGGAGCCACAGCTCGATCCCGCCAAGACGGTGCGCGGTAACGTCGAAGACGGCGTGCGCGAGGCACTCGATGCGCTGGCTGCGCTGGACAAGGTGTACGCCGCATATGCCGAAGAGGATGCTGACTTCGACGCGCTGGCCAAGGAGCAGGCGCGGCTAGAGGACATTATCCAGGCGACCGACGCGCACAACCTCGAGCATCGGCTGGAGGTGGCCGCCGAGGCGCTGCGCCTGCCGCCGTGGGACGCCGACGTCACCAAACTGTCGGGTGGTGAGCGGCGCCGCGTGGCGCTCTGCCGCCTGCTGCTGTCGAATCCCGACATGCTGCTGCTCGACGAGCCCACCAACCACCTGGACGCCGAGTCGGTCGCCTGGCTGGAGCGCTATCTCTGCGATTTCCCCGGCACCGTGGTGGCGATCACCCACGACCGCTATTTCCTCGACAATGCCGCCGGCTGGATCCTCGAACTCGACCGCGGCCGCGGCATCCCGTTCGAAGGCAACTACACCGCCTGGCTGGAGGCGCGGGAGAAGCGTCTGGAAGTAGAGGCCAAGCAGGAGGCTGCGCGCCAGAAAACCATCAAGGCCGAGCTGGAGTGGGTCCGCCAGGGCGCAAAAGGACGTCAGAGCAAGAGCAAGGCGCGTCTGGCACGCTTCGAAGAGCTGCAGTCGCACGAGGTGCAGACGCGCAACGAGACCAACGAAATCTACATTCCGCCGGGGCCACGGCTGGGCGATCTGGTCATTGAGGTCGACA
>JAJUJZ010000093.1 GCA_029265075.1 Gammaproteobacteria bacterium | reverse complement strand
CGCTGCGCCTGCGCATAGCGCGTCAGTGAATCCATCAGCAGCAGCACCTGCTTGCCCTGATCGCGGAAATATTCGGCAACGCGGGAGGTCAGCATGGCGGCGCGCAGCCGCATCAGCGGAGCTTCGTCAGCTGGCGCGGCGATCACTACCGCGCGGCGCATGCCCTCCTCGCCCAGCGTGTGATCAATAAACTCCTTGACCTCGCGCCCCCGTTCGCCGATCAGCCCAACCACAACAATCTCCGCCTCGGTGAAGCGGGTCATCATGCCGAGCAGCATGCTCTTGCCAACGCCCGAACCTGCAAACAGGCCGAGCCGCTGCCCCCGGCCCACCGTGAGCGCCGCGTTAATGGCCCGAATGCCGACGTCCATCACCTCGCTGATCGGTTTGCGTTCGAGCGGATTGATGGCCGGCCCTTCGAGCGGGATGCTGGTATCGCTGAGCAGCGGGCCGCGGCCATCAAGCGGTCGCCCGGCGCCATCGATCACCCGTCCCAGCAGACCCATGCCGACGGCGATCTGACCAGACTCGGCCAGCGGTATCACGCGTGCTCCCGGTTGCACCCCTTCAACTTTATCGGTGGGCATCAGAAAGATGCGGTGCTCGGCGAAGCCGACTACCTCGGCCTCGATCCAGCGGCCACCGCGTATTGCTACCAGGCAGCGGCTGCCGACGGCGACGTTGAGACCCACTGCCTCCAGCGTCAGGCCGACCATTCGCACCAGCCGACCAGCGGCCACCGGTTCCGGTTGCCACTCTTTGAGCCGGGAGCGGTGGGCTTCGAGGTGCGCGGCGATATCAGTCGTCATCAGTTTCGGCATCCAGCAGCAGTGCTGGTTCGACGGTTTCGCCTTCCGCAGCCAGCAGTCGCGCCGCCACCTGCCGGAAGCGCAGCGACTGCGTGTAATCGACCAGTGCGTGTTCGGTTTCCACCCGGCAGCCGTTCAGTGCCAGGCTTGGATCACCCTCAATGCGCCAGCTTGCCGGCCAGTCGGCAGCTGCCTGCACCTGCTGTGCCTGCTCTGGATTGAGCATGACGGTAATGTTGCGCTCCCCCACCGGCAGCTGACGGACGGCTTCGCGCACCACTGGCAGCAGCTGATCTGGCGGCAGCGCCGGCTCCCGGTCGAGGACAGCACGGGCAATGTCGAGCGACAGGCGCAGCAGCGCCGCCTCAATGGCCTCGTGCTGTTGACTGATCGGCGCCTGCAGCGCCGCCATGATGTCGCGCAATGCAGCCAGCTGCGCATCCAGCTCGGCCTGCGCCTCGGCGCGTCCGGCGGCCAGCCCTTCGCTGTGTCCGGCCGCCCTGCCCTCGGCATGGCCATCACGGTAGCCCGCTTCGTGGCCCTCCTCCCAGGCCTGCTGGGTGATCGCTTCCAGTTCACCGGCGGTGACGGTGGGCGCTGGTTCGGCGGCTTCTGCGGCGCCTTCTTCCTCCCGCGGCCGGCGCGACTCTGCCGTCACAATGACGCCATCGGAAACCTCTGGCAGCTCCCAGCTGGGGAACTGTGCGCCAGCGGCGGCGGGAATGCGGTTTCTTTCCATTAAGCAGATTCTCTCAGGTGGCGCCCGGGGCTGATCAGATCATCTCTTCGGCGCCCGTGCCCAGCTGAATTTCGCCGGAGTCAGCCATGCGCCGCGCAATAGTGAGGATCTCTTTCTGGGCCGCCTCCACTTCACTGACCCGTACCGGGCCTTTGGCTTCGAGGTCGTCACGGAGCAGCTCGGCAGCGCGCTTCGACATATTCTTGAACACTTTTTCCTGCAGCTCGTCGTCGGCACCCTTGAGCGCGAGAATGAGCACTTCGGACGATACTTCGCGCAGCAGCGCCTGGATGCCGCGATCGTCGATATTCTTCAGGTCCTCGAACACGAACATGAGATCCTGGATGCGTGCCCCCAGATCCTCGTCGAGATCGCGAATCGACTCCATCAGCTCGCCTTCGAGGCTCGACTCCAGATTGTTCATGATATTGGCGGCAACCTTGATGCCACCCATCGCCTTGGTCTGTGACGAGGCGTTGCCGGAGAACTGTTTCTCCAGAATGGCATTGAGTTCCTGCAGTGCACTGGGCTGCACCGAATCGAGGCTGGCGACCCGCATCACGATATCGAGCCGCTGCTTCTCGCTGAGGTTGGAAAGCACCTCGGCGGCCTGATCAGCGTCGAGATAGGCGACCACAATGGACTGAATCTGCGGATGCTCGTGGCGGATGAGATCAGCCACCGAACGGGGGTCCATCCACTTTAAGGTATCGAGCCCGGTGGTATTGCCGCCCATCAGGATGCGATCCACCAGCGAGCTCGCCTTGTCCTCGCCCAGCGCCTCCACCAGCATCTTGCGGATGTAATTGTCGGAGCCAACGCCGAGCCCGGTCAGCGTGCTCGCCTCGTTGAGAAAGCTGGTGACCACCGCTTCGACGTCGCTCTGCGATACGTTCTGCAGCTGGGTCATCGCGGTGCCAAGACGCTGAACCTCTTTGGGGCCCAGGTGACGCAGCACGGCGGCTGCATCTCTTTCACCGAGCGACATCAGCAGCACTGCGGCCTGCTCCAGCCGGTTCATTTTCGATTTGGATTTCCCCTGCTCACTCACTGGACGCCACCCATTGCTTGACGACTTGCGCGACGCGGCCCGGATCTTCCGCGATCATGCCTTTTATCGCATTGATCTGCTGCTCATAGGACGACTCCGGACTCGGCAGCATGAAGCTGTCGCTGCCGGTGAGTGTCACCCGTTCGTCACCGAGCGGGTTCAGACCATCGGCCAGCGCCTCTTCGCCAAGATCCGCCGTCAGTCCGGTCTCACTGCTGGCACGACTTGCCTGACTGAGGCTTTTCATCACCGGCCGCAGAACACCGAACACCAGTACCAGGATGAAGAGGATTCCGAGCGTCTGCCGGGCATAGTCCATGACCCACGGCTGCTGCCAGAAGGGAATGGTGCTGGCCGTGCCGAGCTCGGCCCCATCCGGCGCCAGGAACGGCGCGTTCACCACGGTGACCACGTCGCCCCGGGCCGCATCGTACCCGACGGAATTGCGCACCAGTATAGCGAGCTGCTCCAGTGCTGCCGGATCCCACGGCTCGCTCACCATGGTGCCGTCGGGCCCGGGGACCAGCCGGTTGTCGACCGCCACCGCGACAGAAATCCGACGCAGTGCCCCGACCTGATGGCGCGTGTAGCTGAGCGTGCGATCAAGCTCGTAGTTGCGGACATACTGCTCGCGGCTGTTGGCTGCCGCCCCCGGGGCCGCAGCTGGCGCGGCATTGGGGCCGGTGCCCTGCGGGGCCTCGACGCCACCCTGCTCAATCTGCTCGGGCGCGATGCCGTCGGCCGGTGGCTGATTACTGAGCGCGCCGGGCACCCCGCCGATGGCACTGGCGCCGGACCGTGCCTCCGCCAGCCGCTGTTCGCTGCGAATCGCCGGCAGATCAGGATTGAAAATTTCCGCGGCCTGCTCCACCGCCGTGAAATCGACATTAGCCGACACTTCCGCGCGGAACCGTCCGTTCCCCAGCAGCGGATCGAGGATTGAGTTGACCCGGCCCAGCAGCTGCTGCTCAACGCGACGGGTGTACTCCAGCTGACGGTTCGCCATCAGCAGGTCGGGATTGTCGATGATTTTCTGCGACAGCAGCTCGCCCCGCTGGTCCACCACGGTGACGTTCTCCGCCTTCAGCTCGGGAATGGAGCCAGCCACCAGATTGACGATAGAACGGACTTGCTGGTTGTCCAGGGTGGCGCCGGGAAACAGCTCGACGAACACCGACGCGGAGGCCGGCCGGGCATCGCGAATAAACACACTCTCTTTGGGGATCGCGAGGTGCACGCGGGCGCTGCGCACGTTATTGACACTGGCGATGGTGCGGGCCAGCTCGCCCTCCAGCGAACGACGGTAGCGGGCAGTCTCCATGAACTGGCTGGTGCCCAGCGGCTGCTCCTTGTCGAGCAGCTCGAAGCCAACGCTTTTCTCGCCCGGCACGCCGGCTTCCGCCAGTTTCAGCCTTGCGTCATGAATCCGATCGGCTTCCACCAGCAGCGCACCAGTACCACTATCGATCCGATAGCCGATCCGGTGATTGTCGAGCACCTGCAATACGGCGCTGGAATCAAGCCGCTCCAGCGAACCGTACAGCGGGCGGTAGTCATCACCACGCGCCCACAGCACCACCGCAACGCCGATAGCCACGCTGGCGGCCAGCCCCAGCATCAGCCCAAGCTGGCGGTAGATGTTGAGGCTCGCGAGTCCTTCCAGCACCGCATTCTGCAAGAACTGCGGGCGGCGCGGCGCCTCTGCCGGCGGCTGGGCAGCGGCGACGTCTTCCTGGGTGGCGGGAACGCTGGCCATTCAGCTTACTCTCCTGATGAACCGAAGTGATGCAGGCCGCATCAGATGGGCATGTTCATGACGTCCTGGTAGGCCTCGACCAGGCGATTACGGACCTGAGTAAGCGCCTGGAACGAGACGCTCGCTTTCTGGGAGGCGACCATCACCTGCGCCAGCGATACCTGCGGATCGCCCTTTTCATACGCCGTGGCCAGCGCGCTCGACTGCTGCTGGACGTCGTTCACCGAGTTGATGGCCTGGCTGAACAGCTCACCGAAACCGGCCGGACGCTCGGTCTGGGCAACACCACCGTTGCTCCCCGGCGCGCGAATGCTATCTGCCGCGATGCTCTGCTGCACCTCCTGCTGAGTGCGCATGGTGTTCTGCATCTGCTTCATCTGCTGCAGCAGCTGGCTGATATCGGGACGATCGACCTTCATCTCTACCCCCTGCATACCGTCTCGTCAAAACCCCGACAGCGCCGCTGATGGCCTGCTGCCGTCGGCGCGCACCGCGTCGCGCGCTCATGGTCAGATTTTTGACGAAGTCGGCCGTTAAAATTGACTCAGGAGAGTAGAGAGCATAAAGCGGGCCAGTTTTGAAAATGGAGGTGGCACGGCGTGTTCAGACGCGGGTAGCCGGCAAGGCAGGCTGTTGCAGAAGCAGCCGCCTGGCGCGGAAGCCTGTCCTGCAGGCGAACTGATGCGGCCGCCTCAACCCGCCCCGGGCTGATACCGGGGGATGGCTTCCACATCGATAGCGCGATTGTGTTCCAGCTGCAGGTAGGGAAAGCGCGCCACCGTCACCCGAATCTCCTTCTGCGGAGTACCCGGCAGCCCGCCCCACAACACCATGAGCTGTTTGCCCTCCACCGCATGCTCCTTATCGATAAACCCCAGTGACAGCATCCGCTGGTAGTAGACGCTGTGAATGCGGCCGGTACTGGTGCCGATGCGCTTGCCGTCGCTCAGCACCCAATCGGCGTGATACCAGATACCGCCCGGCCTCGCGCCAAAATCCTGAAGGTTGAAATTGAGATCACCAGGGCGCTCGATTGGATGGCAGGGTTCGACCTCGCGCCCGCGGAACTGCGAGGCGAACACCTCGGCGATATCGTCGGCGTTCCATTCGAGCGTGACTACCGTGGTGCGCGGGTTGGCAGCGATCTGCTGCAGGGCGGCCTTGCCGATAAAGTCATGGTCGAAGTTGACCAGCCTGCCCCAGCCGAGATCGAACGGCGTCTTGAAGCGGACCTCCAGCTCCTCACCGACACTGCCGATCAGTTTGCGGTTTTCGTTGAAAAAACCGGCTCCCGGCCGCTCATCGAGGTAAGCCGCGAATTCGGAATCCTCGTACCAGGGCAGTGGGTAGTGGATGTGAATGTTCGGAAAGCCCGCCTCGGTGTGGTTCATGCAGTAGGCAATGCGCCCCAGCTTTTTGATGCCGTACCGCTGTCCGGCCTGCCAGATCGCTTCATACACGCGAGCGCTCGTTTCCCACGGCCCATGAATCTCGTATGCCAGCGTGCCCGCCATGCCGAGCCGCAGGATACGAGTCTCCACGCCGTCGATAGTCGCAGTCCGATGCGTTGCAAAACGGATATCGTGCAGATCGCTCTGCGACGCGTGCTCGAGAATCTCCAGCGAACGTGGCCCCGCCAGCTGGTAGAAGAAGTGCTGGCCGGTCTGATCCTCACCTCGAACGTCCATGCCACTGCGCTGCAGAAGGAAGTCGATAACCGGCTGCAACCAGTAGGTGCGATAACGGTCCGTACCGATCTTCATGGCGACGCCATCGGTCATGATCTGCCCTTTGGCGTTGCAGATAACTGCGTGGCGAATACTCCCAACCTGAGTTCCACTGAAGTCGTTGACACAGACAGACGAGAGAAAGCGCTCGACATCGGGCCCGCTCACCTCGTAAATGGGTGAGTCACAGAGACTGGTACCCAGATAAGCGCCGTTCTTCGAGCCGAGAATCTCATCGCGATAACCGGTGTACTCCAGCGGGCTGAAACCCGGCCCGGTCCGCATGAACGCAGAAGCGCCACGATTGATGGGGTGATCAATGTCAGCCATGAATGCCACTGGTTCGCTCCTTCTTATAGTCATTGAATGACTGTCTTTTGATCATACATACGTATACCCCGGTTGTCGCATCCAAACACGGTAACCAGCGGCCGGGAGTCGAAGGATCGAGGCGCGATACGGAGACCTGTTGCGAGCCACAGGCGTCCCAGCCCGGACTTGCTGATCAGCGCGCATAAAAAAAGCCAGCACGGAGGCTGGCCTTGAAATCGCCTTGCACTATTCAGTCAGCGGCAACGGCTTCAGCCGGCAATGGCCAGCGCGGCGTGTCTGCGACGGCAAGCTGCCACCCCCAGCACCCCGAGCCCAAACAGCGCCAGCGTCGAAGGCTCTGGTACGGACGCCGACGGCTGACAGGCCGGATGTGTCGGGTTGAGCTGACAGAAATCCAGCGTTTCCTGAAGCTTGGCGGCCGCGAAATCAGCAACAAACTCCTCCACCACTGTTTGGTTGGTGGTGTTGAACTGTTGCAGGTTAAAGACTGTGCCACCGTGATCTGTGATCAGCGTTGAGTAGGAGTTAATGGTGTTGTTGCCGGATAACACGCCGTTGTAGAGCGCATTGTTGTCTGTCAGCAGTGCGTCGAGAACCGCCTGGCTGATAGCCGACCCATCGAATGAGCCGCGACCGACCGTATCGCCATTAGAGGGCTCGTCAGTGAGAATAATGATGTTTTTCACTGCATTGGGACGGAAGGAAAACAGGTCCGTCTGGTTATCGAGCGCGTTAAGCGCAAATGCCGTTGCCGTATAGCCGGGCTCCGTCGAGCCTGACGCCACCAGCCCCTGTGCCGCCGTCGCGAAGCCAGCTACATCCGTCAGGTCGGTCAGCATGCGTGGGACGGCTGCGTTATTGCCGTAGCCCACCAGTCCGAACTGCGCATCTACCTGACCTGTTCCGGTGAGAATACTGGCAAACAGGCCGATGTTGTTGCGCAGGTTGGCCTGCACCGTGCCCATTGAACCCGATTCATCGACCACGAAAATAATGTCGCTAAGAATCGGTGCTGCCTGTGCCGATGTGGCCGCCATGGCGATTCCGACACACAGACCTGACAACAGTTTTTTCAGATTCATTGTTATACCTCATCCGATTTGAGAGTTTCTGGGCTCCTTTCCGAAAAACGCTGATCGGTAGTTACCCGCGTCTGCCCTGAAGGCTCAGCTTGCTGCAGCAAGATATGTTCCGTTAGTGCCGAGCCTGCCTAAGCCCTTATTAATCAAAGCTTTTCTTGGGCAACTGGATTTCAAGCATGAACACAACCGCGCCAGGTGCAAAGCACTTCGACAGTTCTGCTTCCGAATCAGAGGGGCGGCTCAGCCGGCAAAAAAATCTCTCTGCACCGGACTCCTCAGAATGGAGTAACATATGTTATTTGTGGTTTCAGATTAACCGTCGTTATAGACCTCCACCCCGGAAGGAGAATAATTATGAGAAACGCCCTCCCCCCTCAGCACACCCGTGAACAGCTTTATGAAGTGCTGGATGAGTATCTCGCGGCACTCGTCGCGCGGGATCACACCCGGGTACGCTGGGCCCCGTTTGTCAGGAATACCGAAAACAACGTAGAGCTGATGATCGGTGACGGTCTGTGGGGAACGATCGCCGGTCTGGGTAGCTACGACCTGCGCTTTGCAGATGTAACCACCGGGCAGGTGGGCTATTTCGGTGTCGTCGACGAAACTCACGAACATTGTGCGTTTTCACTGCGGCTCGGTGTCGTCAATGGCGCGATCGCCGAAGTGGAAACACTGGTTGTCCGCCAGCTGGACGCGGGCCTCAAGTTCGAACCTCAGGTCTTCGAACATAAGCCTGTTCTCAACGAGATGCTGCCGCCCGAACAGCAGCTGCCGCGGGAGCGGCTCATCTCCATTGCAGACGGCTACTTCGACACCCTGCAGCTGAATGATGGTCAGCTCTTCACTCGCTTTCATCCCGACTGCAAGCGCGTCGAAAACGGCGTCCAGACCAACAGCAACCCCGACTTCATCACCCCAGTGGCCGCGCTCTCGTGCGAACAGCAGTTCCTGCTTGGGAACTTCCGTTACGATGATCGTCTGCGCGGACGCCGCTACCCACTGGTTGATGTCGAGCGCGGGCTGGTGCTGGCCGGGGTCTTTATCGACCACTCAGGGCGACTCGGAGACTACGAACTCACCGATGGCACAAAGGCCACGGCGCCCATCCGACGGCCGCATACCTTCTATATGCTGGAACTGTTCAAGATCAAGAATCAGATGCTCGAACAGATCGAAGCCAACTTCATTACCGTGCCTTATCACATGCCGTCACCCTGGGATAAGCCATAGCCGGCAAGCATCCGCGGCGCGCCCTATGCATCAGGCAGATGCTATTTGTATCGATCGTGAGCATTAGCACCCGCCAGCCTCCATGCATGGGACGGCTGCCCGGGTGACTAATTCTCGCCAGCCTCGTAACATGAGTTACTTTGACGTGCGACCCAGTATAAGGAGAACAAGGTGCAGAACGCGCTACCCTCAGCGGTCACCCGTGAACAGCTCTACGACCTGCTGGATGAGTACCTCGCCGCTCTCAAAGCGCGCGACTACAGCAAGGTGCGGTGGGCGCCGTTCGTAAAAAACACGGAAAACAATGTCGAGCTGATGATTGGTGATGGTCTCTGGGGAACCATCACCGCAATCGGTGACTACGATCTGCGCTTCGCCGATACCGCCAGCGGGCAGGTTGGCTTCTTCGGCACTGTGACCGAAACCGTGGAAACCTGCGCTTTCACACTCCGGCTTGGCGTAGTGGACGGGGCGATAGCGGAAGCAGAAACGCTGGTGGTCCGTCAGCTCGATGCCGGCCTGGTGTTCGAGCCACAGTTATTCGAGCACAACCCTGTGCTCAATGAAATCATTCCTGAGGCCGGACGGACCCCACGCGAACGGATGATCGCGCTGGCGGACGGTTACTTCGACACCATGGAACGCAACGACGGCCGGCTGTTTACCCGCTTCCATCCGACCTGCAACCGCATCGAAAACGGGGTACAGACCACCAACAACCCCGATTTCATCGTGCCGGTAGCCGGTCTGAGCTGCGAAGAACAGTTCCGGCTGGGTCAATACCGTTACGATGATCGCCTGCGCGGGCGACGCTATCCGCTGGTGGACGAGGAACGGGGGCTGGTGCTGGCGTGCGGCTTCATCGACCACTGCGGACGCCTGGCTGACTATGAGCTGACTGACGGCACCAGGCGGACCTCGCCGATCCGGCGCCCCCACACCTTCTACTTCATGGAAGTATTTAAGATTCGCGACGACGCCATTCAGCAGATCGAATCGAATTTCATCACTGTGCCCTATCACATGCCCTCCCCCTGGGACGCCCGGTGAGCGGCTCCATCAGATAACGACAAGCAGAGGAGAACGTTATGAGTGAGGCAACCATGTCACAGCTGCAACAACAACTGGCTGAGCTGCAAGGCGAGCTCGAGCGGCTCAAGGCTGTAGATCAGATTCGCAAACTGCAGTACACGTACGGCTACTGCATCGATAAATGTCTCTACGACGAAGCGATTGAGCTGTTTGCCGATGAAGGCTTCGAACTGCAGTTTCTCAACGGCATTTTTGAAGGCAAGGCCTCAGCCCGGCGCCTGTACGTCGATTT
>JAJUJZ010000098.1 GCA_029265075.1 Gammaproteobacteria bacterium | reverse complement strand
TCCGACCGGTTCGCCTGCTGGCGCACGACAAATGCTCATTTACACTTGCATTGAACATATTCAAAACCCTCTCGGAGGATTTGCCTTAATGAACATTATCAAGGTCGCAGCCACCACCGCTCTGATCGCCTGCACCAGCGTGGCCTTCGCAGCCAAGCCGACCAGCATCACCTTCGCTTCGGAAGGCAAGTCAGCTGACGGGCAGGATTACGCAACCTACATCGTTAAATGCTCCAACGGCCAGGAGCAGACACTGACCGCGTGGGACTCGCGCAAGCGCTGGTGTGTCGGTGAGCAGTCGGAAGACAACTGCGATCGCAAACAGATCAACGCTGCTAAAGCCGCCTGCAAGTAAGCCTCGACCTCCGCGCCCTGCTTCGAAGTCGATGCCCGGCGCGGACCCTGGCGTGGTGGGTGCCCGCGCCGATAATCAGCAGGAGCTGATTAGCCACTGGGGGTGTCATGGATTCGATAGATGCAATTCTGTTTGCCGGCGGCCTGATCCTGCTGATCATCAGCTGGGTTCTGCTCCTCGTCGCCACCGCAAAAAGGGATTTTGCGTGGGCGCTCTGTACGCTGCTGTTGCCTCCCCTCTCTTATCTGGTCGCGCTGTTCCGCTGGAATGATGTTGGCAAGGAGCCGGTTCTGCTGGCAATCGGGGGCGTCATTCTGGTGCTGCTGGGCATCTGAGTCGCTGTTCGGCTGTCCGCACCTTAGCTCAGCCGTTGCTGCAGAGTTTCAGCGCCGGTACCATTGATATTTCCACGAACGGCTCGGTTCGCTCCGCAACTGACGCCGGGCTTTATCGGTAATGCATTAGAGGTAGATACAAACTTATGAAAATGACCTGCCGCTTCATTGCCGCCGCTGCTCTGCTTTCTGCGGCAGCCGGCGCCTTCGCCGCCAAACCGACCAGCATTGTGTTCGAGTCGGAAGGCTCTGCTGCTGACGGCTCTGATTATGCAATCTACGTGGTCAAGTGTTCCAACGGCCAGCAGGAGTCGCTCACTGCCTGGAACAACCGCCGCGAGTGGTGTGTAGGTAAAGACTCACGTGAAGATTGCAGCCGCAAGCAGATCAGCGCCGCCAAGGCCGCCTGCAAATAAGTACGTGATGCTCGCTGCAATTGCCGGCGTGCCCTCCCCGCAAGGGAGTCGCGCGCCCGGGCCGCAGCCAGCCACTGACCGGTTTAACACGATCTGGCAGGCGGTACTGGCTCCCGAAATGAGCCTGCCACAACGGCTCAGCGCCACTGACAACCCTGCTTCTTCGCCCCGCTCCGTCACCCGCGTTTCCGGTGACAGTCCTGATCCACGCCGTCGGCGCGGCTGACCTCGCCTTCACAGTTGCCCGGCGAGCTGGTAGTTTCCCTCACCAGAACACCGTTCTCGCCGGGGAGTATCTGCATGTTCGTGGTCGGTGTAACTGGCGGTATCGGGAGTGGCAAAACAGCCGTCACGCATATCTTTGCCAAACTGGGCATCCATGTTGTCGACGCCGATGTGGTGGCGCGTGAGATCGTCCAGCCGGGTCAGCCAGCGCTGGAAGCGATCGTGAATCATTTTGGTCCAGCAGTGCTGGACAACAACGGCCACCTCGACCGCAGCAGTCTGCGAGAACTGATTTTTCGGGATCCTGCCGAACGGCGCTGGCTCGAAGAGCTGCTGCACCCGCTGATTGGACAGGAAGTGCAGCGGCAGCTGCAGGCCGGAGGCAGTCCCTATGTCATCTACGCTTCGCCGCTGCTGATCGAGAAGGGCCAGCAAACACTCTGCAACCGCGTGCTGGTTGTGGACCTGCCGGAAGAGCTGCAGCTGGAACGTACCGGCCGGCGCGACCAGCAGTCCCGGGAACAGGTACAGCGCATCATGGCCACCCAGGCATCACGGACTGAGCGCCTGCGGCATGCAGACGACATTCTGGAAAATTCGGGCTCATTGGAGAGGCTGGAACAGCAGGTGCGCAAACTGCACGAACATTATCTGGAGCTGGCGAACCAGTCCCAGACGGAGAAGAGGCTGACCGTCAATTGCCCCGGCTGCGGTGCCAAAGTGACATGGGGGCCAGCGTCGCCGTTCCGGCCATTCTGCTCGGAGCGTTGCCGCAACGAGGACTTCATCGGCTGGGCCGAAGGCGAGCGCGTGATACCTGGTGACCCGACCTTCGATGACCTGCTGTCAGGCGATCTGCTGCCGCGTGATTAAGACGTGGCGGATAACGACTCGCCAGCGACGAGCAGTTGTTTTACGGCGTTGAGAATCGGCACATTGGCCGCCGGAAATTCAAAGCTGTCGAGTTCAGCCGGCGCGACCCAGCGCCACTCCTGCCCCTGCAAGCCGCGTGGCTGACCTTCGAAGCGGCCGGTCCACCACACATCCAGCAGCACACGCCGGTCACCATAGTCGTGCCGCACAGTCAGCAGCGGTGCGGCATCGCCGACCCGGATATCCAGCTCTTCCTCAAGCTCGCGCACCAGCGCCTGCTGCACCGTCTCGCCGGGCTCCACCTTACCACCGGGAAACTCCCAGAGATTGCCCTGATGGAGGTGCGCGGCGCGGCGCGCGATCAGGATGCGCCGGTGCTCATCAATGACCACCCCAACCGCCACATGCAGCTCATCGTTCATCAGGTGCGATATTCGGCATTGATGGTGACGTAGTCATGCGACAGGTCGGTCGTCCAGATCGTCGCCGCGGCGTCACCACGACCGAGATCAATGGCAATGGTAATTTCCTCAGGCGCCATGGCGGCAGCACCCTGCTCTTCGGTATAACCCGGCGACCGGCCACCACGCTCGGCGATCAGGACGCCGTTGATGCTGACATCGACGGCATTGACGTCCAGCGATTCCACACCTGCGCGACCGATGGCGGCGAGAATGCGTCCCCAGTTGGGATCACTGGCGAACAATGCGGTCTTGACCAGCGGCGACTCTGCCACGGCATAGCCGACCTGAACACACTCGCGCTCTTCCCGCCCGCCGGTGACCGCGACGCTCACGAACTTGGTCGCACCCTCGCCGTCGCGAATGATGGCCTGCGCCAGCTCAATAAAGACCGCCTCAACCGCCTCGTACAGAGGCGCATACAGCGGGTGACGCTCACTATCGATGCGATCGTGCGGAGCGTGGCCGGTGGCCACCAGGACGCAGGCATCGTTGGTGGAGGTGTCGCCATCGATGGTAATGCGATTGAAGGAGCAATCTGCCGCCCGCCGTACCATCTGCTGCAGCACTTCGGTAGTGACCGCAGCATCCGTGGCGATATAGCCCAGCATGGTGGCCATGTTGGGCTTGATCATGCCGGCACCCTTGGAGATGCCGGTAATCGTCACGGTGGTACCGCCCAGCTCGAGACGCCGCGAGGTCGCCTTGGGGCGGGTATCTGTCGTCATGATGCCTTCCGCGGCCCGCCGCCAGTTATCTTCCCGCTTGTCGGCGAGCACCTCGGGCAGTGCATTGACGATCTTGTCGACCGGCAGCGGCTCACCGATGACGCCGGTAGAAAATGGCAGCACCTGCGTTGCGTCAACGCCCGCCAGAGCGGCCAGCTGCTCGCAGCAGTGCACTGCATTCTGCAGTCCGGGTGCACCAGTACCGGCATTGGCATTGCCAGTATTGATCAGCAGATAACGCGGCTCCGAGCCGGCCAGATGCTGACGCGCCAGCTGGACCGGTGCGGCGCAGAACGCGTTGCGAGTGAACACGGCAGCAACACTGCTGCCGGGTGCAATCTCCATGACGACCAGATCGAGCCGACCCGGCCGCTTGATGCCGGCGCTGCCGACACCGATCCTGAATCCACTGACGGGGAACAGCTCCCCCAGCTCACCGCTACCTACCGCCATCTGCCGGCCCTTAATTGAGTCGCCCGTGACAATGCTTGAATTTTTTGCCTGAACCGCACCAGCAGGGCTCATTGCGGCCTACTTTGGGCTCGTTACGCACAAAGGTTGCCACCGGCTCTGGCGCTGCCGGCGCTGTCGCTTCGCCGCCAGCCTCGGCCAGCGCGCTGGCTTCGGCGTGTTCGAACTGCATGCGCCGCTGCGCCTCTTCGGCACGCCGCTGCTGCTCGGCCGCTTCAATCTCATCCTGACGACGCAGTTGCAGATGGCACAGGAAGCGGATCACTTCGTGCTTGAAGCGGTTGAGCATGGACTCAAACAGAGCGAAGGCTTCGCGCTTGTACTCCTGCTTCGGGTTGCGCTGCGCATAGGCCCTGAGGTGAATCCCCTGACGGAGGTGATCCATGAGCTGCAGATGCTCTTTCCAGAGCGTATCCAGCACCTGCAGCATGATGAACTTCTCGAGCCGGTAAATATCCTCGCCGATCTCATCACGCTTGCGCTGGTAGGCAGCAGCCACGGTGGCGACGATACGCTCGCGCAGCGGCTCCTCATGCAGCTGGGTGTCCTCATCAAGCCACTGCTGCACCGGGACTGCCACGCCGAACTCAGCTTCAAGGCGCCGTTCCAGGCCGGGGATATCCCACTGCTCTTCCAGGCTGTCGAGCGGGATATAGTCCGTTACAACGTCACTGACGACGTCCTGCAGAATGATATCGATGGTGTCATCGACGCGCTCGGCTTCGAGCAATTCGTTGCGCTGCTGATAGACAACCTGGCGCTGATCATTGGCGACATCGTCATATTCCAGCAGCTGCTTGCGGATATCGAAGTTGCGCGCTTCTACCTTGCGCTGCGCTTTCTCGATGGCATTGCTGACCATGCGGTGCTCGATCGCTTCGCCCTTCTCCATGCCCAGGGCCTGCATGATGCTCTTCACCCGGTCGGAGGCGAAGATCCGCATCAGGTTGTCTTCAAGCGACAAGTAGAAACGCGACTGTCCCGGATCGCCCTGACGACCGGCGCGGCCACGGAGCTGGTTATCGATCCGCCGCGACTCGTGCCGCTCGGTGCCGATAATGTGGAGGCCACCGGCCGCCAGCACCTGCTCATGACGCTTCTGCCAGGCCGCTCGCAGCTCGGCTTCCTGCTCCGGTGTGATATCCGGCAGGGCGGCAATTTCGGCCTCGATGCTGCCGCCGAGGACGATGTCGGTACCGCGGCCTGCCATGTTGGTGGCGACGGTAACCACACCGGGGCGCCCGGCCTGCGCAATGATCTCGGCTTCCTGCTGGTGGAACTTGGCGTTCAGCACCTTGTGCGGGATCTTGGCGGCGCGCAGACGGGACGATACCTCTTCGGAGGTCTCGATCGAAGCGGTACCGACCAGCACCGGCGCACCCTTGGCGACGATCTCCCGGATATCTTCGATGATCGCCTCGTATTTTTCCTCTTTGGTGAGATAGACCAGATCGTTGAGGTCAATCCGCTGCGTGGGACGGTTGGTGGGAATGACCACCACGTCGAGGCCATAGATCTGGTGGAACTCGAACGCCTCGGTGTCGGCGGTACCGGTCATGCCCGCCAGCTTTTCAAACAGGCGGAAATAGTTCTGGAACGTCGTGGAGGCGAGTGTCTGCGTCTCAGCCTGAATATGGACGCCTTCCTTCGCTTCGATCGCCTGATGCAGACCTTCAGAGAGACGACGGCCCGGCATGGTGCGGCCGGTATGCTCGTCGATCAGCACCACCTGGCCATCCTGCACGATGTATTCGACATCGCGATGAAACAGCGTGTGGGCGCGCAACGCGGAATGCACGTGGTGCAGCAGTCCAAGGTTAGCCGGCGAGTAGAGGCTGTCGCCCTCTTTCAGCAGGCCGCTTTCGGTCAGCAGCTCTTCGATCAGCTCATGACCCCGCTCGTTGAGCTCGACCTGCCGCGTCTTCTCATCGATCGTGAAATGACCTTCGTCCTCTTCGGAGGCGGCCTTCAGCCGGGGAATGAAGGTGTTAATGCGGCGATAGAGCTCAGAGCTGTCTTCGGCAGGGCCGGAAATAATGAGCGGGGTACGCGCCTCGTCGATAAGGATCGAGTCGACCTCGTCCACGATGGCGAAGTGCAGGCCGCGCTGGAACCGGTCGTCCCGGGAGAACGCCATGTTGTCGCGCAGGTAGTCGAAGCCAAACTCGTTGTTGGTACCGTAGGTGATATCGGCCTGATAGGCGGCACGCTTGGCGGCCGGATCCTGGCCTGACGTCACTACCCCAACGGTGAGACCAAGAAAGTTATAGATGGGCGCCATCCAGCCGGCGTCACGCTCAGCCAGATAGTCGTTGACCGTCACCACAAACACGCCTTTGCCAGTCAGCGCGTTGAGGTAGACCGGCAAGGTCGCCATCAGGGTCTTGCCTTCACCGGTACGCATCTCGGCGATACGCCCTTCGTGCAGCGTGATACCACCGATCATCTGCACGTCGAAATGCCGCATTCCCATGGTTCGACGACTGGCTTCGCGCACCACGGCAAAGGCTTCTGGAAGCAGCTCATCCAGCGTGGCGCCATGTTCCAGTCTGGCTTTGAATTCCGCCGTTTTGGCAGCCAGCTGGGCATCGTCCAACTTCTGCAGGCCATCCTCGAAGCTGTTTATCTGGGCGACGATCTTACCCATCCGCTTCAATTCACGGTCATTTTTACTGCCGAATAGTTTTTTCAGCACAGTTCCGAGCATGGTCACCTACTGCAAAATTTGTGGGGACAAGAGGGCGCCACCGGCCACACTTTCCCAAAAAAGTTGGGGTTGGATCATACCGGCCGCAAGCGAAAGGTCAAACGCCTTTCGACGGCATGCAAGGGGGTCAGCGGGAGGCGTGTTTCAGATAGCGGGCGGGATCGACCGGGCGGCCGTGACGATGGACTTCGAAGTGGACATGCGGTGCTGTCGAGCGGCCAGTGGAGCCCAGCAAGGCAACCACCTGCCCTTTCTTGACCAGCTCGCCCGGTTTTACCAGCAGCTTTTTATTGTGGGCATACCGCGTTACGTAGCCGTTGCTGTGCTCGATTTCAACCAGGTTGCCATAGGCTCCCTGACGCTGCGCCCTGACCACCACTCCGGCCGCTACTGCCAGCACATCTGCCCCCTCACGGGCGACGAAGTCGATGCCCTGATGAAGTGCGCGCTTGCCGTGGAAAGGGTCGTGGCGAGTGCCGAAGGGTGACGAGATATAGCCGCTGCGCACGGGCAGCCCCGACAGCTCGAGATCCTGCTCAACCCGCGCCACCGTCATCAATTCCTGAATCAGGTCGAAATGCTGCTCGCGTGCGTCGACCCGCTGCGCAAGCTCATCCAGCAGAGTAGCCAGGTCGGAGGCGCTCATTTCAGCCTCAGCAACGGGTACCAGCGGCCCCCCGATACCCGGTGCCGCAAACGCAAACTCAGCGCTGTCGAGATTGGCGGCAGAGACCATCCGCTCGCCGATGGAATCGAGGCGCATCAGGCGTGCCTGCAGATCAGCCGTACGTGCCGCCAGCACCTCCAGCTGATAAGCAGCATCGCGGCGCACCCGGGCCAGCTCCTCACTGGCCGAGCCGAGCTGCTCTTCGAGCTCGCGCAACGCCACCTGATCGTCAGCGCCGGCCTTTTTATCTGCCAGCCCGTAGCCGATGGCGAGGCCCGCGCCCAGCGGAACTCCGAGCACCAGAAACGAGAGCAACGCCCGCGTCCAGCGCCCGAAGGCGATGTCATGCGAGCGACGGCAGCGCTCGATGACTTTCACAATCTTCATGTAACCATGACCCAGAAACCTCGTCAGTCCGCGCAGCTCATCCCTGTTACGGCACTGCCTGCCGGCCTGAAAACCCGTGCTGACCAGCCCTGCCGGCTGGTCGACAGATCAGCACATGTCACTGCTGATAACGACTGCGGCGCCCTGAGGCGCCGCGTCGACATAGCAACTGTTGTGCGCTCAGCCCGCCAGAGCGGGCATGGCGTACGAAATCGGGGCTGTGGCCTCGTCCTCGAAGGTGACGATCTCCCAGGCGTCACGCTCAGCAACCAGCGCTCTTACCGCCAGATTGTTGAGAGCATGACCCGATTTGAACGCCTCGTATTCACCGATGATGCTGTACCCCATCAGGTAGAGATCACCAATGGCATCGAGAATCTTGTGGCGGACGAACTCATCCTCGTAGCGCAGGCCGTCCTCATTGAGGATGCGGTATTCATCCACGACGATGGCGTTGTCCATGCTGCCGCCCAGCGCCAGTCCCTTGCTGCGCAGATACTCGATCTCGTGCATAAAGCCGAAGGTACGAGCCCGGCTTACTTCGCGTACGAACGAGGTGCTGGAGAAGTCGATGGCGCAATGGCCTGCCTGATCCTTGAACACCGGGTGGTCGAAATTGATGGTGAACGACACCTTGAAACCGTTGAACGGCAGGAAGGTGGCTACCTTGTCGCCATCCTTGATGGTGACGGGACGCTTGATGCGGACGAACTGCTTGAGGGCCCGCTGCTCTTCGATGCCAGCCGACTGAATAAGGAAGACGAAGGGGCCTGCGCTGCCATCCATGATCGGCACTTCCGGCGCGCTGAGTTCGATATAGCAGTTATCGATGCCGAGCCCGGCCATGGCCGACAGAATGTGCTCAACCGTCGAAACGCGGACATCACCCCTGACCAGCGTGGTCGACAGCATGGTGTCGCCGACGTTCTCCGCCCGCGCCGGAATCTCCACCACCGGATCGAGGTCAACCCGCCGGAACACGATGCCGGTATTTACCGGCGCCGGGCGCAGGGTAAGATAAACCTTCTCACCGGAGTGCAGGCCGACACCGGTCGCGCGAATCGTAGTGCGCAGCGTTCTCTGTCTGATCATGGGCCGCAATTCCCGGTTGCGTCTGTTTCTTCACCATTAAGCGCGCGGAGTCTAGCAGATCCCGGGGCAGCACTCCAGTCAACGGTAATGACTGCCCCAGAAGGATCCCGCCCGGCTTAGTCCGCCTGACGGCGCAGGAAGGCCGGAATATCGAGATATTCCATGTCCTTTTCCGCCAGCGGAGCGCTTCTCGGCGCCTCCCGGGCCGCCGCCACCGCCGCCTGCTGATGCCGCATTACAGTGGGGCGCTCCAGATCACGGTAGCTCAGATGTGCGTGCTCTACCGTTTTCTTGCTTTCCACTACCTTAAGTGTAGTTTCCTGAACCTTGGCTGAACGGTTGCCCAG
>JAJUJZ010000089.1 GCA_029265075.1 Gammaproteobacteria bacterium | reverse complement strand
CTTGTAACTCAGCGTGCGCGCCTTGGCCTGATTGACCTGGCTGGTCACGCCGAAGGCTTTGAAGGCCTTGTCGAAGGCTTCCGCATCGACGCCGCCCCGGGCGACAAAGAAGTCGCGCAGCCGGGCCTGGTTATTGAGCGGGTTGCGATCCACGTTGATCGCCTGGAACAGCGCGGGATGCATCTTTTCCTCGATGCCCAGAGCCTGAGCAATGTAATAGGCGCGGGCATGCAGCTCGGTAAGCGGATTCCATACTACCGGCGAGCGCCAGAAGTCGACGTCATCAGACAGCTGCCGCTCCCACGCCTCCAGCGGCGCCTCCAGCGTGTAGCAGTGGTGGCAGCCGTACCAGAAAATCTCGACCACCTCGATCTTGTCGCGGCTACGCACCCGCACTGGCTCATCCAGCCTCACGTACTGAACGCCTTCCTGATAGCGGGGGGCTGATCCGTCCTGCGCAAAGGCTGACAGCGCGGTAACCAGCGACAGAACAACGGTGAGAGTGAGGCGGCGGATCATGGCGGACTCCTGGCAGAAAAACATCGGACCCGGCAACTAACTTAATACAGGGGCCGGTGCATTGCACGCTGGTTACGTGCGGGTAAAGTCAGCGCGCAAAAAAAAGCCGCTGCGAACAGCGGCCTGGTGTCAGATCGCGGTCAGTGCAGACCGGAGATGTAGTTCGACAGCGCTTCGATTTCGGAGTCGCTCAGACGCGACGCGATGATGCGCATCTGCGCGGTGTCGCCATCGTTGGCGCGGCCCGCGGGATCGCCGTCGGCACCGGCGCGATAGGCGCGCAGTGTGGTGGAGAGATATTCGGCGTGCTGACCGCCAAGCCGCGGGAAGCCAGCCGGCGCATTGCCCGACCCGTTGGGGGCATGACAGGCCGCACAGGCAGGAACACCTTTCTCGCGAATGCCACCCATGTAGATGGTAGCGCCGCGCTCAACCAGCTCCGGATCCGCCTGGGCGACGGTCTGTTTCTGGCTGGCATAGAAAGCCGCGACGTCAGCAAGATCCTGCTCGCTCATCGGCGCCACGATGGGCTCCATCACCGGCACCGGACGCACACCCGACTTGATGTCGAGCAGCTGTTTGAAAGCGTACTTATAGCTCTGGCCGGCGATTTTCGGGTACATGCCAACAACGCTGTTGCCGTCGGCGCTATGACACGCGGCACAGACCTCAGCTTTGGCGCGCCCGGCTTCGGCGTCGCCGACAACCGGCGCCTGCTGGGCCTGAACGGTGCCAGCAGCAGCTGCACTGAGCGCGGCAGCCAGAATAAGCTTTTTCATCATTTCCCCACTGTTCAGTAGCGCGGCCAGCCCGACGATCCCGCCAGCGGCCGGCATTTACTTCGCTTTCGCCATGTAATCGATCAGCGCGGCGAAATCAGCGTCGGTGCAGTCGAAGCACATGCCCTTGGGCGGCATCGAGCTGAGTCCGTTGCGAACGCTGGCCAGCAGTGCATCCATCCCCTTGGTCATCCGCTCCTGCCACGCATCGGCATCACCCGTCCTGGGCGCATTGGCCACGCCATTGGTATGGCAGATCGCGCAGGTCTTGGCATAGCGCGCGGCGACAGCTGCATCATCGGCCAGGACAGGGAGGCTGACCAGTACAGCGAGTGCGGCAGGAAACAACTTGGACACGGCGACTGCCTCTTACGTATCTGAGGACGGACGGTTATGATGCTGCCCGTTCCGGTTCACCAACGTCGTACAAAAAGCGGCGGCAGTATACATGATTGACGGAGCGCTCCACCATCCCTGCCCAGCTGGCTGTGATTCGGAAACTGCAATGAATTTTCGTCGAACCCGTTTTCTCACCAGTGCCCCCACCCTGCGCGAATGCCCGCCCGATACCGGTGCCGAGGTCGCGTTCGCCGGCCGCTCCAATGCGGGCAAGTCCAGCGCCATCAACGCGCTGACCGGTAACAGCCGGCTGGCGCGCACCAGCAAGACGCCGGGCCGCACGCAGCTGCTCAACTTCTTCAGCGTCACCGACGACAGTCGGCTGGTCGACCTGCCCGGCTACGGTTATGCGCGCGTGCCGCTCGCCGTCAAGGAGCAGTGGCAGCGCCATCTCGAAGAGTACCTGAGCGCGCGCCTCAGCCTCCGCGGCCTGGTGCTGGTGATGGATATCCGGCATCCGCTGCAGCCGTTCGACGAGCTGCTGCTGGGCTGGTGCACGGCCGCCAGCATGCCGGCCCACCTGCTGCTCACCAAGAGCGACAAACTCAGTTTCGGTGCTGCCAGGAATGTGCTCAACCGGGTTCAGCAGCAGACGCGCGCGCGGGGTCAGGTGACGGTGCAGCTGTTTTCGGCCACCGCACCGCGCGGCCTCGAAGAGCTGGAACAGAAGCTGGGCGAATGGCTGGCTATATCTGAATCCGGAGCGGACACCTCCGCAGGCGAAGAAAAAGAAGACCCGGCACGACAGGGGAATTAATGCCGGGTCTGCTAGCGCTCTGAGGAAACACTAGAAAAACACCCCGGCCGAACCCATGGAGGAAGCACAACCGGGGTGGGGACTTGCGTCACCGTCCGATATGACGAAGCCCCCCGATGTAAGTTCAACACTCAGCCTGCTGGCACGCCGGGATCCGCACCGGCTGGCAGATTCTCAGTGCGCTTCGTCCCAGTTCGCGCCCACGCCGGCTTCGACCAGCAACGGCACATTCAGCTCGGGTACCCTGGCCATCAGTTCCTTGACGCGCTCGGTGAAGGCAGGCACTGCGGCTTCTGCCACCTCGAACACCAGTTCATCGTGTACCTGCATGATCATGCGCGCATCGATCTGCTCGCAGGCCAGCCATTGATCGACCTGCACCATCGCGCGCTTGATGATGTCCGCCGCAGTGCCCTGCATCGGCGCATTGATGGCGGTACGCTCGGCGGCCTGCCGCCGGGCAGCATTGCGGCTGCGGATTTCCGGCAGGTAAAGACGGCGACCATAGACCGTTTCCACATAGCCCTGCTCGGCTGCCGCCGCGCGGGTCGCATCCATGAACGCCTTGACGCCGGGATAGCGCGCAAAGTAACGGTCGATATAGGCCTGCGCCTCGCTGCGGCTGACATCGAGCTGGCGCGCCAGGCCAAAGGCAGACATACCGTAAATGAGACCGAAGTTGATTGCCTTGGCACTGGAGCGTTGCTCGCGGCTGACTTCGTCCAGTGCCACCCCGAACACCTCGGCTGCCGTGGCGCGGTGGATATCTTCGCCCTGCGCGAACGCTGCCAGCAGGCCGGCATCGCCTGAGAGGTGCGCCATGATGCGCAACTCAATCTGCGAGTAGTCGGCGGCCACCAGGAGGTAATCCGGCGGTGCGATAAAGGCCTGCCGGATGCGGCGCCCCTCGGCGGTGCGCACCGGAATATTCTGCAAATTCGGGTCGGAGGAAGAGAGCCGTCCGGTGGCGGTGACCGCCTGGTGGTAACAGGTGTGAACCCGGCCAGTACGGGGGTCGATCATCTCCGGCAGCCGGTCGGTGTAGGTCGACTTCAGCTTGCTGATGGCGCGGTACTCCATCAGCACTTTCGGCAGCTCGTAGTTTTCTGCCAGCTCCGCGAGGACATCCTCGGCAGTGGAGGGCGCCCCGGTCGGCGTTTTGCGCAGAACGGGCAGCCCGAGCTTATCGAACAGGATCTCACACAGCTGCTTCGGCGAACCGAGATTGAACGGCTGGCCCGCCAGCTCGTGCGCCCGCGCTTCCAGTGTCATCATCCGGCTGCCGAGCTCCTGACTCTGGACCCCAAGCAGGGCACGGTCGACCAGTGCACCATGGCGCTCGATCCGCGACAGCACGGGTACCAGCGGCATGTCGATATCGGTGAACACACGCTGCAGCGTGGGCTCGGCCTGCAGCTTTGGCCACAGCGCATGATGCAGCCGCAGCGTGATATCGGCATCCTCGGCCGCGTAGGGGCCCGCCTGCTCCAGCGCCACCTGGTCGAAGCAGATCTGTTTGGCGCCCTTGCCGGCCACGGCCTCATAGGGAGTGGTCTGCAGACCGAGGAACTTCAGCGCCATGCTGTCCATGTCGTGGCGTCCGCCCGCGGCATCGAGCACATAGGACTCCAGCATGGTGTCGTAGACGATGCCGCGCAGCTCAATGCCGTAGTGCGCCAGCACGCTGGCATCGTATTTGAGATTCTGTCCCACTTTCGCTCGCGCCGGATCCTCCAGCAGCGGTCGCAGCTGCTCGAGCACCCAGTCGCGCGCCAGCTGGTCCGGCGCGCCGGGATAGTTGTGCGCGACCGGCACGTACGCCGCGCAGCCGGGCTCAACAGCGAAGGAGAGGCCAACCAGCTCGGCCTGCATGTAGTTGATGCTGGTGGTTTCAGTATCGATGGCGAACAGCTTGGCAGCCGCCAGCCGCTCACGCCACACCATGAAGTCGGCTTCGGTCAGCACCAGCTGGTAATCGCGCTGCACCGTATCGTCCGCCGGGGCGTCATCAGCCGCGGTCGCCGCGCCTGCGGTATCGCCGAGCTCTGCCAGCCACTGGCGAAATTCGAGCTGGCGATACAGCTCGCTCAGGCGCGCCCGGTCCGGCTCACTCATCTGCAGCTGCTCGGGCCGGAAGTCCAGCGGAACATCGGTCTTGATGGTGGCCAGCTGCTGCGACAGAAACGCCGCTTCGCGGGACGCTTCGAGCTTGGCCGGCAGGCTCTTCGCGCCGCGCAGCGGCAGCTCCGCGACCCGGTCGAGATTGGCATACAGCGTCGCCAGATCGCCGAATTCATTGAGCAGCGGCGGCGCTGTCTTTTCACCCACGCCCGCTACGCCGGGAATGTTGTCGCTGGTATCACCCACCAGAGCGAGAAAATCGACGATGCAGCGTGGCGGCACGCCAAATTTGGCCGTCACCCCAGCCTCATCCAGTGACGACCCGGTCATGGTGTTGACCAGCGTGATGTGAGCGCTCACTAGCTGCGCCATATCCTTGTCGCCGGTGGAAATTACCGTCGGCAGCTCGACCGCTGCGGCCTGGCAGGCGAGCGTGCCGATGACGTCATCCGCCTCCACCCCCTCGACGATGAGCAGCGGCATGCCGAGCGCCCGCACCAGCTCATGGATCGGCTCGACCTGCGCGCGCAACTCATCCGGCATGGGCGGACGATGTGCCTTGTACTGCGCAAACAGCTCATCGCGAAAAGTTTTGCCGCGGGCATCAAACACCACCGCGATCACACTGCCCGGATAATCCTTCTGCAGCCGCTTGAGCATGCTGACCACACCCCGAATGGCGCCCGTCGGCTGGCCGCTGGCGGTAGTGAGCGGAGGCAAGGCATGAAAGGCGCGGTAGAGATAGGAGGAGCCATCCACCAGGACGAGGGGTGGTCGCAGATCAGTCATCGGAGGAGCATCGTCAGCCATCTGAAAAGGTCGCCAGTGTACCATGCAGGTATCCGCCGTCCGGCCCGGGAGCCTCCATGGCCGTCTATACCAAACTCAGCCGCATCGACATTGAAACGCTGCTCGCTCCGCTGACGTCGCGTCCACTGCTCGACTGGCGCGGCGTCAGCGCCGGCGTGGAGAACACCACCTATTTTCTGACCCTCGGGGAAGCCAGCGCCATGCCGGATTGCGCACCCCGAGAGCTAGTGCTCACTATCGCAGAACACCATCCCAGGGAAGGAGTAATCCATATCTCCCAGTGGCAACGCGCGCTGGCGGCAGCGGGCTTGCCGGTGCCCGGCCCACTGGCCGATGCCGGTGGACGTTGCGTCCATGCGGTACAGGGAAAACCGGCGCTGGTAGCACCCCGCTGTTCCGGACGGCACCCGCACCGGCCCGGCACAGCGCACTGCGCCGCCATCGGCGCCAGCCTGGCCGCAATGCATCAGGTCGCGCTCGGCAGTGACACCGCTTTCCCCAGCAGCCGGAGCCTCGACTGGCTCGCTGCAACCGCCTCAGAAGTAAGCGCTCACATAGCCAACGACCCGCGGTCGGAAGACACGGGCGCCCAGCTCAGCCAGGAACTGGCGTGGCTGGCGGCGGCACGCCCCGCGCTCAGTCAGCTTCCGCACGGGATCATTCATGGCGACCTGTTCCGGGATAACGCGCTGTTCGAAGGCGATCAGCTCACCGCGATTATCGACTTCTTCATGGCGGGGACCGGCCCGTTGCTGCTGGACCTCGCGATCGCCATCAACGACTGGTGCGTGGCTGACTCGCAGCCTGACGCTGCGCTGACTGGCGCAATGCTTCAGGCCTATGCGGCCGTCCGCCAGCCGACGCCGGCAGAGCAGGCATGGTGGCCAGCGGCGTTGCGACTGGCAGCGCTGCGATTCTGGGTATCACGACTGGCCGACCAGATGCATGCGGAGCAGGGGCGCCCGCGACAGGGCAAGGACCCGGCATCCATGCTCGCACTGCTGCGGCTCCGGCGCGCCTCTCCGCAGCCCTGGCCGCAGTCCATTGTTACCGACAGAAGTCGGATTTGAGTCGCGCAATATTCCTCCAGCCTGTAAAAAGTGTTACCGACCTAATGCTCCTGGTAACGAGCAAAAAGATTAATAATTACGATTAAAATCAAATAGATAAACGACGCACCTGGAACTCCATGGGGGTCTTTACCTAAAAAATAGACCCACAAGGTAACAAAAATTTCTTATTTATCTCTTGTCAAGCCTTCAGTGCTGCGCTACCATTCGTAACAAGTCAGTAACAACTCGGTGAAACCGGCCAAAAGTCGGCGCTAACCACGGTCCTTTGCCCTACCAAGGAGGCATGCACATGAAACGTTCTCTACTCGTACTCGCCGCCGCTGCCGCCCTGACCGGGCTGGCTCATGCAGAAGGTGCGGTTGAGCAAGCACCCGCTAACCTGATTGCAATGGCTGATCTGTCGGATCGCGGTTACACCGTGCCGGCCAGGAGCGCTGCCGAGTATCTGAACACTGCGCGTGCCGACCTGGAGCAAGTTGCGGTCGACCTCAGCAAGAAGCTGGAAGCGCGTATGGAGCAGGACCTGCAACAGCTCGCAATGCAGTGATCCGATGCGCCGCTGGGCGCATCACCCGGATTTACCCCTTCAGCCCTCTCTCTTTTATTTGCCCCGTCGCCTCTGGCGCGGGGCTTTTTTTATGCGCACTTACTGGCGCAGGCAGCTCAGGAAGGCTTGTGCGAAACTCGCGTAGAAGCGAACAAAGCCGTCCGGCTCAACAGTCTGCGCGCCCGCCATCAGATCGAGTTCTACCACCCGAATGTCGCTGCGCTCGCGCACCAGACGCTCCAGGGCTGCGGCCCGGTACTGGGGCTCGCTGAACACGCAGCCAATCCTGCCAGCATCGATCGCCTGCGCCAGTGCGCTGAAGTGGCGCACGCCCGGCTGCTGCTCGGGCGTGGCGCTGTAAGTAGCCGTCCGCTGCAGTCCGTAGTGACGCTCGAAATGGCCATAGGCATCGTGCATCACCAGATAGCTACGCGGCTGCTCCAGTGCCTGGAACTGCTCCGCAAACTCCTTATCGAGCTCAGCCATCGCCTCCGCGAATCGCTCACTGTTGTGCTGCCACTGTAAACGCTGCTCCGGCATCAGCACGCTCAGCTCAGCGGCAATCTGGCGCGCCATGGCCACGGCCCGTGCGGGATCGAGCCAGATATGGCCATCCTGCGCGAGCTCACCATGATGGTGATGATGACGGGTGCCGTGCTCCTGGTGGGCCGGCGCCGGTAGCTCGGGGCCCAGCATCACAACCCGCGTCGCCGGGGTGAGCGAACGCATGGTGCGCGTCAGAAACCCTTCCAGCGACGGTCCCACCCAGAGCACGAGATCAGCACGCGCCAGCCGCGCCCGGTCCGAGGGGCGCAGGTGATAATCGTGATGCGACTGCCGGGGATCGATCAGCAGCTCTACCGCGAGCGTGTCACCGGCCACCGCCTGGGCGATCAGTTGCAGTGGCTTGATAGTGGCGACCAGCCGCACCGGATCAGCGGCCAGCGCTGGTGCAATCAGACTCAGCAGCAGGGCGGCACGAAAGATCTGGCGCAGACAGGAGCGGCAGCGCGTCAGAAGAGGGGTGAACATCTGAAAATGGCCGAGCGGGGAAAAAGGTGCAATAGTATAACATTCGTTCTGCCGGACATTGCTATGCCACATGATTTTGACCCGGCTTATCGGGACCACGACCACGCCGCCTGCATCGAGGAGGCGATGGCGGCCGCGCGCCAGCTCTGCGCCGCGGCAGGTGCGCGCCTGACGCCGCTGCGGGAGAAAGTGCTGCTGCTGATCTGGCAGAGCCATCAGCCACTTGGGGCCTACACCATTCTCGATCAGCTCGGACAGACCGAGAGCGGTCGGCGGCCGGCGCCACCCACCGTCTACCGGGCGCTCGAGTTCCTGCTAGAACTCGGCCTGGTGCACCGCCTCAACTCCCTGAACGCCTATGTCGGCTGCAGCGATCCACGCCACGCACACGCGGGCCAGTTTCTGATCTGCCGGCAATGCAATACCGCGATGGAACTCGACAACGACGCCATTGATCAGGCGCTCGACCAGGCGGCGCGCGCCGCCGGCTTCAGTGCTGAACACGCGGCAGTCGAAATACTGGGCCTCTGCCCCAACTGTCAGCAGGCCGAAAAGGGGACCGCGCGTGACTGAAGAAACCCTGCTGGAAGTCGACAATGCCTCGGTGGCCTTTGCCGGCCGCACGGTGCTCGACCAGGTCAGCCTGCGGGTGCGGCGGGGCGAGATCGTCACCGTGATCGGACCCAATGGCGCCGGCAAGACCACTCTCATCAAGCTGGCCCTGGCGCTGCAGATACCGGCGCGGGGCCGTGTCTGGCGTCGCCCCGGGCTGCGGGTCGGCTACATGCCGCAGCGACTGCACACCAGCGCCGCGCTGCCACTGACCGTAGAACGCTTCCTGCGCCTGGGCGGTGCCAGCCGCGCTGCGGTAGTGGAGGCGCTGGTCGAGGTGGGGCTGCCGGAGCGCGGCGCGCTGCCGTTGCAGAGCGCTTCTGGCGGCGAGCTGCAGCGGGTACTGCTGGCGCAGGCGCTGTTACGCACGCCCGACCTGCTGGTGCTGGACGAACCGGTACAAGGCGTCGATCTGGCGGGCCAGACCGCCATGTACGAACTGATCGCGGAAGTGCGTAATCGCCACCGCTGTGGCGTGCTGATGATTTCTCACGATCTGCACTGGGTGATGGCCAAGACCGATCATGTGGTCTGCCTTAACCAGCATGTCTGCTGCGAAGGTCACCCGGAGCAGGTCGGCAACGATCCCGCCTACCGCGCACTGTTCGGCGACCGGTTTGTCCGTAACGTTGCGCTCTACCAGCATCATCACGATCACCGCCACGATCTGCATGGCGATGTCGTGTGCCAGCACGACACCCCGGCAGCCACCGCCCCGAAGGACGACAACCATGGCTGATTTTCTGCTTTACGCGCTGCTGGCGGGTTGCGGCGTCGCCGTGGCGGCAGGACCGCTGGGCTCGTTGATCGTCTGGCAGCGGCTTGCCTATTTTGGCGATACGCTCGCTCATTCAGCGCTGCTTGGCGCCGCTCTCGGACTGCTGCTGGCAGTCGACCCCTGGCTCACGGTGCTCGGTGTGGCGGTTGCCATCGGCACTATTCTGGCGCTGCTGCAGGGCCACCCACAGCTCAACACAGACAGTCTGCTCGGCATTCTCTCGCATGGCAGCCTGGCGCTCGGGCTGGTCGCCATCAGTCTGTTCGACGGCGCCCGTATCGATCTCAACAGCTATCTGTTTGGCGACCTGCTGGCAGTAGCACCGGCCGATCTCTGGCTGATTGCGGCGATGACGACAGTGGTGCTGGCCGGGCTGGCGCTCTGCTGGGATGCGCTGCTCGCCATTACTGTGCATCCGGAACTGGCTGCTGTGAACGGCCGCCCGGTGACGCGACTGCGACTGTTGCTGATGGTGGCGGTAGCGATGCTGGTGGCAGCGGCAATGAAAGTGGTGGGGGTGCTGCTGGTGACGGCACTGCTGATCATTCCGGCCAATGCAGCACGGCCGTGGAGTCGCACGCCAGAACAGATGGCACTGCTGGCGGCAGCGCTTGGCGTGATTGCCGTGGCGGCGGGGCTGGCGGGCTCCTGGTGGCTGGATACGCCGACGGGCCCGTCCATTGTCACTGCTGCTGCACTGCTGTTCGTGCTCTCCTACAGCAGCGGACAGGTAGCCGGGCGGGGTCAGCGCGCGTGAGCGGAGGGGTTCACCAGGCCGTCCGCACCGCCTGATAGGCGCGGACCATGTGCTCGACATTGAGCGGCGCGCGGAAGAAGCCGATGTAGTGTCCCTCAGCATCGAGCAGCGCGACAT
>JAJUJZ010000130.1 GCA_029265075.1 Gammaproteobacteria bacterium | reverse complement strand
CCGGACAGCATTACTGCTCGATTGTCTGGTCGACCTCACCGGCGCATGCGGCCGAGCTGCTGCAGCTGGATGATGACACGTTTGCGGCTGCGGTTTCGCGCGCCAGCGAAGAGCGTCTGGGGCGGGTAGTGGCGGCGGGACCGCGGGCGTCGCTCCCGCTGCGCGCCCGTCATGCCGATGACTATGTAGCGCCCGGGGTCGCCCTGATCGGCGATGCTGCGCATACCATTCATCCGCTGGCGGGGCAGGGCGTCAATCTCGGTTTCAGCGACGCCCGAGTACTGGCTGAAGAGCTGCTGCGCGCTGCCGAACGTGGCCTGCCGCCCGCATACCCCGCCACGCTGGCCCGCTATCAGCGCCGTCGCAAGGGCGAAAACCTCGCCATGCTGGCGGCGATGGAAGGCTTCAAGCAGCTGTTCGCGCGCCCGGAGCTGCCGGTGCGGCTGCTACGCAACACCGGCCTGCGGCTGGTCGACCAGGCCGGACCGCTGAAACGGCTGGTGATGCGCGAAGCGATGGGGCTGGGCTGACAGCGCGGCAGTACTGCCCGCAGCGCCGGCCTTACTTACCCGGCCGAAGAGGCCAGCGCCCTTGCACGCCCGCTCGTTGCCACGCAGCCACCGTCGCGGCAGTTGTTTTTCGGCTTTGCGCCGTTAGAATGCCGTCATTCCGTGCATGCCCAGGAGCTCCCATGAGCCAGACCCCGAATGATCTGAAGTACGCCAGCAGCCATGAATGGGCCCGGCTCGAAGACGACGGCACCGTCACCGTCGGCATCACCGATCATGCCCAGAACGCGCTGGGTGATGTGGTTTACGTCGAGCTGCCGGAACTGGGCGCCGAGCTGGCAGCCGGCCAGGAAGCAGGCGTCGTCGAGTCGGTGAAGGCCGCCTCCGACATCTACGCCCCGATCAGCGGCGAGGTGATCGCGGTAAACGAGGCGCTGCAGGATGCGCCGGAAAAAGTCAATGCCGACCCTTACCACGACGGCTGGTTCTATCGCCTGCGCCCCGTTGAGCTCGGCGAGCTGGACAAGCTGCTGGATGCAGAAGAATACGACGAGCAGTGCGAGGAATAACGCGTCTGCCGCCGCCCCCGATCGCTGTGTCCCACGCTCAGCGATCATCCGCGATACACTGATCTGACACTGCGCTCGGCCCGCTGGCCCGGCGCAGCCTGGGCCGCCCGCTGCCCGCCCCATCAACGGAACCCCATCGCCATGACTGCCTCGCTGCCGCCGCTCTATCTCATTGCCCAGGCCGAGCGCCGCCTCAAGGCGGGCCACCTCTGGATCTACAGCAACGAAATCGATACCAGCCGCTCGCCCCTCCGTGAGTTCGAGCCGGGTGCGCAGGTGCAGGTGATGAACCCTGCCGGAAAGCCACTCGGCATCGCCTACGTCAACCCGCATACATTGATTGCAGCTCGCCTGATCAGCCGCGACCACCTGCTCGACAAATCGTTGCTGGTCCACCGCCTGCAGGTCGCGCTGAGTCTGCGCGAACGTCTGTTCGATACCCCGCATTACCGCCTGGTGTACGGTGATGCAGACCTGCTGCCGGGCCTGGTCGTGGATCGCTACGGTGACTACCTGGTAGTTCAGCTCAATACTGCCGGCATGGAACGCGTCCGGAATGCGGTGATCGACGCGCTGGTGCAGGTGCTGGCGCCACGCGGAATCCTGTTCCGTAACGACTCGCGCGTGCGCGCCGGCGAACAGCTGGAGAGCAGTGTCGAAGTGGTTCACGGCGAGGTGCCGGCCGAGATCGAGGTCATTGAAAACGGCTGCCGCTTCCACACCAGCGTACAGGAAGGGCAGAAAACGGGCTGGTTCTACGACCACCGGGTGGCACGCTCGCGTCTCCCGCACTACGTGGCCGGTCGCCGCGTGCTCGACGTCTTCTCCTACATCGGCGGCTGGGGCATTCAGGCGGCGGTGGCCGGTGCCAGCGAGGTGGTATTCGTCGATGCTTCGGGTCCTGCGCTGGAGCGGGTCGGCATCAATGCCGAACTGAACGGCGTTGCCGATCGCTGCAACGGCGTTCAGGGTGATGCCACCGCCGTGCTGCGCGACCTGATCGCCCGCGGTGAGCGGTTCGATACCATCATCCTCGACCCGCCTGCTTTCATCCCGCGGCGCAAGGACCAGAAGGTGGGACAGCAGGCTTATCGCCGCATCAATGAGCTGGCGATGCGCCTGCTCAGCCGCGACGGCTTGCTCGTTTCGGCGTCGTGCTCGCTCCATCTGACCCGCGAACAGCTCGTCGACCTGATTCGGGCCGCCGGCCGTCATGTCGATCGTCATGTGCAGATACTTGAACAGCACGGCCAGGGGCCGGATCATCCGGTCCACCCAGCCATCCCGGAAACGGCCTATTTGAAAAGTGTTTTCTGCCGCGTGCTGACACCTTAACCGGCTGGCCGCATTGGTTCGCCGGCGCGGTCGGCTCCTGCAGGTGAATTTCGCAGTTCAACGCATCTGTCAGGCTCAGGCATCACGCAGTGAAATCACCGGCCAGCCGCGCTCCTCAGCCAGTGCGCGCAGTGTTGGATCGGGATCAACGGCAACCGGATGGTCAACCATCTCCAGCAGCGGCAGGTCGTTTTGTGAGTCGCTGTAGAAATAGCTCCCCTCCAGACTGAAACCGCGCTCCTGCAACCACTCCTGCAGGCGCGTCACCTTGCCTTCACGGAAGGTCGCTGTGCCGACGATGCGACCTGTGTAGCTCCCGTTACGCAGCTCGCAGGTGGTCGCCAGCAGCTCATCCACGCCCAGCGACTCGGCAATGGGACGGGTCACGAAATCGTTAGTGGCGGTGATGATAAGCAGAAAGTCGCCCTGCTCACGATGCTGTGCCAGCAGGGCATCGGCTTTCGCCAGCCGCATCGGGGCGATGACCTCGCGCATGAACTCGTTATGCCACTGCATCAGCTGCTCCATCGGGTGCTGGGTCAGCGGTTCCAGCGCAAAGGCGAGGTAGGCGTGGATGTCGAGCTCACCGCGCTGGTAAAGGTGATAGAAGCGGTCATTCGCCTCTCGATAGACATCCGCGTCGACGACTCCCTTGTCGACCAGAAACTGCCCCCAGGCATGGTCGCTGTCGCCGTTGAGCAGCGTATTGTCGAGATCAAAAATGGCGAGACGCACTCTGTTTCTCCGGTCTGATGGCTTTTGGAAACACCGGCACCCAGTGCCGGGCGGCATAGCATAACCGCGACCGTATTTCGCTGCATCGCGATTGTTCCGACATTGGCAGTTGTGGAACAATACCTGCAAATTCCCCTCATCATAGCGAGCGTACTCCGGTGATCGACACGGATGGCTTTCGCCCCAACGTGGGCATCGTGCTGGCCAATGCCCGCGGCGAAGTGCTGTGGGCACGACGGGTTGGCCAGGACGCCTGGCAATTTCCGCAAGGGGGGATCAATGATGACGAGTCGCCCGAAGAGGCGCTGTATCGCGAGCTTCATGAAGAGGTAGGCCTGCTGCCGCATCAGGTCGAGCTGCTGGCCTGCACCCGCGGCTGGCTGCGCTACCGCCTGCCGGAACGGCTGGTGCGCAAGGTCGAACGCGGCCCGGTCTGCATCGGTCAGAAGCAGAAGTGGTTTCTGCTGCGAATGCTGGCTGAGGACGACGCGGTGAGTTTCACCCGGGGCGGTCACCGTCCGGAGTTCGACCGCTGGCGCTGGGTCAGCTACTGGTACCCGCTGGGTCAGGTGGTGTCGTTCAAACGCGAGGTCTATCGCCGCGCCATGAAGGAGCTCGCCATGCGCCACAGCAAACTCGTCAGCAGCGGATAGCATCGTGCCCGCGAAAGTGACCATGCTGGACGCCCTGCGCCGCATAGTGCAGGAGGTCAACAGCGCCCGCGATCTGCAGAGTGCGCTCGACATCATCGTGCATCGCGTGCGCGAGGTCATGGGCACCGAAGTCTGCTCTGTCTACCTGCGAGACCCCGAGTCCGGTCGTTATTTCTTCATGGCCAACGAGGGCCTCAACCCCGACTTCATCGGCAAGATCAGTCTGGCACCGGACGAGGGGCTGGTGGGCCAGGTGGCCACCCGGGAAGAGCCGCTCAACCTCGAAGACGCCGAATCACACCCCAGCTTCCTCTTTCTGCCCGGTATTGGTGAGGAGCGTTATGCCTCGTTTCTGGGCGTACCGATCATTCATCAGCGCCGCGTCCTTGGCGTACTGGTCGTGCAGCAGGTCGAACAGCGCCGCTTCGACGAACACGAAGAAGCCTTTCTGGTTACCTGTTCGGCTCAGCTCGCCGGAGTCATCGCACATGCACAGGCCACTGGTTATGTGACCAACGCCCGCGCTGGTACCAAAGCCCGCAGCGGCGCCCGCTTCATCGGCGTGGCAGGTGCACCTGGCGTGGCCATCGGCGAAGCGGTGGTGGTGTCGCCTACTGCTGACATTTACTCAGTGCCACACCGCCCGTGCGCGGACCCCGAGGCAGAAGTCGCCTTCTTCCTCAACAGTCTCGCCGCGGTGCGCGCCGACATCGAAGAGCTGGGCGAACGCCTCGCGTCTCGCCTGGCGCCGCAGGAGCAGGCACTGTTCGACGTTTACCTGCGCATCCTCGACGATTCGGCGCTGGCAGGCGAGATCGTCGACCGGATCCGGGAAGGTGAGTGGGCTCAGGGTGCGCTGGCGCAGGTCATCCTGTCTCACGTGCGCGCCTTCGAGGCGATGGACGACCCCTACATCAAGGAGCGTTCCGCCGATATCAAGGATCTGGGCCGCCGTCTGCTGGCTTACCTGCAGACCACCGATCCCGATCCGGTCTACTATCCCGACAAGACCATTCTGGTGGGCGAAGAGCTGACCGCTTCGCTGCTCGGCGAAGTGCCGAAGGAGAAACTGGTCGCCCTTGTTTCGGTGCAGGGTTCAAGCAACAGCCACGTTGCCATCCTTGCGCGCTCCATGGGTATTCCGACGGTGATGGGTGCGCTTGATCTGCCATTCACCCAGCTGGACGGCCATGAGCTGATCGTTGACGGCTATAACGGTCACGTGTTCTATGACGCACCACCTGAGGTGCGCGCACAGTTCGAAGCAATCTGCGCTGAAGAGCAGCAGATTTCGCGCGGTCTGGAAGCCCTGCGCGACCTCCCGTGCGAGACTACCGACGGCCACCGTATTCCGCTCCTGGTCAACACCGGCCTGATGGCCGATGTGGCGCGCTCGCTCGATCGCGGCGCCGAGGGCATCGGCCTCTACCGCACCGAGGTGCCGTTCCTGATGCGTGAACGCTTTCCTTCCGAGGAAGAACAGCGCGCCATCTATCGCGAACAGCTGCTGCCGTTTGCCCCGCGGCCCGTGGTGATGCGGACGCTGGATGTCGGCGGTGACAAATCGCTGCCCTATTTCCCCATCGAGGAAGAGAACCCGTTCCTTGGCTGGCGCGGCATCCGGGTCACGCTGGACCATCCGGAAATCTTTCTGGTCCAGGTGCGGGCAATGATGAAAGCCAGCAAGGAGCTGGGCAATCTGCAGATCATGCTGCCGATGATCAGCAATGTGCCGGAGCTCGACGAAGCGCTCGAGCTGATCAACCGCGCACACCAGGAGCTGCTGGAGGAGGGACTGGCGATCGAACTGCCGCCGATCGGCGTCATGGTGGAAGTTCCGGCTGCGGTTTATCAGGCCCGCGAACTGGCACGCCGCGTCAGCTTCCTGTCGGTGGGCTCCAACGACCTGACTCAGTATCTGCTGGCAGTCGATCGCAACAATGCTCGGGTCGCCGATCTCTACCACGCCTACCATCCGGCAGTACTGCGCGCCCTCCGGCATGTGGTCGAGGCCGGTCATGCCGAAGGCAAGCGCGTCAGCATCTGTGGCGAACTGGCTGGCGACCCGGCCGCAGCCATCCTGCTGATAGCCATGGGCTACGACACGCTGTCCATGAACGCCACCAACCTGCCCAAGGTGAAGTCTGTGATCCGTTCCATCTCCATGCAGCAAGCGCAGCAGCTGCTGGATGCCATTCTGAAGATGGAATCCGCTCAGCAGATCCGGCAGTTCCTCGACGAGGAGCTGAAGGCGGCAGGCGTCGCGCGACTGCT
>JAJUJZ010000077.1 GCA_029265075.1 Gammaproteobacteria bacterium | reverse complement strand
TGCCAGGCTCAGGTAGCGCACGGCATTGTTCAGCCTGCCGTTAGCCAGAGCATCCTGCCCCTGACGTGCCAGCTGAGCGGCCACCTCCCGCACACTTTCGTCGTGACGTTCGATATGACGCCGCGCGGCTGGCGAGCCGGCGAAGGCGCGCAGCGGCAGGATATGCTTGCGTTCGGCAATCAGGTGCTCGCCGCGGAGCACCAGCAGGCGATTGAGGTAAGCGCGCTCTTCAGCGGCGCGCAATGTCTGGTAATCAGCCAGAAACCGGGCCAGTCCTTCGGATCGTGGCAGGGCCGCCTGTGCCTCGAGAATGAGCTGATCAGCACGGTTGAACTGGCGTCGCTCGGCCAGCTGATTCAGCTTTGTCAGAACATCGTTTTCGTAACGAGCGACCGCCTGTGTCAGCTCTTCGTGGAGTTCCTCGCGCTGCTCCTCAGGCAGGGCAGCCTGGGTCAGCGTATTCTCGGCCGTTCGAAAATGGGCTGCGGCGACCTGCTCGCGCCAGATGGTGACATCGAAGGGAGCAGATGGCTGGAGGGTGGCGCAGCCGGTGGCAAGTGCGACCACTGTAGCAAGAGTGAGGCGGGCGCGACGCATCAGCCTGTGGCACCTCGCTGCAGCACGTCGTCGATCAGCCGGTCGACCACCAGCGGATGCTGATGTGCAATACCGCTGATGGCGTAGACGCGCATCGGTGCACTCTTGCCGCGCAGTTCGACTTCCCACGAATCGGTGACCACCAGCGGATGCTTCTGCGACACCTCTTCAAACACGCTCTGCTCGATGATGATCTGACCGCTTTCCGCTTCATTGCAGAGACGCGATGCAAGGTTCACAGCGTCACCAACCACCGTGTACTCCATGCGCATGCGCGAGCCGATCAGACCGGCCAGCATATCGCCGGTATTGAGGCCGATGCGCAGGGTGGCGCAGGGCAGGCCCTGGGCGGCACGCTGCTGATTGAGGCGTACGATCAGGCGCTGCATCAGCAATGCGCAGGCCAGCGCGTGATACTGATGCTCCGGATCGCTGCGCGGCACACCGAACAGCACCATGACCGCATCGCCGATGAACTTGTCGACCGTGCCGAAATAGAAGCGCGCACAGATATCGAGATAGGAGAAATATTCATTGAGGAAGCTGTTGACCTCCTCCGGTGACATTTTTTCGGACAGGCTGGTGAAACCGACAATATCGGCGAACAGCACAGTGGCGCGGACCTTTTCACCGCCCATGCGCACCGGCTCGACATTGGCCAGCAGCTTGTCCGCAATGTCGCGATCGAGCAGCTGCCGCATCAGCTCCTCGACCTGCCCTTTACGCACCAGCCCCTGACCCATGTCGTTGATCGCGTCCATCAGCGAGCCGAATTCATCGTTGCGCTTTTCGACCACCTCACGGAAGCGGCCTTGTTGCACCGCTGCCGTGGCGGCGATCAGCGTGTGAATTGGCCGTGCCAGCCGCCGTGCCAGCCAGCCCGCGATGGCGCAGAAGGCAGCGCCCAGAATCGCCGTTACGATGGCGCTGTAGATCAGGATCTGGCGCCGTACATGCTGCAGCGCCTGCTGGGAGAGAGCGATACCGACCGTTCCAGCGACGGCGCCCCGGAAACTGACCTCGTCGGCCACGATCAGGCTCGCCACCAGCGTACGGGGTACATCGCGCTCCGGCAGCATCATCTCCCGTGCCTTGCCGGCGGCGGGCAGGCGCTCATAGTCGGGGTAGGAGCCGGCCCCGGCGACCAGCTTGCCGTCGCGATCGTAGACTGCAGCCCCGAGCACCCGCGGGTTCTGTGCGTAACGGGTGACCAGTGCTGCGAGTTCATGATTCTGATCGGTGAACAGCGGCGCAGTAGCCGCCTGTGCCAGTTGCGCACCCAGCAACTGACCGAATTCACTGATCTGGCTGCGCACCAGTTCCTGCTGATATTGAATGGTCAGCGAGGCGTGGATCGCCATGCCCGCCAGCATGACGGTGACGATGGCCGCCGTCAGCTTGACGGCGATGGGAACGCGACGCGCCGACATGTTCGTGGGTCTCGAGGTGATTGTTGAGGGACGGTCCGGGCGACCGTCCCACCACCGCCGACCGGCATCGCCGATGCGGACGGTCTTACTCTAACAGGCTGATATCGCGTACCGCCCCCTTGTCGGCGCTGGTCGCCATCCGCGCATAGGCTTTCAGAGCCACTGACACCTTGCGGGGACGCTCCTGGGCCGGCTTCCAGCCATCAGCTCCGCGTGCATCCATGGCTGCCCGGCGGCGCGCCAGCTCGGCGTCGTCGACCGCTACCTGGATGGAGCGGCGCGGGATATCGATCTGGATGATATCGCCCTGTTCAATCAGACCGATCGGTCCGCCAGAGGCTGCCTCTGGCGATACATGACCGATCGACAAGCCTGAGGTTCCGCCTGAGAAGCGACCGTCCGTCAGCAGCGCGCACGCCTTGCCCAGCCCTTTGGACTTGAGGAAGCTGGTCGGGTAGAGCATTTCCTGCATGCCGGGACCGCCGCGCGGGCCTTCATAACGGACGATTACGACATCGCCTGCCCTGACGCGATCGTTGATGATGGCATCGACAGCATCTTCCTGGCTCTCGCAGATGAAGGCAGGGCCTTCGAACACCAGCAGCTCGTCGTCGACCCCTGACGTCTTCACCACGCAGCCGTCCGGCGCCAGGTTGCCGTAGAGCACAGCGAGGCCGCCCTCGGTGCTGAACGCGTGCTCAAGGCTGCGAATACACCCTTCGGCGCGATCGGCGTCGAGGCTCGGCCAGCGGGTGCTCTGCGAGAAGGCTTCCTGAGTGGGAATGCCGGCGGGGCCTGCGCGGAAGAACTCCTGCACGGCCGGGTCGTCAGTCTGCATGATGTCCCACTGCTTCAGTGCATCTCCCATAGTGGGTGAGTGCACAGTGGCGACATCCGTGTGCAGCAGGCCGCCGCGGGCCAGCTCGCCCAGAATGGCCATCACGCCGCCGGCGCGATGGACGTCCTCGATGTGATACTTCTGGGTGTTGGGCGCCACCTTGCAGAGCTGCGGCACCTTGCGCGACAACCGGTCGATATCGCGCATGGTGAAGTCGATTTCGCCTTCCTGCGCTGCGGCCAGCAGGTGCAGGATGGTGTTGGTCGAGCCACCCATGGCGATGTCGAGGCTCATGGCGTTCTCGAACGCCTTGAAATTGGCGATCTCACGCGGCGCCAGTGACAGCTCCTCCTGCTCGTAGTAGCGGCGGGTGATGTCGACGATCAGCTGGCCCGCACGCTCGAACAGACGGCGACGGTCGGAGTGGGTGGCGAGCGTGGTGCCGTTGCCCGGCAGACTCAGGCCCAGTGCTTCGGTGAGGCAGTTCATCGAGTTGGCGGTGAACATGCCGGAGCAGGAGCCGCAGGTGGGACAGGCAGAGCGCTCGAACTCTTCGACTTCGGCATCCGTCGCGTTGGGATCGGAACCGATGACGATGGCGTCGATCAGGTCGAGCTTGTGCTCGGCCAGACGGGTCTTGCCGGCCTCCATCGGCCCGCCCGAAACGAACACCACTGGGATATTGAGGCGCATGGCGGCCATCAGCATGCCGGGCGTGATCTTGTCGCAGTTGGAGATGCAGACCAGCGCATCGGCACAGTGGGCGTTGACCATGTACTCCACAGAGTCGGCGATGATGTCGCGGCTCGGCAGGCTGTAAAGCATGCCATCGTGACCCATGGCGATACCGTCGTCGACCGCAATGGTGTTGAATTCCTTGGCGATGCCACCTGCCTTCTCGATTTCACGGCAGACCAGCTGGCCGATATCCTTCAGGTGGACGTGGCCGGGCACAAACTGGGTGAAGGAGTTGGCTACCGCAATGATGGGCTTGCCGAAATCGCCATCCTTGACGCCGGTAGCGCGCCACAGTGCGCGGGCGCCGGCCATGTTGCGACCAGCGGTGGATGTCTTGGAACGGTACTGGGGCATCGCGAAATAACCTCGAGCGGAGCCGAATAAGCGAAGTGAAAAAAGCGGGCGTTAGGATACCACAGGGGCCGGGGCCTACAGCCACGCAGGCCGTGCGGCCGAGCTGCCGGTTGTGTACTCTGCTTCCGTTACACTTCCCTCATACGGGGCAGCCCGGGCCGGCTGCCCCCGGCGTCGGAGGCGACGGTTGCCGTAGTATGCGGCGGCAGAGTCTGGAGGATTACTTTGCAGAGACGCGCGATGGTCAGTGAACGCACCGTACGCCACATTATTCCGTCAGTAATGCTGGCTGGTCTGCTGCTGCTCAGCTGGGCGGTGCTGAGCCCGTTTATCATTCCGGCTTCCTGGGCCGCTATCATCGCCTTCGCCACCTGGCCGCTCTACGAGCGTCTGCGGCGCACCCTGCGCCATCAGCACACGCTGGCCGCGCTGGTGATGACGGTGCTGCTGGCAACGGCGGTGGTGCTGCCGCTGTTGTGGCTGATGGGGCTGCTGCAGCGTGAGGTGGGACATGCCTATGCGGCCGTCCAGGCGCAGCTGGCGCAGGGCGTCCAGCCATTTCTTGAGCGGATCGGACAGCTGCCGTGGATCGGTGAACGGCTGCGCGAGTATCTCGAAACCACGCCCTGGAACCCGGAAGCGATCCGTGACGAGCTGCTGGCGTGGATGCGGGATCGCGTCAACTGGCTGCTCAACATCGTCGGCGGCGTTGGCCGAAATGCCGTCAAGCTGGCGCTGGCGCTGGTGACAGTCTTCTTTATTTATCGGGATGGCGAGCGGCTCCTTTATCAGGTGCACAGCGTACTGCACCGTTTTCTGGGGCCGCGCATCGACGGCTACCTCACCGCCATGGCCGGCATGACCAAGGCTGTGGTGTGGGGGCTGGTCGTGACCGCCATCGCCCAGGGCATCGTCGCGGCGCTGGGTTACTGGTGGGTAGGACTGTCGGCGCCGGTACTGGCCGGCATGCTGACGGCGCTGATCGCCATGATCCCGTTCGGCACGCCGTTCGCGTGGGGCTCGATCGCCGTTTGGCTGCTGCTGGAAGGCGACACGGTCGGCGGCATTACCCTGCTGCTCTGGGGCACGCTGGTGGTGAGCTGGGTCGACAATCTGGTCCGTCCCATTGTCATCAGCAGCGCCACGCGCATTCCGTTCCTGCTGGTAATGTTCGGCGTGCTCGGGGGGCTGGCAGCGTTCGGCCTGATCGGTCTGTTTGTCGGACCGGTGATACTGGCGGTGCTGGTAGCGGTGTGGCGGGAGTGGATCGCCGAGGCGGAGCTGGCAGCACCCGATGCGGATGCCGCAGCATCCGCCAGTGAAGAGGTGCCGGCAGCGCAGCAGCCGGAATAGTCGTAACGCGCCATGATTGCCCAGCGGAAGCTGCTTTACAGGCAAGCGAGATGGGTGCGGGTGGAGGGCAATTTGCCGGCGGGACCGGTGCCCGCGGAGGCGATAGTGCGCGCGGTCACCGGCAGTGCCAGTGACCGGCTGGAGACGGCTTAGTACCGATAGGTGTCGGGCTTGAACGGACCTTCCGGCTTCACGCCGATGTAGCGGGCCTGCTCCGGGGTCAGCTGGGTCACCACGCCGCCAAAGCCGCGGACCATGTGCGCTGCCACCTCTTCATCCAGCGATTTCGGCAGTACTTCCACCGTAATCGCGGCCGGCTTCAGATCTGGTTCGAGGTCGGCAAAACGGCGCTCGAACAGGTAGATCTGCGCCAGCACCTGATTGGCGAAGGAACCATCCATGACCCGCGACGGGTGGCCGGTGGCGTTGCCGAGGTTGACCAGGCGCCCTTCCGAGAGCAGCAGCAGGTGATCGTTGGTGGCGCGGTCGCGATACACCTTATGCACCTGCGGCTTGATCTCGTCCCACTCCCAGTTCTTGCGCATGAAGGCGGTATCGATCTCGTTATCGAAGTGACCGATGTTGCAGACCACACAGCCGTTCTTGAGGAACTTCAGCATGTTGGCGTCGCAGGCATTGATGTTGCCGGTGGCGGTGACCACCAGGTCCAGCGTACCGAGCAGCGCCTTGTCGATGCTGTTTTCGGTGCCGTCGTTGATGCCGTCGATATAGGGTGAGACGACTTCATAGCCGTCCATGCAGGCCTGCATGGCGCAGATCGGGTCGATTTCGCTGACGCGGACGATCATCCCTTCCTGACGCAGCGACTGAGCCGAGCCCTTGCCAACATCGCCATAACCGATCACCAGTGCCTTTTTGCCGGCCAGCAGGTGGTCGGTGGCGCGTTTGACGGCGTCATTGAGGCTGTGGCGGCAGCCATATTTGTTGTCGTTCTTCGACTTGGTGACCGAGTCGTTGACGTTGATGGCCGGGACCTTGAGGGTGCCATCGCGCAGCATTTCCTGGAGCCGGTGGACGCCAGTGGTGGTCTCCTCGGTGATGCCGTGGATCTTGTCCAGCATCTGCGGATATTTCTGGTGCAGCATCGCGGTCAGGTCACCGCCATCGTCCAGCACCATGTTGGCATCCCACGGCTTGCCATCCTTGAGGATGGTCTGCTCGATGCACCACTCGTACTCCTCTTCGGTCTCACCTTTCCAGGCAAATACCGGAATGCCGGCGGCAGCGATGGCCGCTGCGGCGTGGTCCTGCGTCGAGAAGATGTTGCACGACGACCAGCGCACTTCCGCACCGAGCTCGACCAGCGTCTCGATCAGCACGGCGGTCTGAATGGTCATGTGGATGCAGCCAAGAATCCGGGCACCCTTGAGCGGCCTGGAGTGGCCGTATTTTTTTCGCAGCGCCATCAGCGCGGGCATTTCGCCTTCCGCGATGATGATCTCCTTGCGGCCCCACTCGGCCAGCGAGATATCAGCGACTTTGTAATCCTGTGTCTGAGTGGTCTGAACTGCAGCGGTCATGGTGTTCTCCGAAAAGTTGTTAGCGGCGAACCCGGTCGGTTCGCCGTGAGGTGGAGGGCATCTGCGCGCGAGCCCAGCTCTCGTTCCGTCCTTGCTCTCGCTCTTTGCCATCCCTGCTCTCGCTTCCCGTCATCCCCGCGCAGGCGGGGATCCGGCGATCGCGGTAGCCGGCTTCCCGCGCGCCAGTGATGACATTTTTCGTGCTCTACAGCCCGGCCATATCACGCAGCGCGGCCGCACGATCGGTCCGCTCCCACGGGAAGCTGGTGAAGGTTTCGCTCTTCTCGACCTTGCGACCGTTTTCGATCGTCTCCCAGCGGTAGGTCATCTCCTGCGGCTCACGGCCGAAGTGACCATAGGCGGCAGTCGGCTGATACATCGGGTGGAGCAGGTCCAGCATTTTCGAAATGGCATAGGGACGCAGATCGAAATTGTGGCGCACCAGTTCGACGATCTTCGCCTCCGGAATCCGGGCGGTGCCAAAGGTGTTGAGCGAGATCGACGTCGGCTCGGCCACCCCGATGGCATAGGAGACCTGGATCTCGCAGCGATCGGCAAGCCCGGCGGCAACGATGTTCTTGGCCACGTAGCGGCCGGCATACGCGGCGCTGCGATCGACCTTTGACGGGTCCTTGCCGGAGAAGGCGCCGCCGCCATGACGGGCCATGCCGCCGTAGCTGTCGACGATGATCTTGCGCCCGGTCAGGCCGCAGTCACCCACCGGGCCGCCGATGACGAAGCTGCCGGTGGGGTTGATGTGGAAGCGGGTGCCGCTGTGCAGCAGCTCAGGCGGCAGCACATGCTTGATGATGAGCTCCATCACTGCTTCCTGCAGATCGGCCTGCTTGACGTCGGGGTTGTGCTGGGTCGACAGCACCACCGCATCAATCGCAGCCACCTTGCCGTTTTCATAGCGGCAGGTCACCTGGCTCTTGGCGTCGGGGCGCAGCCACGGCAGCAGGCCTGATTTGCGCGCCTCGGCCTGACGCTCCACCAGCCGGTGCGAGAACTGAATAGGGGCGGGCATCAGCGCGTCGGTCTCGTTACTGGCGTAGCCAAACATCAGCCCCTGGTCACCGGCACCCTGATCTTCGGGCCGCGAACGGTCCACCCCCTGGGCGATATCCACCGACTGCTTGCCGATGATGTTGAGTACGCCGCAGGTGGCGCCGTCGAAGCCGACGTCGGATGAGGTGTACCCGATATCGCAGATCACCTTGCGGACCAGCTCTTCCAGATCAGCCCAGGCGCTGGTGGTGATTTCGCCCGCGACGATGGCGACGCCGGTCTTTACCAGCGTCTCGCAGGCGACCCGGGCCAGCTTGTCTTCGGCGAGCAGACGGTCAAGGACCGCATCGGAAATCTGGTCGGCAATCTTGTCAGGGTGGCCTTCGGACACTGACTCGGAGGTAAAGACGGCGTATTCAGACATGCTGGGCTCCTTGGGAGTCGAGCTGGTGGCGGTGTCAGAGCGAGGCGGACCGAACCGCCGCGTTCGCGGGAAATGGCGGCCAATGTATCAGATCGTCAAAGCACATCCAAATATTTTTATGTAGTTTCCCGGTCCGCCTGCGCGAGCCTCCGAAGTTGCGACTTCCTCCAGCTCTGCTATAGCTTCAGGTGTGGTAAGGGCGCTGTTCGACATACAACCAAAAAATGGGATACGACCATGATTTCCTGGTTTCGCCAGCTGAGCATCGCGGTTCGGATCTGGCTGCTGAGTACTGTCCTCGGCATCGGTGTGATCTCCTTTGCGGTCTGGATGGGGATCATGGTCAACGAGCGGCTGTTCACCGAGAAGATGAACAGCGTCGACATCGCGCTCGACACCGCGCTCAATATTCTCGATAGCTATCACCAGCGGGTGCAGGCCGGCGATCTGGACGTCGCAGACGCGCAGGAGAGCGCGCGGCAGGCGCTCCGCACCATCCGTTATCTCGGCGACAACTACCTGCTGGTTATCGACCTCGACTACATCATGGTGCTCAACCCGTCCGCACCACAGTTCGAGGGCAGGGACACCTCCGGTAATCAGGACGTCACCGGCAAGCGCATCTCGATTGAAATCGTCGATTCAGCCCGCGCCCGCGGTGTCGGCTCGGTCGACTATTTCTGGCCGCGCCCGGGTGAGACCGAGCCGCAGTACAAGCTGGCCAACACCCGGCTGTTCCAGCCCTGGGGCTGGGTGGTGGCCAGCGGCGTCTATCCCGATGACATCGCCGCTGAAGTGCGCAAAGAGCTGCTGGCACCGGCGGTGGCTGCAGTCGTGGCGCTGGCCGTGCTGGCCATCTGCAGCCTGCTGATGATTCGCAGCATCACCCAGCCGCTGCGGCAGACAATGACCACGCTGACAGGTGCAGTGCGCAATGGCGCCGACCTCACTGTGCGCCTCCCGGAGGAGGGTAATGATGAGCTGGCGCTGATGGCGCGACGCTTCAACCATCTGATTCAGGAGGCGCAGCAGGCGGTTGCGGCGGCGGCCGCGGCTGGCGATCAGCTTGCCACCGCCAGCAACACCCTGGGGGAAGTCACGGGGTCGGCGCGTGCTGGTCTCGATCAGCAGCGCAGCGAGATCGAGTCCGTGGTCACCGCCATGAATGAGATGGTCGCCACCGTTCAGGAGGTGGCGACCCATGCAGCCCGTACTGCCGAGGCGACGCATGATGCAGAGCTCGAAGCGGCCGATGGCCAGGCCGTGGTGGAATCAACCGCGCGCGCTGCCGCCGCGCTGGCGGAAGAGCTGACCGCGACCCGCGCCGTGGTGCAGCGGCTGGTGGAGGACGCCGGCAGCATCGGCCGGGTGCTGGATGTGATCAATGGCGTGGCCGAGCAGACCAACCTGCTGGCGCTGAACGCTGCCATTGAGGCCGCACGGGCTGGCGAGCATGGCCGCGGCTTTGCGGTAGTGGCCGATGAGGTGCGCACGCTGGCTCAGCGCAGCCAGCACTCGACGCAGGAGATTCAGGAAATCATCGAGCGGCTGCAGAACGGCGCCCGCTCCGCCATGGATCAGATGGAGGCGAGTGCGCTGGCGGCCCAGCGCCCGGTGGAGGAATCGAATCGTGCCAGCGCAGCGCTGGCCGCAATCACCAGGTCAGCCTCCACCATCAGCGGCATGGCGATGCAGATCGCCAGTGCCGCTGAACAGCAGGCGGCAACGGCCGAGGAGATCAACGGCAGCATCACGCGCATTCATGATGCCCATGGCGTGTCCGGCGAAACGGTGCGCCAGACCGATGTGGCGAGCAGTGAGCTGCGCGAACTGGCGGCGGGCCTGCAGCGTCAGCTGGCGCGGCTGCGGCTGTAATCAGTCGGCGGCGCGCGCCATGGCCGCCGCACTCACCAGGGCGATTCGCCAAACGCCGCCTGATAGCGGGCGGCGATATCATCGCGTGACGGCGCATGATTCTGGCCGCCGCGATGACTGATCTTGATAGCACCCATTACCGCCGCCAGCTGGCCAGTGCGCTGCCAGTCCCAGCCATTGGCAATGCCATACAGCAGGCCGGCGCGGAAGGCATCGCCGCAGCCGGTGGGGTCAACCACGGCATCGGCAGGCACGCACGGAATGCGATAGCGCTCGCTGCCAGCCAGAATCTCCGACCCCTCGGCGCCGTGCGTGATGATCAGCGCTTCCAGCCGGGCTGCCAGCTCGGCCAGTGACTGGCCAGTCTTCTCGGTCAGCATCTGCGCTTCGTAACTGTTCACCGCGCAGTACGTCGCCTGCTCAATGAACTGCAGCAGATCCTCACCCGAGAACATCGGCATCCCCTGGCCGGGATCGAAGATGAACGGAATCCCCGCAGCGGCCAGTTCGCGCGCATGCTGCAGCATCCCGTCACGGCCATCGGGTCCGACGATGCCCAGCGTCGCATCGGGCACATCTGCCACATGATTGAGATGCGAGAAGTTCATCGCGCCGGGGTGGAAGGCGGTGATCTGGTTGTCGTCGAGGTCGGTGGTGATGAAGGCCTGCGCGGTCAGTGTCTCCTCGACCACCCGCACGCCGTCGGTGCGGAGGCCGAGCGTCTGCCAGCGCTCGAAATAGGGCTGCGCGTCGGCGCCGACGGTTGCCATGATGGTGGGGTTGCCGCCCAGCAGATGCAGGCTGTAGGCGATATTGGCGGCACAGCCACCGAACTCGCGGCGCATTTCCGGCACCAGAAACGACACATTCAGAATGTGGATCTGGTCCGGCAGGATATGGTTTCTGAAGCGGTCGCCGAACACCATGATGTTGTCGAAGGCTACTGAGCCGCAGATAAGTGTGGTCATGCCGATCTCCCTGAAAGCAGAGCGGCACTATCCAAAAAATTGGATGCAGGAGCAAATTTATTTCTGTGTCCGGGCGGTTGCGTCGGACCGCTGCAGCGGCTGAATGCCATCCAGTCAGCCTGGCAGCTGGTCAGCGCTGCGCTGCTGCAGGGTGCCGTTGGCGCCAGCAATGCGCGCCCGCCGTCGCAGAAACAGCCGCAGTCCGAGCGTCGCCACTCCCAGCTGCAGCGCCGCACATAGCATCAGCAGCGCATCGCGCAGATCGGGCTGCGCAATGAACTGCCATTTATGCAGATGGGAGAACGCCCAGCCCTCGGCGGCACTGGCGCCATCGGCCCGCAGCGCCAGAGCGCCACTGCTGGTCTCCACATACCAGCGGGTCGGGTCGTCACCAAAACGCACCTGCCACACCGGCAAGCGTTTGTTGGCGAAGCCGTAGTCATCATCGAACTGCAGCACGGGCCGGGCCGCTGTCACCGGTGCGGTCGAGTTGCCAGCGTGGTAACGCGCCAGCGCTATCGCCAGGCGTCGCTCGGCCGCCGGCAGGGGCTCGCCGGTGGCCGTGTCCACACAGCAGGCGAGCACGGGCTCTGGCGCCGCCGGCGCGGCACCGTGATGGTGATGCGGGCCGGCGGGTGCGCCGCGCTCCGGAGTCCGATAACACGGCGTGCCATCCACCCTCACCAGCTGAAAAGGTGCCGGCGGCAGTGCATCGCCCAGCTCGCTGGTGACAAAGCGGGAAGGTGACGGCGCGGGCGGGGCAGGCTGGCGCACGCCATGCAGCAGATGCCAGCCCCCGCTGGCCAGAAAGCCCAGGGTGGTGATGGCGATCCCAAGTGCCAGATAGCGATGCTGATCCCGGGCCGTCAACGGGCGCCGGGGCTGGTTGCCGCTGCGCCGGCGGCTTCGGCTGCGCCGCCACTCCCGCCAGAACCCCAGCAGGCCGGTGACGACGGCGATCAGCGCTGCCGCCAGCAGCGTCAGCATCAGCGGCACACGCAGCCACGGCAATGCCTCCAGCGCGGCGACATTGTGCAACTGGCGAAACAGAGTCTGCGCAACCCGTTTGGGATGATCCTGCAGCGTGGCGAGCCGGTCGCCTCGCGTATCGACATAGGCAGTAAGGCCATCGTCGCGGTCGAACCGGACGCGCCACACCGGCAGCAAACGGTTGATGGCGGGATAGTCCTGATCGAACGCATCGATGCGCACCAGCTCGCGAACGTCACTCTGGTGATCGCCGCTGGCGTGACGCGCCAGCGTCTCGGCATGCAGCCGTTCACCATC
>JAJUJZ010000160.1 GCA_029265075.1 Gammaproteobacteria bacterium | reverse complement strand
GGTGACTCACGACCAGGAGGAGGCGATGACCATGGCGCACCGTCTTGCCATCATGGATTCGGGCCGCATCATGCAGATCGGCACGCCCGGCGATATCTACGAGCAGCCCAACTGTCGCTACACGGCGGAGTTCATCGGCTCGGTCAACATCTTCGAAGGCGTAATGGACGAAGACAAGGCTGACCACTGCACCATCCTCTCGCCCGAGCTTGACCGACCGATCAGGGTTGGCCACGGCGTCACCGGGTTCAGTGAAATGCCGATGGCACTGGCGGTGCGGCCCGAAAAGGTAGCGCTCAGCAAAACGCAGCCGGCAGGGGAATATAACTGGAGTGCAGGCGTGGTCGAGGATATCGCCTATCTCGGCACGCATTCGGTTTACCACGTGCGGCTGAAAACCGGCAAGAAAGTGCTCGCCATGCTGGTCAATGATGTGCGGTGGGCCAACGAACGTTTCACCTGGGACGAGCCTGTGTGGGTTCACTGGGATGACAATGCTGGCGTGGTACTGACGGCATGAAGGGCAACGTTTCGCGCGACTGGCGGCGCTGGCTGCCGCCGCGCCACTGGCTGATCACGGCGATTCCATACGCGTGGCTGCTGCTGTTTTTTGCAGTGCCGTTCCTGATCGTGCTCAAGATCTCCTTCTCTGAAGCGGCGATCGCAATGCCGCCGTACACAGAGCTGGTGGAGTACGTCGATCAGGTGCTGACAATCAACCTCAACCTGGCCAACTACGCCTATCTGTGGGAGGACGCGCTCTACGTCAGTGCTTATCTCAGCTCGATTAAAATTGCAGCAATTTCGACGCTGCTCTGTCTGCTGATCGGTTATCCGATGGCCTATGCCATCGCGCGCATGGATCCGGCTACCCGCAACGTGCTGCTGATGCTGGTAGTCTTGCCCTCCTGGACGTCGCTGCTGATTCGGGTCTATGCCTGGGTTGGCATCCTCAAAAACAACGGGTTGCTGAACAATTTTCTATTGTGGCTGGGACTCATTGACCAGCCGCTGGCGATCATGAACACGGCCACAGCGGTATATATCGGTGTGGTCTACGCCTACCTGCCATTCATGGTGTTGCCGCTCTACGCCAACCTGGTGAAGCATGATCAGCGCTTGCTTGAAGCGGCCAGCGATCTCGGTGCACGGCCCTGGCGCGCATTCTTTACTATTACCTTGCCGCTGTCGCGGGCTGGCATCATCGCCGGTTCCATGCTGGTCTTCATTCCGGCACTGGGCGAGTTCGTGATCCCTGAGCTGCTGGGCGGGCCGGGCAACCTGATGATCGGCAAGGTGCTGTGGCAGGAGTTCTTCAACAACCGTGACTGGCCAGTGGCCTCGGCTGTTGCGACGGTAATGCTGATCCTGCTGATCGCTCCCATCATGCTGTTCCACCACTATCAGGGACGCGAGCTGGAGGCTGCCAGGCGATGAGTAACGTGCGAGTGTCCACAACGGCGAAACTGTTCCTGCTGATCGGCTTTGTATTTCTTTACGCGCCGATGATCAGCCTGATCGTCTATTCATTCAACGAGTCGCGCCTGGTAACGGTGTGGGGCGGCTTTTCGATGCAATGGTATGTGGCGCTGTTCCAGAACCAGCAGATGATGGCGGCCGCCCTGCGCAGCCTGCAGATCGCCTTTCTGACCGCGACTGCAGCTACCGTGCTCGGCCTGGCCGCTGCGCTGGTACTGGTCCGGTTCCCGCTGTTCCGGGGGCGAACCCTGTTTTCCGGACTGATCACGGCGCCGCTGGTCATGCCCGAGGTGATTACCGGTCTCTCGCTGCTGCTGCTGTTCGTGGCGCTGGATGGCTGGATCGGCGGCCGGGGCATGCTCACTATCTGGATCGCGCACGTTACTTTCACGGTGGCCTTCGTCACCATCGTGATCAGTTCGCGCCTGCGGGAAATGGATACATCGCTGGAAGAAGCGGCCATGGATCTGGGGGCGAATCGCATCCGCACCTTCTTTTCGGTGACACTCCCGATCATTTCGCCATCGCTGGCGGCTGGCTGGCTGCTGGCGTTCACGCTGTCACTGGATGATCTGGTAATCGCCAGCTTTGTCGCAGGACCATCGTCAACCACGCTGCCGATGGTGGTGTTCTCCAGTGTCCGGCTCGGGGTCAGCCCTGAAGTCAATGCACTCGCATCGCTGCTGATTCTGGCGGTTTCGATCGGCGCCGCGGTGAGCTGGTGGCTGATGTGGCGCGCGGGCAAGGCGCGTCAGCGCGATCTTCAGAACGCCGCGCAGGAGTGATCATTGACGTCAGCCTCTGCGAGTCAGGGTGAGCGCTACCGCAGCAATGCGATCTGCTATCGTATAAGGGCCGTGTTCGAGCTCTTCGCCGAAAATATCGGGGTCGAGTTCCCGGTAACGCCACTCGACCTGCGGCCATGCCTCCAGCAGCCGTTCGATCTCGTGCAGTAGCGCATCGTCACCGTTGACGATGACGGAGCCGGAATACAGCATCAGCGTACCGCCGCTGCGCAGACGTCCCAGTGCAGCTTCTGCTATTGCTAACGACAGCGCGCCACCCAGTGCTCCGCCGCCATGCCGATAGGCGCGCTGGTCAGCGTCGACCAGATACGGCGGGTTAGCGATGATCAGATCAAACTCGCCGTTCACCTCATGCAGCAGATTGCTCTCACAGCAGGTGACATTCCCCACTGCCGCGAGGGCAGTATTGGTCCGGCACAGCACCAGCGCAGACGGATTGATGTCAGCGGCAATGACTTCGGCGGCCGGCAGTCGTTTTGCCACGGTCAATGCCCCCGGACCCGCACCGCAGCCAATGTCGACCACTCGTTGTGGCGGCAAGCTGCAATTGTCGAGCTCCTGCTCCAGCAGCGCGGCAAACCGATAGCTGTCAGGGCCGAAAAATACCGAATCGACCGCCGCAGTGGGATACGCGGAATGGAAGTAGAGCTCGCCATTCAGCGTGGCGGCGCGCAGCTTGCTGCGCCAGCCCCGCTCACTGCGCTCCAGGATGTCTGCGTCCAGCATCAGGCTGAACAGGTGGCTCTCCACAGCTGATTCCGCAAAGACCCGGTTCCAGCCAAACAGATCGGTCAGGGTGCTGCCGAGCTCGTTCCCAGCTCGTTGATTGATACGAGCATGCGTAGCGGGCGTCACCGTCGTGAACCGGTAGTCTGCCTGTTTCAGGTAGTGGCCGAGGGCGAGCAGTGCTGCGGTATAGGGCCCGCACCAGCCGGCACGCTTAATGGAGCGCATGGTAGTCATCGGCGTCCTCGGCACTGAACCGATCCAGATGGCCGTGACGGAACAGCTGCACGAAATAGCGTGTCGCCAGCAGTCCGAGTGGCGTGTGATGGTAAACAGGCGACATCAGCGGAATCAGGTGCTGCATCGCGGCTGTGCTGGAGCCGGCTGCGGCGAGCCGCCGGTGCAGCTGCTGCTGGTCGTGGTTGAAGTCATTGATTGCTACACAGCCGGTGCGCTGCCCGGGGGTGCCAGTAGCGCGGTGCCACTGCTGACGCTGCCGTGATGCGGGCCGTCCATTGTTGCTGCGGTCGTTCCTGATCCAGTCCGCAATGACGGTCAGTTCATAACGGTCGAAAACGCCGAACATACGGGCGCCATCGCCCTGCAGCAGGTGCCAGAACCGGCTCGCGGCGGGAGGAGCATTGCGTCTGATCCAGCCTCGCGCTTCAAGTGTCTGCAGAAAGCGGCCGATCTGGGCCGGCTCCGCCAGCCACTCATTGACCGGGCGGCCGTCGATCCGGCAACGGTCGGAGTGGGCGCCCTGGCCGACGGCACATTTACCACGCAGGATCCGTTCGACCTCCTGCTGCAGATCGTAACTGGCGATGGCAGCCAGGCTGCCCGGAGCCACTTCACTCAGCTGATAACCGTTGCGAACCCGCGCCACAAAGGCCTGCCGTT